>NZ_JCBAJP010000001.1:0-470634 GCF_059772285.1 Rubrobacter sp. M3-4
TGCCCTGGCCGCCGCCTCGGCCGCCGGAGACTGCACCGGAGCGACGGAAACGGAGACCGGGGTCGCCGTCTGTGAGGCGCCGCTGCTCACCACCCGGAGGGCGGACTCGGCCTGCTTCCTGGCGAGCGCCGCCTGATGTTCCTGGCGTGCCTTTATCTCCCGGGCCACCTTCGCGTCGAGCGAATCGAGGTACGCGGCGGCCTCCTTTCGGAGCCGGAGGGCTCGCTCCCGCTTCGCCTCGGCCTTCTTCAACACCTCGCTCTGCCGCCGTCGCTGCTCCTGGAGAGCGGCTTTCTTCGAGAGGAGAGCCTGCTCCGCCGCGCGCATCTTCTCGTAGCTGTTCCTCTGCTGGATGAAGGCGTTGACGAGCATGTCGAGCCGCGAGGTGAACTCCGAGAAGCTGCGGGTGCCGACGAGGACGTCCACGAACCCGAGATCCCCGCTCTTGTACACCTGCGTGGCCTGTTCCCTCAGAGCCTTCCGGGAAGACTTCAGGCGCTCCCGCGCCCGTTCGAGGGCCCGGTCGGTCCGGGCCAGCCTGGCGTCTATGCGGTTCAGCTCGTACAAGGCGTTGTTGTAGTCCTCGTAGGCCGCCGCGGACCTGCGCCCCAACTGTGCCAGCCTCTGCTGCGCGGCACCGAGTTTGGCCTGATCAACCTTCAATCCGGCGGGAGAAGCCCCGGCCGAAGCCCCTCCCAGAAACAGGCCGGCCGCAGCCAGAGTCGTCGCTAAGGCTAAACTTCCCCTCCGAGGCATGATCCGGGCTCCCTCCCTTGGCCTCCACAACCTTCTTCTCCGGCTCTTCAACCAAGCCCCGGGGGACCATCAAATGGTTCCCCCCTCCGGCTGAGGACTCTAAATCAACGACGCACGACTCCGCAACGCCAGAATCACCACCGAAAAACACCCGTCACCCCACTAAACGCAATCTGTCTTGCCCTCCACCTGACCCCTCCACAACATAATGTTGTTTCCGTCCCGATACAATTTTTAACAATTTTTAATCTTCTACGAAAACCGGAGCCCGCGCAGCCGCAGGAAGGCGCTCCAGAAGCGACGTTTGCGGATCGGGTCGTCGAGGGCGGGTGAGATGGGGGGGAGGAGAAGGCCCAGGATGGATGCGGTCCAGTCGAACCACTCCCCGGGGGTGGCCTGCGAGAAATCGTTACGGGCGAGGGGGAAGTGTACCGAATCCACCGCGCGGGCAGGGACGTCTCCAACGGCGACGAGCACCCGGGGCTGGAGGGTGAGGATACAGAGGGCGAGGCTCTCTCCGGAGAAGAAGCACACCGAGGCATTCCGCAGGCCGACGGCGTCCAGGCTCAGGGAGAGGGCCTCGAGGGCTCTGGGGCCGGCATCGGGCTCCATCACGAGGAGGACGGCGGATGCGGGGTCGCCCAGCGGCCGGGGGAGACCGTATTCGTCCGCGAGACGGGCGAGGCGGGAACTCTGCGCGCGGAGCATGGCTTCGTAACCCGCCCTCGGGCTGCTAGGAGGAGGGATCTTTCCTGTGCTCGATGGTGACACGGCGCACGTAGAGGATTCGCTGGAAAGAGGTCACGAAGGCACCCAGCGCCACGGCCCACACGCCGACGACGAGGATGCCCAGGATGGCGCAGCCGGAGAGGAGCACGACCCTTCCCGCCCTCTCGAGCAACCCGACCTGGCACTCGTATCCCAGTCCCTCGGCGCGGGCCCTGGTGTAGGAGGTGAGCAGCGAGAAGGTCATGGCCAGTCCCGTCAGGAGCACTTCGACCGGGCGGGAAGAGTCGGCGTAGAAGAACATGATCCCGACGAAGACGGCCGACTCCGAGAACCGGTCGAGCGTCGAGTCGAGGAAGGCCCCGAAGGGACTGATGCGGTTGGACTGACGGGCGACCGCGCCGTCGAGCGCGTCGAAGAGCCCGGCGGCCAGCATGATCACCCCGGCCACCCTCACGTGCCCGCTCCCGAAGAACCCGGCGGCCACCAGCGAGAGCGCCCACCCCAGCATGGTGAGCGTATCCGGCCGCACCCGCATGGTGGAGAGCAGGCGGATAAGAGGCCCCAGAAAAAACTGCCGCAGCGACTCCTTGAACGACACCGGTCGGCGCGGCTCACGACGTGGCAGGCTCACGGGCTATCTACCTCTCCTTCTCGTCTACGTTCTCTCCGGTCTCCTCGGAAACGGGCACGACCGGGGCCATGCTCCACGGCTCGAAGACCAGCGTACCCTTAAGATACCTTATGGCGGCCGCCACCATCGCCACCACCGGAACGGCGAACAGTGCCCCGGCGATCCCGTAGAGAGCCGTGGCGGAGAGCATGGCGAACATGACCCACAGCGGATGTACCCCGACCGAGCTTCCCATGATCTTCGGCACCAGGATGTTCCCTTCGAGCTGTTGGGCGAGGAGGAAGAGCAGCGCCACCACCAGAGCCTCGACCGGCCCGTCGAGCAGAGCCAGTACGACGGCCGGCACCGCACCCAGGAAAGCACCGAGGACGGGGATGAGCTCGGTGAAACCCACCCACACCCCTATGAAGAGCGCGTAGCGCCCGCCGGTGAAGAAGACTATCCCCCATCCGATAGCCCCCATGAGCACGCACAGCAGGAGCTGCGCCCTGAGATAACGAGCCAGCGATCCCTCCACCGCCCTGAACAGCTCGATCGTCTGCTCCCGCACGGTTTCCGGCACCATACCGAGCGCCGCCCCCACGACCCGCTCCCTGTCCAGCGAAAGGTAGATCGAGATGATGAACATCAAGAACAGGTTCAGGATCGTGCCGAAGATCCCGAACACCCCACCGATGACCCCTAGAGCCCCCTTCAGAATCGTCCCGGCGGGCGGCAGGTTGCCCCTGACGAAGCGAGCCGCCGTCTGTCGATCCAGGAGCGCGGCCTGCTCCCCGACGTAGGGCAGACGACGAAGCCAGTCCAGGAACGCCGTGACCTGGTCGGTGATCGTCTGCGGGTTCCCCAAGAGCGCCTGCACCTGCCTGATGGCGGGTACTATAACCACGACGAGCGCCGCGGCCGCCAGGAGGAGCAGCATCAGGTAGACCCCGAGTACGGAGATCAGCCGCGGAACCCCCCATCTCTCGAACCGGCGCACGAGAGGGTTGAGCGCGTAGGCGAGGACCATAGCCATCAAAAAGGTGAGCAGCACCCCGCTTATCTGGCGCACCAGGACCACCAGCACCACGAGCGCGGCGGCCAGGAGCACGTACTGTAGATACCGGGATACCAGCAGCCTCTTCGCCGACATCAGAGCTCCGGAAAGAGAAGACTACACGACCGGGTCGACCCCGCCAGCAAGTTTACAGCCCCCCGCCCCATCTGTATAATCGGCCGCCAGCATGGGGAGGATGCGGATGCAGAGAACACAACATGTTGTTGAAGGAAGGCCCGAACTTCGGGTGCTCACCCGCCCTAAGAAGTATGAGGAGGAAGAGGCCCGCACGGCCGCGGACCCGCCCCGGCGCAAGAAGCGCCACCGGAAGTCCTCGGTCTTCTGGCGCCGCAGGATGACGGCAGCCGGCCTTCTCGCGCTCGTAGCGGCGCTCGTGACGGCGGTGGTCCTGGGGGCCGGGCACGGTAGGGCGGCCTCCCTGAAGGAAGCCCCTCCCACCCTGATCCTCGCCCGGGCCGGCGGGCTCGATATCTCCACCCCCATACGCCCCCGGCAGATAGAGGGTCTGGGATACCATCCGGCCGGTAACGGGCTCGTCCCGCTCTCCCCCCGCGGCCGGAACCTCTCGGCCAACCCGCTGATCACCATCCTCTCGGGCGAGGCCGGCAGCCCGGTGGGCTACTTTCTGATGGCACCCGCGGGACGTCAGGGTCCGGAGACCGGCGCCCTAGACGTGGGGGCGCCGGCCGGGGCGCCGGTCTACGCTCCGGTCTCCGGGACCATAACCGCCGTGCGACCGGACCCCCTGCTGCAGGGCGCGAGCGTCATAGAGATCCAACCTGACGCAGCCCCTCAGGAGCGCGTCGCGGTGGCGCTCCTGGGCAAGATAAAGAACGGGGTCGGCGTCGACAGCCCGGTCGAGGCCGGACAGACCCGCCTCGGCACCGTCGCGGATTCCTCCTCCGTCATGAAGACCCAGCTCTCCTCGTATATCAAAGGGGCGGGGAACCACGTGACGATCTCGGTCTACAGACTGGACTAACGGGGCCTCGGCCTCGACACCAGAGGCCGCCACACGCCGGAATCACCTCCGGCGTGTATCATTAGAGGCCATGTTCGTGAGCCTCTTCTCCCAGAGCCCGGCGGCCGCCATAGCGGTTCTCCTCGGCTTCGCCGTGGGTATCACGCTGCACGAGGCAGCCCACGCCTGGAGCGCCATGATGCTCGGCGACGACACGGCCTACCGGCAGGGACGGGTCACGCTCAACCCCGCCTCCCACCTCGACCCGCTCGGCAGCATCATGCTGCTCATCGCGGGTTTCGGCTGGGGCAGACCCACGCCGGTCAACCCCTCGAAGACGCGTGGAGGAGTCCTAGGTCCGGTCGCCGTGGCCGCCGCCGGTCCCCTCTCGAACCTCCTCATCGTAGCCCTCTGCGCCCTGCTCTTCCGCCTGCCGGCGCTGCAGAGCGGCTACCTGGCCCTCATCGTGGTCGCGGTGGCCTTCGTCAACGCCCTGCTGTTCGTCTTCAACCTCATCCCCATCCCTCCGCTGGACGGGTCCAAGGTGATCTTCCCCTTCCTCCCCCGTTCGCTGGACGGACTCGTGGTGTTCATGAACCACTACGGCCCGTTCATCCTGCTCGCCCTCTTCCTCCTGCCCTGGCTGGTCCCCTCGCTCTCGATCTTCGGCTACATACTTCGCCTCAGCCAGCCCATACTCCAGGCCTTCGGACTCCCATCGCTCTTCTACTGAGGGCGGCGAAAAAGAGAGGGGCACTTCCCGGTACCGCAGGGAGGGGGGAGTCTACGGCCCGGAAAGCTGCCCCACAAATATTCTACCCACTCCGAAGCGTAGCAACACATCGAACAAATTAAAATTGCGTTAAGATACTTTGCGCTCTTTATCGCCGGCCCGGTCGAGCGCCGGGAGGGAGACTGAGAAGGTGCTCCCCTCGTCGGGGCGGCTCTGGACCGTGATCTCACCCCCGAGGTGGTCGGTGATCTCACGGGCGAGGGCGAGTCCGAGTCCGGTGCCGTCGGCGCGGGAGGAGCCCTGGGCGCGGTAGAAGCGGTCGAAGATGTGCTCCTGTTCGGGCTCGGGGATGCCGCAGCCGTAGTCTCTCACGCTGACGACCGCGCGGTCGCCCTCCCGTTTGAGGATGAGGTCGACCGGCGAGCCGTCGGCGGAGTACTTTATGGCGTTGTCTACGAGGATCGCGAGAGCCCGGTGGAGCTGGGTGGGGTCGGTCTCCACCGGGGGCACCTCTCCCTCTACGTCCACGTTGATCTCGCGCCCGGTGTAGGTGAAATCCCGGCGCAGCTCGTAGAGGATCTCCTCCAGGTCCACCTCCTCGGTGCGGAAGGTCAGCGCTCCGGAGTCTATGCGGCTGAGGTCCAGGAGCGTGCGGGCCAGGTTCTGCAGACGCTCGGTCTGGGCGCGCATGTCCTTCAGGAAGGCCTGCCGCACCTCCTCGTCCTCCTCGTCCTCGAGCATCTCCAGGTAACCGGAGAGGGCGAAGATGGGCGTCTTCAGCTCGTGGGAGGCGTTGGCTATGAACTCCGCCTTCGCCCGCTCCACCTGGCGTTGCTCCGTGATGTCGCGCATGATCGCGAGCGCCCCGTCCTCCAGCGGCGCGGCGCGCACCTCGATCACCTTGTCTGAGGCCTCCACCTCGGAGGTTATCGGGCCTCTCTCGCGGCTCTCGGCCAGTATCTCCCGCAACCGGGAGTAGAACTCACTCCCCGAGGACTCCAGGAGTTCCTGAGCCCGCGGGTTCAGGAAGGTCGCGTTCAGTTCAGCATCCACCCCGATGACCGCGTCGGTCATCCCGTCGAGGATGGCCTTGCTCCGCTCCTTCTCCTGCTCCACCTGGCGGAAGGCTCCTTCGAGAGAAGATGCCATGGCGTTGAACGTCGCTCCCAGATCTCCGACCTCGTCCTTGAGCGTCGTCTCTATTCGCTCGCTGAAATTCCCCGCCGCCAGCCGGTCGGCCGCGATCCCGAGACGGGTGACCCGCCGGGCGATCATGTCGGCCGCTATGTAGCCCGCGAGCCCGGTTATCACCAGCGCGAGGATGCCGGCTATCATCGCCAGGCGCTGGATGTTGCCGAGGGCCGCATCGGCGTTGAGGATGTCGCTCTGCGCGTAGAACTTGAGGAAGACGATGGCCTTGTCCTTACCCTGCGCCGGGACCGCGTAGGTGTAGACCTCCTGCCCCTTGCGCACCCCCAGCTGAATCGTGTGAGGAGGGCTCTGCTGCGGGCGGCGGGTCTTTATGGCCTCCTTGACCGTCGTCGGGTTCCAGCCCTCGCTGAGGTTGCCCGCGACCTGCTTGCCGTCCTGCACGATGCCCCACTGAACGTCGTGGCTCGCCGCGAAGTTCTTCAACCGGGAGTAGTCGAAGTGAGGGTTGCGCTGGACTTCGCGCTGGAACTGCTCGCCCACCTGCTGGAAGTTCGCCTGGCTCGCCCGGTAGAGCGTCTCGGCCAGTATGGGCTTGACGACCTCGTAGGCCGTCGCCCCCGCGAACGCCGCGACCAGCACGAAGAGCGCCGTGAGCCAGGCCCGGATGCCTATCCGCGGCCAGCCCGCACCCTTGCGGCGCGGCGCACCCTCCTTCCTCCGGCCTCGCTTCCTACCGAAAAACATACCCGACGCCCCGCGCGGTGTGGATGAACTCCGGGTTGCGAGGGTCGCGTTCGATCTTCTCGCGCAGGTGGCGGATGTGCACGTCTACCGTACGCTCGTCGCGGAACTCGTCCCCCCAGACCCTGGTGAGCAGGGCGCTGCGCGAGAACACCCGGCCGGGGTTGGAGGCCAGCGTGACGAGAAGCTCGAACTCGGTGTAGGTGAGGTCGATCTCCCGGCCCTCGACCGACACCCGCCGGCTGGGGATGTTTATCTTCAGCCCGTCGTAGCTCAACTCGTCCTGGCGCTGCCCCGCCGGCACCGAGACCCGGCGCATGATCGCCCGCACCCTCGCCACCAGCTCTCTCACGGCGAAGGGCTTGGTCACGTAGTCGTCGGCGCCGAGCTCCAGGCCGACCACCCGGTCTATCTCGTCGTCCTTGGCGGTGAGCATGATGATCGGCACGTCGCTCTGCGCCCGGATCCTGCGGCACACCTCGGTACCGTCCAGCTTTGGCAGCATGATGTCCAGGATGATCAGGTGCGGCTGGTAGGCCGAGAAGGCCTCGAGCGCCTCCTCCCCGTCACCTGCGGTGTGTACCTCGAACCCTTCGCGCTCGAGCGCGCGGGTGAGCATCTTCTGGATGGAGGGCTCGTCGTCCACCAGGAGGATCTTGCGGGTGTTTCCCTGTACGCTCTGAACCACTCTCCTTATGCCTCTTCTCTCGCCGCGGGATCACAAGCCGGTGTGCGCCACACACCCCGATTCTAGCATGCTAATGGGGATACATTAACTCCCGGGAACCCCGGCCAGAACCCTCCGGACGGCCGCGACGAGGTCCTCTTCCCCCTCCAGACGCACCACTTCCAGCGGCGACGGCCGCCTCCTGAGATAACCGACCACGATCCGCAGCTCGTCCGGACCCCGGACGGTCTCAACCCGCCGGCCGCCGAGCACTCCTCTGGCGAAACGGCGGACTTTCTCTTCCTCACCAAGGCAGAAGGTGCGGTATCCGGCGAGCCTCCCGCTCCGGAAGGCGAAAGCCTCCACGCAGCCGGACTCGGAGGCCGCAGAGAGCACCGCGCACACGCCCTCCGAGCCTATCGCGGCCCGGGTGGCCCTGAGCCTCTCGATTCCGAGGATAAAGTCCCGCAGGCGGGCCGCGCCCTCGAACTCGAGTCGGGCGGCGAGCCGGTCACGCTCCCGCCGGAGGGCGTCGAGCTTCTCCTCCCCGCCCCGGCCGCGCAAAAGCGCGGCGATCTCCTGGACCACCTCCCTGCGATACTCTTCCTCGTCCATCCCCGAACACGGCCCGCAGCGGCCCATCTGCCCGTAGAAGCAGGGACCATCCCCCTCATCCGGGCACCGCCTCAGGGGAAAGATCCTGCCGAGGGCCTCGATGCAGCAATCCACCATGCCGGCGCTACCGTAGGGACCGAGTACGATCTCCTCTCCCCCGCCGGGCGCGGCGACCCGCTCAGGCACCGGGTACCTCTGCGAGAGATCCAGCCTCACGTACCACCCCGCCCGCTCAACACGGCCGGCCGTGTTGTAACGGGGCAGAAGACGCCGGATCTCCCGCGCCTCGAGCAGCAGCGCCTCGAGCTCACTCTCCGTCCGCCGGTACCGCACCCCGGCGGCCTCCTCGACCAGGCGGGCCACCTTGCGCCGGCCGTCCCCGCCGCCGAAGTAGCTCCCGACCCGCTTCCTGAGGTCCTTGGCCTTCCCGACGTAGAGGACCTCCCCCCGCCGGTCCACGAAGTAGTAGACCCCCGGCGCATGCGGGAGATCCCGCGGGATGATGTACCGCTTGCTCCTCCTCCGCCCTCTCCGCAGAGACGCGGCCTCCCCCACCGTGGTCACCCCCATCTCATCGAGCAGCGGAAGAAGCCTCAGAAAGACCCCGGCGGTCGCCGAAGCATCGGCGAGCGCCCGGTGGTTAGGACGCTGTTCGATCCCGAAGTGGTCCGCGAGCGAGGCGAGCCGGTACCGCCGCAGACCGGGCACGAGCAGCCGGGCGAGCCTGAGGGTGTCGAGGGTCGGGTTGGACAGAGTCCGCCCGAGCGCCGCCTCGACGAACGCGCAGTCGAAGCGCACGTTGTGCCCCACCAGCACGGCCCCCTCGGCGAACCCCTCGAAGCGGGAGGCCACCTCGCCGGCGGGTGGGGCCCCACGGACCATCTCGTCCGTTATCCCGGTGAGCCCGACCACGAAAGGATCTATGGAATGCCCGGGGTTCGCGAGCGAGGCGAACTCTTCGACGATGCGCCCACCCCGCAGCCTGACCGCCCCTATCTCCGTGATCCCGCCCTCGCGCGCCGAGGAGCCCGTCGTCTCCAAGTCGAAAACCACGTACTCGGCCTCGTCCAGCCCGAGGGAGGCGAGGTCCACGACCCCGAGCATCCCCTGCTCGTCCCACGTGAACCGGCCATCTCCGGCCACCAATCGCTCCACGAGACCCCTTGCCTCGCCGTTGGCATCGGGGATGGCGAGGAATTCCCTTGCGATCTCTTCGGGCGTCACCGCCCCCCGGCTTCGGAGAAAGCCGTAGAGGCTAGAGGACACGCGTCTCCGCTCTTCTCGCCGCCTCGGCTATGGTTCTCGCCTGCCTCTCGGTTATGCCGGGGATGCTCATCAGGTTCTCGTAAGTATATTCATCGTCGAGGAGCCCGCTCGCCAGCACCCTGTCCCGGGTCTTCGCCCCCACCCCGGGCAGGACCTCGGTGTGAAAGATCTTGCCGCGCTGGATCCTGAGCTGATCCACCCCGGCGAGCCTCTCGCCGTCGATGAGTATCCTCCTGAGGGTCCTGGCGAAGAGCTCGACCTGCTCGGGATGGTAGACGCTTCGCCCCATCAGCGCCGGCGTCATCGGCAGGGGATGCAGCAGGTTGGCGTCCCGCACGGTGGTGTGCCCCGGCGGCTCGTTCGGGCTCAAAGGGTCCGGGTCACCGAGCCTCTGCGCCCGCAGCGCGTGCTCGAAGACCTGCTCCTCCAGGTCTCCTTCGAGGTCGAGCTCGGTCACCACGGGCCTGCCCCGGAAGCGGTCGTTGCGGTTCGCGGCGTACAGGAAGACGCGCCCGCTGCGCTCGTTCTCGTAGAAGGTGACGATCGCCCTGGCGCGCTTCTCACCGATCCCGGGCAGCCGCGCCAGGGCCTTCACGTCGCTCTCGTCTATCATCTGGCGCAGCTCTTCCGGCTCTATGGCCTCCGCAGCCTTCGCCGCGGCCCTCCGATCCACCCCCCTCACGCGCTCGAGCATCCCATGTACGCTGTCGGGGAAGACGCCGCGGCGGAGGTGGTTGATCTTGCGCACGGCCGTGAACTCGCTGTACTCCTCCCAGCGCCAGACGAACTCCCGCACCCGCTCCACCGCCGCGTAGTCCTCGGGGACGAACTCTATGGTCACCGCGTCGCCGATGTAGCGGCCGTTGGCGCCGGCAAGCGTCTCGGCGTCGCGCATCACCTGTACCTTGACCGAAGGGGAGTAGAAAGAGAAGTGCACCGGCACGCCCGGCGCAACCTCCTTCATCAGGCGCAGCCTGAAGATCTTCTCCTCTGGTTCTGATCCCAACATCGGGATTACATTCTAGCATCCTGCCCCAGCAGCACCTCCTCCCGCAGCACGATCGCCTCGACCTCCTCCCCGGGCCGCACCTCGGCCCCGGGACCGATCAGGGCGAGCGCGTCCGCCTTCGTGAGCGAGCTGACGAGCCCGGAGCCCTGCGCCCCGGCGGACTCGGCGCGCCAGCCCCTCCCGGTGCGCGAGAGCCGCACCCGCATCGCGTGCAGCCTCCCCACCCGGTTGCGCACCACCTCGTCGAAGTACACCTTTATCCGCGGCCGCCTCGCGTCCTCCCTGCGCCCGGCCATCTTCATCAGCGCCGGACGTACGAAGACCTCGAAGCAGACCATCGCGCTCACCGGGTTGCCCGGAAGCCCGAAGACCCTGACCCCCTCCCGAAGACCGAAAAAGAGCGGCTTCCCGGGCTTGAAGTTTATCCCCCAGAAGACCTGCTCGACGCCGAGGTCGCGCATCGCGGACTTGACGAGGTCCTTCTCCCCCACCGATACGCCGCCGCTGGTCAGGACCACATCCGCCTCCGAGAGTGCCTCCTCGACCGCAGAGCGCAGCGTACCCTCCTCGTCGGAGGCGGCATACAGCCTGCGTGCCACCGCTCCCGCTTCCTGCGCCTGCGCGACGAGCGCGTAGGAGTTGGAGTCGTAGATCTCCCCCGGCTCGAGCCTTCTCTCGCCCGGCTCGACGAGCTCGCTCCCGGTCGAGAGGACGACCACCCGGGGCCTCCCGAATACGGGAAGCTCCGCGTACCCCTGGCTCGCGGCGAGCGCTATCTCGGGTGCTCCGATCTCGGTCCCGGCGCGCAGGATCACCTCGCCCGCACGCACGTCCTCGCCGCTCCGGCGTACGTTCTGTCCGGGACGCGCCGGCTTCTTCAGCTCGAACTCCTCGCCCCAGCCGCTCGTGTTCTCGACCATCACCACCGCGTCCGCTCCCTCGGGGACGACGCCGCCGGTGAAGATCTTGATCGCCTCCCCCTCCCCGACTTTTTTCTTCGACGGGCGGCCCGCCGGGGCCTCGTCCACCACCCGGAACACCCGCCCGGCCCCGGCGTCACGGCTCCTCAAGGCGTAGCCGTCCACCGCCGAGTTGTCGAACGGCGGAGAGTCGAACTTCGCCACCAGATCCTCCGCGAGCACAAGCCCCCGCGCCTCGGACAGGGGCACCCCCACCGCAGACGACCGCGGGGTGTTCTTCAGGATGATCTCCACGGCCTCTCCGTAATCCAGGAGCCTGTCGAAAGTCTGCACGACGACCTCTCCCTTCGATGTCGAATTTCAGGACCCGGGCTGCTTCACCAGCACCGCGTGCACCTCCCCGGGACCGTGCACGCCGACGGTGAGCGTCATCTCGATGTCCCCGGAGCGGCTGGGGCCGGTGTGGAAGCAGAGGTCGGGGGGCATCCGCCCCCCTTCGTACTCCCCGAGAGCCTCCTCCAGCGTGCCGAGCAGCCTCTCCTCCGGCACGAGCACCACGTGCACCGGCGGAAGGAGCGTGGCGAGCCTCCCCCCGCCGCTCTCGAGCAGCAGGCTCCCGGTCTCGGCGAGCGCCCACCTCGCCTCGGTCACCCCTGCGTCCGCCTCCTCCAGGGACCTCCGTTCTGCACCGCCCCGGTAGACGGCCACCTCCAGCCCGGCCTCTTCGAGGCGCAGCCCTTCCAGAAACTTCGCATCCCACCGCACGACCCGCCGCGCACCTCTCCCCCGCAGCACCTCGAGCACGTAATCACGCGCCTCCTCGATGCCGGATGCGCGCGTCGCGTGTCCGCCGACCGCCTCGAACTCCCGGACGAAACGCTCCGCCGGGTCTTCATGCCCCTCTTTTCTCCCCCCGTCCGCGCGTGGTGTCCAGGCCACGTCCGGAGCGTGGGTCGGGCGGTAGCGCCCGGCGCGGGTGCGGTGCCGTATCCCTTCGAGGAACTCCTCCTTCCTCGCCACTAGATCCTCCCCTCCCGCCAGAGCTCGCGGAAGCTCTTCTTCGCCAGGTGCGGGATCTCGCGGGACTCCGCCCATCCCTTCAAGGGCCCGGGGAGGGACCGGGCGACCCCGTCCCTGAGCAGCGGCCCCTGCACGCCCCGCGCGGCTTTCGCCCCGATCCCGTAGAGTCCGGGACGCCTCATCCCGAATTCGAACGCGTCGAAGGCGAGGCGCTGCGCTCTGCCGGAGATTCCCGTTTCGGCCTGCCTGCGGCGCAGCCTGAGCAAAAGCTCGTGCAGCGGGATGCCGACCGGGCACGCCTCCCAGCACGCCCCGCACAGGCTGGAGGCGTGCGGGAGGTCCTTCGCCTCCTCGTCCCCCTTGAGAAGGGGTGTTATCACCGCCCCGATGGGCCCGGAGTAGGTCGAGCCGTAGGCGTGGCCCCCGGTCTGACGGTAGACCGGACAGACGTTGAGGCACGCCCCGCAGCGGATGCAGTAGAGCGCCTCCTCGAACTCCCCACCGAGGAGGCTGGAGCGGCCGTTGTCGAGCAGCACCAGGTGGAACTCCTCCGGCCCGTCGGGCTCGTCCTCACCCTTCGGCCCGCTCACGAAGTCGGTGTAGACGGTCATCTTCTGGCCCGTGGCGCTGCGGGCGAGGAGCCTGAGAAAGACCGCGAGATCCTCGAGGCGCGGCACGACCTTCTCTATGCCCATCACCGCCACGTGCACCGACGGGACGCTCGCGACCAGCCCCTCGTTGCCCTCGTTGGTCGCGGTGACGACGGTCCCGGTCTCGGCGACGCCGAAGTTGGCCCCGGTTATCCCGATGTCCGCCGAGAGGAATTTCTGCCGCAGCCGCTCGCGGGCGAAGGACACGAGATCCTCCACGTTGGGCGGCAGGGGGCGGCCCGCCTCCTCCGAGAGGACCTCGGCGGCCCGGTGGCGGCTCATGTGCAGGATCGGGGCGACGATGTGCGAGGGGGCCTCCCCGGCGAGCTGCGCGATCCACTCCCCCAGGTCCGTCTCGACGATCTCGAGCCCGAGCTCGGGATACTCCTCCTGGAGGCGGCGGTTGAGCTCTATCTCCTCGGTGGCCATGCTCTTGGATTTGGTGATGACCTTCGCGCCGCGACGCCTCGCCAGTTCCCCGATATACCGGACGGCCTCCTCCCCGTCGTTCGCGAAGAAGACCTTCCCTCCCCTCTTCTCGACGGCGGAGGCCATCCGTTCCAGATGGCGGTCGAGGTTCGCCATCGTCTCCTGTTTGATACGGTAGGCGCGCTCCCTCAGCTCGGGTGCGTCCGGCAGGGCGGAGAGGGCGGCGTTGCGGTTTCGGATCGTGTTCTTCGAGTGCACCGCCACCGCCGAGCGCAGCCGCTCGTCCTTCACGGCCTCCCTCGCCCGCTCGTTGAAGCCCTCGACCCGGCTCTCGAGCCCCTCCCCCGGGCGTCCCGCCTTCGCCGCCATCCTCAGACCTCCCCCCGTCTCGGGTCCAGAACCTGCGCCAGGTGCAGCACCCGCGTGTCGTGTCCGGTGCGCCGCAGTCGCCCCTCCAGGTGCAACAGGCAGCTCGGGTCGCAGGAGATCAAAGTATCCGCCCCGCTCTTCTCCAGAGCCCGGATCTTCTGGTCCGCCATCGCCGCCGAGACCTCGGGCATCTTCACCGAGAACGTCCCCCCGAACCCGCAGCAGAGCTCCTCGTCCTCCCAGTCGAGCAGTTCGAGCCCGGAGACGCCGCGCAGTATCCGCCGCGGCTCTTCCAGCACCCCGAGCTCGCGCCGCTGGTGGCAGCCGGCGTGGAAGACGGCCCTACCGGAGTACGAGGCTCCCGGATCCTCCATCCCAATCACGTTGGCCAGGAAGTCCGAGAACTCCCTGACCCTGCCGCCCAGGGCCTCCGCGCGCCCGCGCTCCTCCGGCGTCTCCTCGAAGAGGAGCGGGTAGTAGCGCGAGACCATCGTCGAGCACGACCCGGACGGGCATACGACGTAGTCGAAGTCCTCCCGCTCGAAGACGTCGAGGAAGCGCCGGGCCACGCCGCGCGCCTCGCTGAAGAATCCCGAGTTGAACGCCGGCTGCCCGCAGCAGGTCTGCCCCTCCGGATAGACGACCTCGACCCCCAGGCTGCGCAGGACGCGCACGGTGGCGACCCCGACCTCCGGCCGGATGAGATCCACGAAGCACGGCACAAAGAGCGCCACCCTCAACGAAAGGCACCCCCGATCACACGCTTTCCTTCGGAGATCATTCTACCGCGGTGGGCTTCGCGGAAGGCGTCCTCAGGACTTCCAGAGTCCCGCCCGGTGCCCCCGCGATCCGAGACCGCTGGAAACACGCCATGCAACCGGGGGATAATGCAGGAAAACCGACGCCAGGGGGTAAGATCCGATGTCGAAGAAGCTGGCGGCCGAAAAACCCGCCGGACGCCGGCAAGGGGTGGGGTGGATCGCGTTGATCTCGAGAACACCCCTCAAAAACAAGGCGTCTCTGTACACGCTCCTGGTCGTTTCGTCGTGGTGCGTCGCGGCCTTCGGGTTCGCCGCGCTGGCGAAAGACACCCCGGCACGCGCCCTGACGACCCATCTCTGCTACTGGTCGACCGCCACGTTCGCCTTCGGCAGCGCGGTGTGGGCCGCGCGGCAGACCGGAGGCAGGGAGAGGGGATTCTGGGCGCTGTTCGCAGCCGGTCTTCTCACCAGCTTCTGCGGATACCTGCTGTGGCAGATGGGTCCGGACGGCGCAAGGCTCGCGCTCCCGAGGGATCTGTCGTACACCCTCTCCTACCTGCTCCTCTTCGTGGCGCTCCTCTACCTGCTCGGGCTCTACACCCGGGGCATAGCCCCTCTGGCCCCGCTCGACGCCCTGAGCGTGATGTTCTCGTCGGGCATGGTGGTGTGGTACTTCTTGCTCGCTCCGGCAGCGCCGGTCCACGGGAAGAGCCCCGGGGAGATCGCAGACACCCTCTCGGGGCCGGCGATAGACGCCGGGTTGCTCTTCCTCTGCCTCACGCTGCTCTCGAGCCGCAGCAAACCAGGCTTTTCGGGCTGGCTCGCGGGGGGATTTCTGGCCCTGGTGGCCGGAGACCTCGCCTGGGCCGGGCTCGAACCCTTCAAACCCTACGAGCCCGGCAGGTGGCCGGAGCTGCTGTGGACCCTGGGGCTGGTGCTGTTCGTCGCGGCGGCTCTGAGAGCATCCTCGGAGCCCCAAGACAGCCAGAGAACGGGGATCAGCCCCTGGCGGGTGTTCCTGTTCTGGGCGGGACCGCTCTCCCCGGCCGTGCAGTACGCCTTTTTGCTCGCCTGGGCGACGCTGCACCCGCCGGTGCCGGCGTACGTGAGCTGGACGGGGGTGGTGCTCATGCTCTACCTCGCGCTGCGCATCTCCGCCCTCTCCTACATAAACCGCTCCCTCAGGCTCGAAGCCGAGAGAGACGCCGTACGTCGGGAGCAGAGAAGGATCTCGAGCGAGCTGCACGACTCGCTCAAACAGAACGTCTACGGGGCGACGCTTCTGCTGGAGACCTACAGAAAAGCGAGGGACCAACGAGCCTCCGAGAGGCTCCTCGAAGAGGCGCTCTCCGCCTGCAGAGAGTCCGGACACCTGCTCGAAAGCTCCATCGAGGAGCTGCACGCCCGCTGCGAAAACTCCGGGGTGGAACTCGACGCCCTCCTGCAGAGGACGCTGCGGGACATAAGCAGCCACTTCGGAGTCCACGCCCACCAGGACCTGCGCGCGGATTGCGGCACGCTGGACACCACCCGGCGCGCCGCCGCCTACAGGATAGCCGCTGAAGCGCTCTGGAACGCGGCGAAGCATTCCAGGGCCTCCAACGTCTGGCTGGAGTCCAGGAAAGTCGGCCGGGTGCTGCTGCTCCGGGTGCGCGACGACGGGAGGGGCTTCGATCCCACCTCTCCAACCCCGGGAGTCGGGCTCTCGCTCATGAGGAGCCGGGCGGAGGAGGCGGGAGGCACCCTGGACATCTTCTCCTCCCCCGACAGGGGCACCACCGTACAGGTGAGGTTCGAGCTTGGATGAGGGTGCTCCTCGTCGAAGACCACCCCACCATGAGGCTGGGCATCCGGGCAGCCCTCGGTCTCGCCGACGATGTAGAGGTAATCGCAGAAGCCATAGGCGCCGGGGATGCCCTCCATCTCAACCAAAAGCTCAAACCCGACGTCGTGCTGCTCGACCTGCACCTCGGAGGGGAGCCCAGAGGCGCTGAGATCTGCCGCAGGATCAAAGAACTTCCAGACCCACCCCGCGTCCTCGTATACTCCGCCTACAACTCGGAAGAAGACATCCTCCTTTGCAGGCTCTCCGGTGCCGATGGCTACCTGCACAAGAGCGAGGGACCGGAGAAGCTCCTCGAAGCCTTGAGGGAGGTCCACCGCGGCGGAAGGATGTGGCTGGAGGGAAGGGAGGAGGGCCATCCCGGCCTGCAGGATGTCCCGGGCATCACCCATCTGACGCCCAAAGAGAAGGAAGTTCTCCACCTCTTGCTGGAGCGCTGCTCCAACGCCCAGATCGCGGAGCAGCTCTACATCTCCGAGCGTACGGCCAAGTTTCACGTGAAGAACATCCTCAAGAAGCTCGGCTTCTCCTCGCGCAGGGAGCTCTTCCGGCACCTCACCGGCAGTTAGGCGCTCGCAAAAGGACAGGTCACAACCTGTCCCCCGATCGTCGAAAAACTGTCCCGAAAGGACAGCGTGCCGGCGATGGGCGGCTGGTAGGCTGACGCCGGCGCACCGGAAAGATCGGCAGGAGGAGGGCCAGGGTGAAAACTCTCAAGCGACACCTGATCCTGGGCTTCGACGCCGGGTGTATGACGTGCAGCGAGCTGGCGCATCGCATCGAAGAGGCGGCAGGGGGCAGGCTCGAGGTCAGAAGCCTCCACGACCCGCAGGTCGAGCACTGGCGCAAGCAGGCTCTCGGAGAGAACGCATCCTGGGCTCCCACGCTCATCGAAGTCAGGGGCGGACAGGTCAAAGCCTGGACCGGGCTCAAGATGGGGCTGGTCCTGAGCAGAAAGCTCGGTCCCGGGGCAACATGGCGGGTGATGCAAGTGCTGGGAGAGCCACACATAGCGTCCGGCGTTGACGATGAGGCTCACAGTGCAGAGATGCGCAGCATCAGCCGCAGGCGCTTCTTGAAAGGCTTGGCCGGCGGGTTGGCTGCTTTCTCTCTACTGCCAGCTGATCGGGCATTCGCTTCAGTGTCTGATAGGAGCCAAAAGACAGCAGGTATCCCTAGATTAACTCGGCTCTCGGCCGATTCCGTGTACGTAAACAGATTGAAGCGTAGCAAGGATGTTAAGGTTGCTATCAATAGCTTCGGTAAACCGAAGTGGAACCAAGTCGAAAAAGTACAATACAATAGAGGCAATAAGGCACAGACGATCTTCTTAATCCCTTTCGTACGCACAGGTGAGGCAAGCGCCGACACCCAGACTACTTACCTTGTGACCAGCGGTGAGCTTCGACAAGAAGATGCGGTCAGCATGGCAATGCAGCTACACTCGAAAGGCAAGAGGGCAGAGTTTGCCTGGTACTTGCCAGAGGGCAGCTTTCTTGGCACAGCAGAAATCTCTCGTAATGGTAGGCTCATACCACACCCAAATTACGCACTCACGCAAGAATCTGTCCAACCTGCCAGCAGGCTATCATTCCTCAGGTGCTTCTTCCATTGTGTGGGCACTAATGATCTCTCTGTCGAGTGTGCCCTCGAGTGTCTTGCCTGCGCGCTTGCGATTGAGTGTGTACTTTGCTTTGCCTGTGGAGGTATAGTGGCTTACGAATGCGCCGAGCACTGTAGATACGCACTATAATCTGTCTTTGGCGTAAGGTTGGGGCATCGAATTTGCTAGAGGAGAGTCAATTGTTTCGCTCTCATTGAAGGTGTTGAACTATACTACGAAATTAGGGGTGAGGGCCCCGCCCTTGTCCTGATACACCCGAGAGGTATGGATAGCAGGGTGTGGGACACCCAGGTCACTACCTTCTGTGAGCATTACAGAGTCATCAGCTACGATCGACAGTTCTGTGGCAAAACAAAGAGGAACGAGGGGGGACAACATGCGGCGGGAGCTTCGAGTCTAGAGGATCTCAAGCGCATATTTGAGAGCAGAATTAACTCTCCGCCCTCCTCTTCCTACAACGAGTTGAAAAGCCTGCTCGATTGGTTAGGGATAGAAAAATGTCATCTCCTCGGTCTCGAGGAGGGCGGACAGGTGGCCCTGGAGTTTGCAGTTGTGTACCCGGAGATTACCGACAAACTCCTTCTGGTTAACACCCGGTTTCCTGTGCTGAGTGATTTCGAAGACCCAGGGTCGAGAGAGAAACTGTGGAGCGGCATACAACGAGGGATAGAAAAGGCACAGGGGTTCAGAGAAGCTATCCAAAAGTTGGTGCACGAAGGAGATCCAGAGCCGTTGGTCGAGTCAAAACTTGCAGACCCGCTGTACTCCAAGGCCACCCCGCAGACGCGCCAGAGGTTGCGAACGATTCTCTCAGAGAACGCCTTCTCTGTGTTCGAGGGCTTTGAGCCTCAGTCTCACAGGCTGGCCCTCCTGACGGAGGATAGGCTCAAGGAAATCGACGCACCCACTCTTCTAATACTGAGCGATGGCGGGCGCGATCCCCTGGCACGAGCGCTCGATGACAGGCTGGAAGAGCTCATCCCCACTCTGAGAACGGTCGTCCTTCCAGATGCCTCACCCATGGTAAACATGGACCGGCCGGAGGAGTTCAACAGGATGGTGCTGGAATTCTTAGGCACTCCCCGAGACATCTGACGGATGGCGATTACAGCCTCTGGCCAGCCACGCGCTCGAAACACGAGGAGGAGGACAGCTTGCCGAACGATGAGGATGGATATCGAGGGTCACCGTCCGGTTTGCCTCGTTTGGGGATGACCATCTGGGGGATTCTCGCATTAACTGTTGCAACGAGTTTGGTGGCGCTGGCGTGGAACAGTACCGGGACGGCTACAGGCATCGTGCAGATGAGGATCTTTCTGGTGGGCTGGGCCGTGGCCGCCGTGATAACCGTCGCGGTAAGGCTCTTGTCCGGTACGATCTCCCGGAGGGATGGTCGTGGGTCTGGCTCGTTGACGGCCATGGAGCTCTCATACCACCTGGTCGTGGGATGCGTGGTGGGGCTGGCCATTGGTACGACTAACTGGAGCAACCTGCATATCGTCGGGTGGTGGCAAATGTGGTGGACGGTTCCGCTCGTTTTGGGCTATCTAGGTAACCTGGCAGCTCTCCGAAGACGGAGGCAGGCACGATAAGATGGACTCCGGACAGTAAGCCGAGCCGGATGGCACTCGCTTGATAAAGACCCACGCGCTCACCAAGCGCTACGGCAGGAAAGAGGCCGTTCGGGACGTGAACCTGGACGTAAGGCGAGGCACGCTCTACGGTTTCCTCGGCCCCAACGGCGCGGGCAAGACGACGACCATAAAGCTCCTTTGCGGCCTCCTGCGCCCCACCTCCGGCGAGATCACGGTGGCAGGGGTGGACGTGGTCAGGGACTCGCTCGAGGCCAAGCGCAGGATCTCCTACGTCCCCGACGAACCCGCGCTCTTCGAGAAGCTCACCGCCCGGGAGTTTTTGGGTTTCGTCGCCGACGTCTACGGCGTGGAGCAGGCAGAGGCCAGGGATCGCTCCCGGGAGCTGCTCGAGATGTTCGGCCTCTCCGGGGAAGCCGACGAGCTGCTGGGTGGCTTCTCGCACGGGATGAAACAGAAGGTGGCGCTCGCGGCGGCGCTGTTGCACGAGCCTGAGGTACTGTTTCTGGACGAGCCGACGGTGGGGCTCGACCCGGCGAGCGCACGGCTCACCAAAGACGTGCTGAGGAGGTTCGTGGCGCGTGGTGGCACGGTCTTCATGGCCACGCACATCCTCGAGATGGCCGAGGCACTGTGCGACGAGGTCGGGATAATAGAGCGTGGCAGGATGATCGCCTCGGGGACCGTAACGGAGCTCAGGTCGCTCGCCCGGTCCTCTCGGGACGACACCCTGGAGGATGTCTTCCTCAGGCTCACCGGCTCCAGCGAGGGCCGTCAGATAGCAGACTACCTGGAGGAGTGAGCCCGGTGGGCACGTGGAGGCTGCTCTACAGGCTCAAGATGAAGACGCTCCTCAGGTTCTCCTCCGACGAGAGGGGCAACCAGCGGATGGCCGGCTACGTCCTCGTTGTGATCGGGCTGCCCCTGACCTTCCTGCTGATGATCGGCTCGTTCTTCACGCTCTTCAGGAGCCTGCAGGGTTCGGTCGCCGGCCGCCACGAGTCCTTCGTGCTGCTCGCGAGCACCTTCGGCGGTGTGGGCGCGTTCGCGCTCTTCGCGGGATTCGGGCGCTCGGTGCAGGTGCTCTACCTCTCACGGGATCTGACGCCGCTGCTCGCGATGCCCTTCAAATCCCGGACGGTCTTCGCGCTCAAGTTCTGGGAGAGCGCACTCGGTGGCTCACTGCTCGTGGGTGTACTCGGGCTCCCGATCCCGCTGGCCTACGGGCTGGCGACCGGGGCCTCCATCCTCTTCTATCCCGTCCTTCTCCTCGTGCTCGCGCTGCTCGCGGTCGTTGCAAACGCCATCGGGATGCTCTTGGTGATGCCGTTCATGAGGCTGGTCTCCCCGGGCAGGGCCCGGGAGATCCTCTACGCTACAGGAATAATCCTCGGGGTGGCCGTGCTCCTCGGCGTGTTGTTCCTCGGCGACCATCCGGGGCAGAAGATGCTCGACTTTCCGCTCCTCACGATCCCGCCTGGAAGCTGGGCCGCCGCGGCCGTCACCGGGGCGGCCTCCCTGAGTGCCACCACCCTTCTCGGAGGTCTGGTACCGCTCGCCGCCGCGACCGCCGCGCTGTACTTCCTCTGCCTGTTCGTCGCCGGTCACCACTACGCCTCGGGGGTCTCCCGCGCCGCCGAATTCGCGGCCGGAGCTCGCCGGCGTCGGAGAAGGGCCATAGAAGGGAGGAGTGAGCTTCCCCTTCTTCCGCGAGACGTAGGGGCGGTGGTGAAGAAGGACCTGCTCTCGCTGCGTCGGGATCTCAGGATCTCCGCGAGCCTCCTGATCCCGCCGGCGTTCGGGCTCTTCTACGCCCTGACGAACGATTTCCAGAAAACAGGAATCCTCGGCCTCGCACCGTATCTCCTGGCCGCGACCCTCTCCGGAGCCAGCACGGGACTCTGGGGGAACCAGATACAGAACGTGGGCTTCGAAGGACGAGCCTACGCTCTCATCCTCTCCTCTCCCATAGCGGCGAAGAGGTTTCTGTTCGGTAAGTGGGTGAGCGGCGCTCTGGTCGGCTCGCTGCTCGCCGCGGTGACGGAGCTGGCGCTCTGGCTGCTCTCCGGTCCAGGACGACCGGGGTTCGCGGCCGCAGGCCTGATCTTCGGGATCGCCTCGGCGGTCGTCTTCTCATGCTACGCCACGGGCGTCGGGGCGCTCTATCCCCGCTTCGACTGGGAGAACCCCCAGCAATCACTCACCGGGATGGGAAGGGTGGCGCTGGGCGGAGGGGTCTTCGGGTTGCTCGTGCTCGGAGCACTCTGTCTCGCAGCCGGCTACCTGCTCTCGCTCACGATACCCCCACCGGCCGCCTGGTGCGCGGCCGCCCTGCTGTGGGTTGCGGTCACCTGCACCGTCGCGTACGTCGTCTTCAGAGCCGGAACGCGGCATCTGCAGGAGATCGAGTGGCGGCTATAACTTCGGGCGGCGCTCGCGGTAGCGGTTCGTGATCGGCATCCTGCGGTCGCGTCCGAAGGCCCGGCTCGTCACCTTTATGCCGATGGGAGCCTGGCGGCGCTTGTACTCTGCGGCGTCGACCATCCGGACCACCCGGCGCACGTCCTCCTCGTCGTAGCCTTCGGCCACTATCTCGCCCACCCCCTTGTCCTCCTCGATGTACGCTTCGAGGATCGGGTCGAGAACCTCGTAGGGTGGCAGTGAGTCGGTGTCCTTCTGCCCCTCGCGCAGCTCGGCGGAGGGTTCTTTGGTCAGGACGGACTCCGGGATCACCTCACGACCCTCGGTCTCGTTGATGTGGCGGCAGATGCGGTAGACGAGCGTCTTGGGAACGTCCTTGATGACCGCGAAGCCGCCGGCCGAGTCGCCGTAGAGGGTGGAGTATCCAACGCTCATCTCGCTCTTGTTGCCGGTGGAAAGAAGGATCCAGCCGAACTTGTTCGAGAGCGCCATGAGGACGTTGCCCCGGATGCGCGACTGCAGGTTCTCCTCGGTCACGTCCTCGGGTAGCCCCCGGAAGGCGGCGGCGAGCATCTCCCTGTACGCGGAGAAGGCGGGCTCTATCGGGATCTCGAGCACTTCTATGCCGAGGTTCTTGGCAAGCGCGAGCGCGTCGGTGTTGCTCCCTTTGGAGGTGTAACGGCTCGGCAGCAGCACACCGGTCACGTTCTCCGGTCCCAGGGCACGGGCCGCGATGGCCGCTGAGAGCGAGGAGTCCACCCCGCCGGAGAGCCCGAGGACGGCCCGCGAGAAACCGTTCTTCTGGAAGTAATCCCTGAGGCCCAGCGTCAGCGCCTCCAAAACCTCACCTTCCTCGGGCAACAGTTCCTCGACGCGGGGCTCGATTCCCTCCTGCGGTTTTTTCTGTATGAGGCTTGGCCCCTCGACGACGACCGGCGATCCACCCGGGTTCTCCTTGCGCGGACGTGGGTCGTGGAGGCGGTGGATCAAAGCCTCCTCCGGGTGGATGTCCAGCACGAGCAGGTCCTCCTCGAACTGCCGGGCGCGGGCTAGAAGCCGCCCCTGCGGGTCTATGGCCACCGAGTGGCCGTCGAAGACGAGCTCGTCCTGACCACCGACCAGGTTGCAGAAGAGGACGTAGCAGCCGTAATCAGAGGCCCTGACGGCGAGCATCCGCTCCCGGAAGAGCCCCTTGCTCCGCGAGTAGGGCGAGGCGGAGATGTTGATGAGGACGCTGGCCCCCGCGAGCGCCTGCTCACGAGCCGGCCCCCCCGGGTACCAGATGTCCTCGCAGACGTTCACGCCGGCCAGCGATCCGTCCACGCTGAGGACCGGGACGCCCTCGCCCTCCCGGAAGTATCGGTTCTCGTCGAAGACCCCGTAGTTCGGCAGGTAGTGCTTGTGGTAGCGGTGGAGGACTTCTCCGCCGGAGACGAGGGCGCAGGAGTTGTAGAGGTCTCCGGCGAGATCGACGAAACCCACGGCCGCGATCACGCCCTCGGGCACCCGTCCGGCAAACTCTTCGAGCCCTTCCAGGTTGGCCCGGATGAAGTCCGGACGCAGGAGCAGATCTTCGGGGGGATACCCGGTGATCGTCAGCTCGGGGAAGGCGACGAGGTCGGCTCCATCCTCCAACGCACGTTCCAGGGCGGACGCGGCCTTCTCGACGTTGCCCCAAACGTCGCCTACCGTGGTGTTGATCTGGGCGAGAGCGACCCTCATGCCCCGTAATGATAGCGTCCCCGGCGGTCACGCGCCGCCCTTCTGGTTTAGAATCGCCTGCTGATGGGGCTCTCGCAGCACGGCTCTCCTCTGATCCCGGCCGCGCTCTCCAGCGCAGCCGGGGCGGCCCGTATGCTCCGGGAGGCGTGCGCCGCTTCGGATGGCCTGCGGCTGCGGACGACGGGAGAACTGGCCGCGGACATCCTGCGGGAGCTTCGTGCGCTGGAAGAAAACGACCCCCCACCTTCTCCCCACCTCCTCGCAGAGGCCGCGGGAAGCTGCGCGGACCTCGCCACCCTCGCGGCCTGCGCGCTGCCGCACATCGGTGAGGAACACCTCTCGCAGGTGGCGGCCGCGGTGCACCTGGCGTCCGGTTCGGCGAAAGCGCTCGGGGCTCTGGGCTGCTCCTCGTCCGAAGACTACGTGCTCCGCGACGCGCGGAGCGCCGCCTGGCGCGCGGAGCTCGCCGCCGGGCAGGCGGACGAGGCGCTTCAGCAGGCCGTCTCTTCGCGGAAGACGGCGCCGGGGTCCGCGTAGCCGCCGAGGGCAGCCCTCACCGCGCGAACCACCCGGACGAGGTATCCATCCTCGTTGGGGACGAACTCCTCGAGCGCGACCGTCTCCCTCCCGCTCCCATTTGGCCACCAGAATCTCGCCCCCACCCTCTCCCCGGCCAAGAGGTGATCGATCCCGTCGAGCGGGAGGCGGTAGACGGCCGAGACCTCCTCGCGCTGCAGGCTCATCGTCCGCGGAGGGAGGCCCTCCGGGAGCAGGAAGACCTCGTGCAGCTCGCGGTCCATCCCGCCCGGGATCTCCTGTTCTATCCTCCTGGTGCCGAGTCGGACGAGATCCCGCGGAGCCACCCGCACCCCGAGCTCTTCCGAGAGCTCCCTCAGTCCCGCCTCGATCACGCCCTCCCCGCTGCGGAGGTGCCCGGCGCAGGTGACGTCCAGGCATCCCGGGAAGGTATCCTTCTGCGGGGCCCGGCGCTGGACGAGGAGGAAGGGGCCCTCTTCGTCCTCGCCCGAGATCCAGCAGTGGAAGCAGCGGTGCCAGAGGCCGCGGCGGTGGGCCTCGCTCTTCCAGAGGACCTCACCCGTCGGGTTGCCGGCGGCGTCGAGAATATCTATTTTCTCATCCACAGAGACCAAGCATACACACTCGAGAAGGAGCGGACACGATGGTCAAGGTGGCCATAGCGAGCTATCTCCCGCAGGATCAGGTACAGAGGATAGAGAAGCTCGACCCCGCCATAGAGGTCCTCTACGACCCCGAGGTGGTCCCTCCCTCGCGCTGGCCCGGGGACCACGTAGGCCCCGCCGACTGGAGCCCCTCCCCTGCGCAGAGGGAGCGGCTGCTCGGCATGCTCGCCGAGGCCGAGGTCCTCTACGACTTCCCGCGCGAGAAGGGGGCTCCGATCCCGGACCTGCCGGCGCTCGCCCCGCGCCTGCGGTGGGTGCAGGGGAGCATGGCCGGCGCCGGGGAGGTGGCGAAGAGGGCCGGGCTCCTCGAGAGCGAGGTGGTGGTGACGACCGCGAGCGGGGTCTACTCCCCGTACCTGGCGGAGTTCGTGCTCCTGGCGATGCTCGCCCACGCCAAGCGCCTCTTCCGGCTCCAGAAGGACAAGGCGGCCAAAAGGTGGAACGAGGAGCCCGTGGACACGCTGGAGGGGAAGACGCTCTGCATCGTCGGCCTCGGGAACATCGGCCGGGCCATCGCCTCGCGAGCCCGGCCCTTCGGGATGCACACGACCGGTGTCAAGCGCACGGTGCGCGAGGACGATCCCGCCCGCGGATACGCCGACGAGCTCTACGCGACGGAAGACCTGCACGAGGCCCTCTCCCGGGCCGACTACGTCGCCGTGACGCTGCCCACAACCCCGGAGACCATCCGCCTGATAGACCGGCGTGCGATCTCGGCGATGCGGCGGGGGGCGTACTTCATCAACGTCGGGCGCGGGTCGGTGGTGGACGAGGGCGCGCTCGTCGAGGCCCTGCGCGAGGGACACCTTTCGGGGGCGGCGCTCGATGTCTTCGAGACCGAGCCGCTTCCCGCCGAGAGCCCCCTGTGGGAGATGGACGAAGTCATCGTGAGCCCGCACGCCACGGACAACGTCCCCGAAGCCGACCGGCGCCAGACGGATCTCTTTTGCGAAAACCTCCGCCGCTACCTCGCGGGGGAGCCACTCGAGAACCAGCTGGACAAGGAGCTACTCTACTAGGAGCTCTTGCGGGAGGCGCGCCGGATGTTATATTTCTTCCCAGGAGCCATGGACCCAGCCGAGACATCGAGTACCGGCGCGCCTCCTCTCGGGAGGCGCACCCGCGAAACCCGCCCGACCCGGAGGGAATCCTGGAAGGGCTAGCTCTTCAGGGCGCGAAACTCTTCTTCGCGCTGCTCCTCATCGCGCTGAACGGTCTGTTCGTCGCCGCGGAGTTCGCGCTGGTGCGCCTCAGGGCGACCCAGGTCGACGAGATGGAGCAGAAAGGCGGGTTCACCGCCCGGCTCGTCGGCGAGGCCACCGACCGTCTCGACACCTACCTCGCGGTCTGCCAGGTCGGAATCACGCTGTGCTCCGTCGGGCTCGGCGTGATCGGGGAGCCCGCCGTCTCGTACTTCCTCGAGCCGGTCCTCGAGGCCGTAGGACTCTCCGCCTCGGCAGCGGGCTACGCCGGACCTGTGATCAGCTTCCTCCTCGTCACGGCGCTCGTCGTGGTGCTCGGCGAGCTGGCCCCGAAGACCGTGGCGATCCAGAAGGCCGAAGGGACCTCGCTCGTTACGGCGCTGCCGATGAAGTTCTTCTACTACGCGTTCTTGCCCCTGGTGGTGCTCTTCAACGGGGCGGCCAACGCCCTCACCCGCGCGCTCGGCATCCCGCCGGCCTCCGAAGGCGAGGAGAGCCCTTCGGAGACCGAGATCCGGGCGCTCGTCCAGCAGTCGGCGAAGCACGGGATGCTCGAGCAGGAGGAGAGCGAGATGGTCGGCGCGATCTTCGAGCTCAACGACAAGGTGGCGCGCGAGATCATGGTCCCCCGCCCCGACGTGGTGGCGCTCCCGGCGGAGATGTCCTTCCGGGAGCTGCTCTCGGTGTCGGCCCGGGGCCACTACACCCGCTATCCGGTCTACGAGGAGGAGGACCCCGACCGCGTCATCGGCGCGGTGCACGTCAAGGACGTGCTGCGGGTGGTCGACCAGACGGGCAGCGCGGATGCGGATTTCACGGCCCGCGACCTGATGCGGGAGGTTCTCGTCGTCCCGGAGAACCGGCGCATAGACGACATCCTGGAGGACTTCCAGCGTGAGGAGCTGCAGCTCGCGGTGGTCATCGACGAGTGGGGGTCCTTCGAGGGGATCGTCACCATCGAGGACATCCTGGAGGAGATAGTCGGCGAGATCCGGGACGAGTTCGACCAGGAGGAGCCGCAGGTCCTCAAGCTCCCCGACGGCTCCTTCCTCATAGACGGCAGCGTCCCGCTGGAGGTCGCCAACGAGGCGCTCGACGCGAGCTTCGAGAGCGAGGACTTCGAGACGATCGGCGGTCTGGTCTTCGGTGAGCTGGGCCGCGCCCCCGAGGTCGGGGACGAGGTGGTCTCGGACGGCTACGTCCTGCGCGTCGACGAGACCGACGGCCCGCGCGTCTCTCAGGTCCTCGCCCGCAGGAAACCCATGGAGGAGAGATGAACGGTCCGCCTCAGTGCATCATCGCGAACGAGGCGTAGATCGCGAGCAGGGCGAACGTCAGCACGATGGAGATGATCAGAAGCTCCCGCAAAGGTCCCTCACCCCCTTTCTCCCGCTCATCGCCAGGTCACGTCCGGCTCCTGCAGCGCGTAGAGCCGGGCGTAGAGGCCGTCGCGCTCCAGCAGCTCCTCGTGGGTCCCGCTCTCCACGATATCTCCGGAGTCTATCACCAGTATCCTGTCCACCTCCCGGGCGAGCCTGAGCTCGTGCGAGATCACGAAGGTGGTCCTCCCCTCGGTGAGGTGCCGCCAGCTCTCGGCGACCGCCCCTGCGACTTCGGCGTCGAGCCCGGCCTCGGGTTCGTCCAGGATCAAGATGGGTGAATCCCGCAGCATCGCCCGGGCGATGGAGATGCGCTGGCGCTGACCCCCGGAGAGGCTCTCCCCACGCTCGGAGACGAGGGTGTCGTAACCTTCGGGCAGCGCCCGGATGAACTCCGCGGCGCCGGCGAGCTCGGCGGCGTGCTCTATCTCCTCCCGGCTCGCGCCGGGGCGGCCGTAGGCGATGTTCTCGGCGACCGTGGCGCGGAAGAGCATCGGCTCCTGGGGCACGAAGGTCACCGCCTCACGCAGAGAGCGCAGCGTGAAACCCTTGATGTCCTGGCCGTCGATCAGGATCCTCCCCTCCTGCGGGTCGTAGAGGCGGGCGATAAGCGAGGTCACGGTGGTCTTCCCCGCCCCGCTCACGCCGACGAGCGCGACCCGGCTGCCCGCCCCGACGTCGAAGCTCATCCCGTCGAGGACGTAGCCGGCCTGCGGGTCGTAGGCGAAGCTGACGTCCTCGAAGGTCACCCGCCCGGCGATGGCGGGTGCGGGCCTGGCCCCGGGGAGGTCCTTCACGCCCGGCTCGGCGTCGAGCAGCTCGACGATGCGCTCGGCCGAGACCAGCGACTGGCCGACCTGGTTCGCCTGCCTGCTGAGAGACCACATCGGGGAGAAGAACTGTCCCAGATAAGAGACGAAGACCGTGAGCTCCCCGACCGAGATCGCCCCGGCGAGGACCTGCCGCGCCCCGAAGTACACGACGAGCGCGACCCCGAGCCCCCCGACGAGCCCGAGCATGAGCCCGAAGCGGGCCTGTATCGCGGCGCTCTCGACGCTCGCCCTAAGCGCCTCCTCGCTCTCGCGCCGGAACCGGGAGAGCTCCTCGCGCTCGCGACCGAAGATCTTGACCGCCCGGATGCCGGTTATGGCCTCCTGGGCAACCGAGGCTATGGCTCCTTCCCTGGTGCGCACGGTGCGCATTCGGTTTATCAAGGCGCCCCGGTAGCGGCTGACGGCGAGGAAGAGGAAGGGCGCGCCGAGCAACGCGAGCAGCGTGAGCTTCCAGTCGAGGAAGAGCATTACGACGAGCATCCCGAGCAGGATCAACGACGAGGAGCCGATCTCGACGACCGAATCCACGAGCAGGGTCCTGACCTCCCGCACGTCCCCGGTCACGCGGGTTATCGTGTCCCCGGTGCGCCTGTCGGAGTGGTAGTCGAGGCCGAGCTCGTGCACCCGGCGATAGAGCGCGTTCCTGAGGTCGAAGACGGTCTCCTGCCCGAGCCGTTGCAGGAGGTAAGAACGCAGCGAGGAGATCCCCCGGCTCGCCCCGCTCACGACCACGGCGAGAAAAGCGAGCGCGGCGAGCAGGACCCCGCTCCCGGCGAGGAAACGGGGGACGTACCCCGGCAGGCTCTTCCCGCCGAGGACGTAGTCCAGGATGAGGGCGAGCGGCCAGGGCTGGGCGAGGCTCGAGCCCGTCTCGAGCAGCAGGAGCACGAGCGCGAGGAGCATCCCCCTGAGACGCGGCCTCAGGAAGGGCACGAAGCTCGCGAGCGTGCGCCTGGTCTCCCGCAGGCTGGAGACGACCTCGGAATACAGCCTCTTCACGCCAGATAAGATACCGCAAGCCGGAAGGGTAGAATCGCGGGTGTCGGCGAAAACTTCCGAAGGAGGGAACGCGGGTGCCAAGAAGGATCGTGGCGGCGGTGGAGGATCTGCTGTTCAGGAGCAAGATCTCGGCTACCGCCGACAAACTCGGCGTGGAGGTCTCCTTCCCCAGGAGCGGCGGGAAGCTGCTCGAATCCCTGCGCGAGAGCCCGCCGGACCTCCTCGTCCTCGACCTCGCCTCCTCCCGCTACGAGCCCGTCGAGCTCCTGCGCGAGGTGAAATCCGGCGAGGCCACGCGGAAGATCAGGACGATCGGCTTCGTCCCGCACGTCGAGACGGAGCTCATAAAGGCCGCCCGCGAGGCCGGCTGCGACCGGATCTTCTCCCGCGGGGCGTTCACCGAGGAGCTGCCCGCGATCCTCTCCGGAGAAGATGGCCGCTGAAGAGCGCTGGGAGAGCCTCTCTTCGCGGAGGCTCCTCGAAACCCCGTACTTCGCGCTGCGTGCCGACCGGCTGCGGCTGCCCGACGGCACCGTCAAAGACCCCTACTACGTCATCGAGCGTCCGGACGCCGCGATCGTCTTTCCGGTGACGGATGAGGGGCGCGTTCTGCTGGTGCGCCAGTACCGCCCGCCGCTCGGGCGGGAGGAGCTCGGGCTGCCGGCCGGGCTCCTCGAACCGGGCGAGAGGCCCGAGTACGCGGCCCGGCGCGAGCTGCTGGAGGAGACCGGCTACGGGGAGGGGGAGTGGGAGCTCCTCGGAAGGGTCTCCTCCTCTCCCTCGCTCAAGGACAACTGGGCCCACCTCTTCCTGGCGCGCGGCGTGGAGCGGGTGAACGAAAGCCTGGACCTCGACGAGCACGAGCGCCTCACGGTGGAGAGCGTGCCGATCGGCGGGGTGGAGCGGCTGGTGCTCTCGGGTGAGATCTTCAGCTCCAGCGGCGTCGCCGCGGCGCTCCTGGCCTTCAGACGCCTGCGGGGAGGCTCCCCGTGCTAGGCGCGGCGCCAGATCAGGGCCGCGTTCTGTCCCCCGAAGCCGAAGGAGTTGCTCATGGCCGTTTCTATCTGCTGCTCACGGGAGCGCAGGGGTACGACGTCCGGCGGGGCCTCCGGGTCTCTGTTCTCGCAGTTGATGGTGGGCGGGAGGACGCCTTCCTGCAGGGCGAGCACGGTGGCGAGGCTCTCGATGGCGCCCGCCGCACCGAGCATGTGACCGACGGCCCCTTTTATGGAGCTGACGGGGAGCGTCTCCAGATACTCCCCGAAGACCTTCTTCAAGGCTTTCGACTCGGCGAGATCCCCGGCCGGCGTCGCGGTGGCGTGGGCGTTGACGTATCCCACATCCCGCGCCGGGACGCCCGAGGAGCGTAGCGCCCGCTCCATCGCGAGCACCGCCCCTTCCCCCGAGGGGTCCGGCGCCGTCTCGTGGTAGGCGTCGTTGGAGGTGCCGTAGCCGGCGAGCTCGGCGTAGACCCGCGCGCCGCGCGCGAGCGCCCGCTCCAGCGGCTCCAGCACGAGCACGGCCGCCCCCTCCCCCATCACCATCCCCCGGCGGTCGGCGGCGAACGGGCGCGACCAGGCCCCGGGATCCTCCGGCCCTTTGAGCGCGATCGCGCTGGAGGCCGCGAGCCCGGCGAGGATCGCCGGCGAGAACAGGCACTCGGTCCCGCCCGCGATCACCGCGTCGGCCGCCCCCGCGCCGAGCCAGTAGAGCGCCTCGCCAATGGAGTTGGCCGAGGAGGCGCAGGCGGTCGAGTAGGTCATCACCGGACCCCGCAGCCCGTGGCGCATCGCCAACGCCCCCGCGGGTGCGTTGGGGATGGCCTTGGAGACCAGGCGCGGCTCCCCCCGGGCCGAAGGGTTCCTGGCCAGACGCGCCGCCCCGGCCTCGAGCGAGACGACCCCGCCGAAGACCGATCCCATCGAGATCCCGACCCGGTCCCGGTCGAGACCGGAGAAGGGAACATCCCCCAGCAACCCCGCGTCGGCAAGGGCCTCCTCCGCCGCCACGAGCGCCATCTGTGTGACCCTGTCCGTGTTGCGGACCAGGCGCTTCGGGAGATGATCGGCAGCGTCGAAGTCCCGGGCCCGGGCCGCGACCGGGGACCATCGGGCGAGCACCGGATCGTCCATCTCGCCCACCCCGGAGCGTCCGGAGAGGATCGCCTCCCAGAACGTCCGGACCCCGACCCCGAAGGGCGTGACGGCCCCGAGGCCGGTGACCACGACCCTCACCCGCCCATCACTCATCTCGTGCCAGCCTTAAGATGCATGCGCTCACCACGAAGTCGATCTCTCGCGAACATCACCCGGCAAGGATACGCCGCCCCGCGGCGCCCAGTCAAAGCCGCTTACAACAGCATAGCACCCCGCCCGGGGCTCATGCCCCTCTCTTCGCGAGCCTCTCGGCGAGCACCCGGGCCCCGCAGACGACGCTGCGCTCGCCCAGCGCTCCTCGCGCGACCGGCACGCCGCGAAAGGCGGGCATGATCGGCTCCGCATCCACGGCTTCCCCGACGAGGCGCATGAAAAGGTCGGACTGGGCCACCCCGCCGCCGAGGAGGACGACCTCCGGGTCGTAGGCGTAGACGAAGTTGACTATCGCCCGGCCGAGGTATCCGGCGGCCTCGGAGAGCACCGCGAGCGCCCGCCGGTCGCCGGAGGCGGCCGCGGTGGCGACGGCGAGCGCGGTGACCTCTCCCCCGTCCTGCGGAGCCCATCCGGTCTCGAGCGCCCGCCGGGCTATGGCGGTGCCGGAGGCGACGGCCTCCACGCACCCCCGTCGCCCGCAACCGCAGACGCGCTCGTCGTCGGTTATGACGGTGTGCCCGAGCTCGGCGGCGAACCCGCGCGAGCCGCCGAAGATCACGCCGCCCACGACGAGCCCGGTCCCGACGCCGGTGGAGACGGTTATGTAGAGCACCGAACCGTACCCCCGGCCACCGCCGTACACGGCCTCCCCCAGCGCACCGAGGTTGGCGTCGTTCTCGAGCGCGGCGGGGCACCCCAAGATCTCCTCCATCCTTCCGGCGAACTCGAGCCCCCACCACTCCCCGGAGAGGTTGGGTGGGTTGAGGATCACACCGCCGCGCGGGTCGAGCGGACCGGGGGAGGCGGCGGCCGCCGCTTCGATCCTCTCGCCCGCGGCGAGCGCGAGCACGGCCTCCCCGACCCTGCCGGCGACGTCCCCGTCTCGCGGGGTCTCGAACGTGGTGGATTCGAGCGGCTCCTCACGACCGGAGAAGATCTCCACGCGGGTCTTCGTCCCTCCCACGTCTATGGCGGCGACGGCCATCTCTAGAGTGCCTCCAGGCCCTGCATGCGGGGGGCGTATGAATCGTGGAGCACGAGCGCGGCCGCACCGAGGGCGACGGCCTCCTCCCCCGAAGCGGAGACCTCCACGCCCACCTGGCGCCGTCCGGGGTAGAGCACCCGCCCGAGCGCCTCCTCCGCCTCCCGCCGGTAGACCTCCCCGACCCCACCGAAGGCCCTGCCACCGAGCACGACCTTCTCCGGATCGAGCGTGTTGGCGAGCCCCACGAGCGCCCGGCCGAGCATCCTGGCGGACTCTCCGACCTCCTCGAGCGCGAGGCGATCCCCGGCGGCAGCGGCCCGCCGCACGGCCTCGTAGTCGAGCGCGGCCGGGTCTCGCCCGTGGATCCCGCGCAGCGTGCTCTCCTCCCCGGCATCGAGCCTGCGGCGTACGCGGTCGGTTATCTCCCGCGGCGAGCAGTAGCGCACGAGGCACCCCCGGTTCCCACACCCGCAGACGGGTCCCGCGGGATCGAGGGGGATGTGTCCGATCTCGCCGGCGGTCCCGCTCCTCCCGCGGTAGAGCTGCCCGTCGACGAAGATCCCGGCCGAGATCCCCCACCCGGCGTAGACGAAGAGGAAATCACGCACCCCCCGCGCCGCCCCGATCCAACGCTCCCCCACCGCCGAGGCGACCGCGTCGTTGTCGAGAACGACCGGGTACCCGCAGGCGGCCTCGATCTTCTCCTTGAGCCTGACCTCCTCCCAGCCTTCCATCCCCGGCGGACCGTAGACGACCCCGCTATCCGGGTCGAGCGGCCCCGGGGCGGCCACCCCGACCCCGAGCACCTTCCCCGACTCCACCCCACCCTCCCGGATCACCGCACCCACCGCCCCCACAGCGAGCTTCACGACGTCCTCCGGCCCTCCTCTCCCCGCGAGCGGATGCCTCCTCCGGCCGACCACCCTCCCCGCCAGATCGACCAGCGCAACCCGTACCTCGTCCCGGTCTATCTGCACCCCGACCGCGTACCCCGCCCCGGGCCGCAGCCGGAGCAGAACCCTCGGCTTGCCCCCGCCTCTCGACCTCCCCTTCCCCACCTCCTCGATCACACCCTCCGAAAGAAGCCGCCGCACGATGTTCGAGACCGTCTGCGCCGTGAGCCCCGTGCGCTCCGCGATCTCCACCCGACTCGCCCCGTCCCCGAGCCGGATGATCTCCAAAACCAGACGCTGGTTGTAGTCTTTGACCTTCAAAAGGTTCGTCCCCGTGCGCATAGGATCACCCCCTGAACAGACTCGAATGGCTCTATTCTAAGATCCCAATCATCTCGAAACTCGATTCTGTTAACATAACTCAAGTTGAGTTATTTAATAAGAGGAGAAGGGCATTTGCTGGAACGGTGGAGGATCGGGGACTTCGCGCCGGGTGATGGCTTTGCAGCCGGGGCGCACGAGGAAAGGTTTCCGGAGGAGGGGTGGATCGGAGCGGAGGTTCCGGGGGACGTGCACACGGCGTTGCTTCGGGCCGGCCGGATAGAGGACCCTTTCTACGGTCGGAACGAGGGGAGGTGCTCCTGGGTCGAGGAGCGGGAGTGGTGGTACCGCACCGCCTTCACGGGCCCGGAGGAGCCGCTGGGGGAGGACGAGAGGCTCAGGCTCGTCTTCGGGGGCCTCGACACCTTCGCCACCGTCTGGCTCAACGGGAAGGAGCTGGGCTCGCACGAGAACATGTTCCGGGAGGCCGTCTTCGACGTAAGCGAGGAGATCAGATTCGGCCGGGAGAACGTCCTCGCGGTACGCTTCGACCCGCCGCTCGAGAGGGTCTCTGGACGCGAAGTTCCGGGGTGGGCGGTGAACGAGGCGCGGCGGGTTCTCATGCGCAAGGCCCAGTTCGGCTACGGGTGGGACTGGGGGCCGAGGCTCCCGACGGTCGGGATCTGGCGCCCCGTCGAGCTCAGGCGCGAGCGCGGGGCTGCGCTCTCGGGCGTCCACTTCTACACGCTGGAGCTCGGGTGTGATCGGGCGCTCGTCGCGGTGCGGGTCGAGGCGGAACGCTTCGCCGGTCGAGGGCGGCTAGGGGTGCGCGCAAGGCTGGCATCGCCGGCGGGCGGGGAGGTCGCTGCGGGCGTGGTGGACCTCCGGGGGGAGGAGAGGCCGAGAGGCACGCTCTACCTGGAGGTCAAAGATCCCGAGCCCTGGTGGCCCAACGGGCTCGGGGAACCCGCGCTCTACGGGCTACGGGTCGAGCTTCAAGCAGGCGGCGAGGTTCTGGAGAGCAGAGAGCAGAAGGTCGGCATCCGCACGGTCGAGCTCGATCAGTCTCCGGACCCGGACGAGCCGGGGAGCAGGCACTTCCGGTTCGTCGTAAACGGGGTGCCCGTCTTCGCGCGGGGGGCGAACTGGATCCCGGCGGACTCCTTCCCCGGCAGCATCACACCAGGGCGCTACCGCGCCCTGGTTCTCGCGGCCAGGGAGGCCAACATGAACATGCTCCGGGTGTGGGGCGGCGGGGTCTACGAGCACGACGCCTTCTACGAGGCGTGCGACGAGTGTGGGGTGCTCGTCTGGCAGGACTTCATGTTCTCCTGCGCCGCCTACCCCGAGGACGAGGAAATGGCCGCCGAGGTCGAAGCAGAGGCCGAATATCAGGTAAAGCGGCTCAGGAACCACCCGTGCCTCGCCCTCTGGTGCGGCAACAACGAGAACCAGTGGATCCACGACCAGAAGCACTGGGACGAGCCGGGGAGCAAGGTCCCCGGCTCGCTCTACTACGACGAGATACTGCCCCGGGTGGTGCGCGAGCACGACGGCAGGACACCCTACTGGCCCGGCTCGCCGTACGGGGGCGACGACCACAACTCCATGCAGGACGGCGACCGGCACAACTGGGACGTCTGGCACGGCAGCTTCCCCCGGCGTTTCGGGGAGCGTCCCCGGCGCGAGCCCACACCCGAGAACGTCTCGTATGAGCGCTACGCCGAGGACGAGGGGCGCTTCATAAGCGAGTTCGGGATGCACGCCGCGCCGTCCATCCAGACCCTGAAGCGGGTCATACCAGAGGAGGAGCTCTACCATCACAGCCCCTCGATGGACCACCACAACAAAGACGAGCCCAAGGACAAGGGAGACAACCTCATGCTCACCGTCACGGGCCTGCCGGAGACGCTCGAGGAGTACGTGGACTACAGTCAGATCTCCCAGGCCGAAGGCCTCAAGTTCGCCATCGAGCACTTCCGGCGCCGCAAGCCCCACTGCTCCGGCACCCTCATCTGGCAGCTCGACGACTGCTGGCCCGGTCTCTCGTGGAGCATCATCGACTACTACGGACGGGGCAAGGCCGGCTACCACTACGCGAAGAGGGCCTACTCGCCCGTCCTCGCCTCGTTCAAAGAGACAGAGGAAGGCACGGTCGAGCTCTGGGTCACCAACGACACCACGAGACCGGTGGAAGACCGGGCACTGGTCTCGCTGAAGACCTTCGCCGGGAAAGTCCTGCGGGAAGAGGAGGTCACGCTCCGCGTTCCGGCGAACGCCAGCAGGCCCGTCGCGCGGTGGGAAGGGGTCGAAGGTGGGAACGATCGCTACCTCTCGGTCCGGTCGGAAGGTGGCCTCTTCCCCAAAAACCGGCACTTCTTCCGCGCCATAAAAGACCTCGCGCTGCCGGAGGCCGTCCCCGAGATCACGGCAGAACAGGGAGGGGAAGATCTTCTGCGGGTCACGCTGGAAGCCCCAGCATACCTCTACTTCGTCCACGTGGAGGCACCGGACGGGCGCCCCTCGGACGACTACTTCGACCTCGAAGCCGGAGAGAAGAAGGTCATAGAAGTGCGCGGGTCGGTCGGGAGACGTGACGTCCGGGTGCACTGGAGGAGGTTCGGGGAGGATAGTTAGAGGTCACGCGGGTGTTTAGGATGGACGAGCTTCACCCGCTGCCTCTCCTCCTTCAGGCGGGTGGTGACGGCGTTCACCTCTATCCCGACGAGAACCGCGAGCCCCGTGAGGTAGAGCCAGACCATCAGGATCACCACCGTCCCGAGCTGCCCGTAAATACGGCCGTAGTTGCCCAGGTTGGTCACGTAGAAGCTCAGGGCCCCGCTCATGACGAACATGAGGACGGTGGCGATGAGCCCTCCCGCGGTCACCCACCTGTAACGCATGTGCGCGTTCGGAGCGAGATAATAGACCACGTCGAGCGCCAGGGTGACGACCACGAACGCCAGCAACCAGCGCCCGACGTTCCAGTAGCGCAGCAGGGCGTGGGAGCCCGAAGCCCCCTGCGCGTAGACCAGCACCTTGAAGACCACCAGGGTCAGCACCGTCATCATGACGGTGAACCCGAGGGCTATCAGGACGGCGATCCCCCGCAGCTTCCAGAAAGGGCGGTTCTCCCTCAGGTCGTAGGCCCGGTTGGCGGCCTTGGTGATCGCGATCGCCGCCCCGGAGCCCAGCCACAGCGTGCCCAGGATGCCACCGACGAGTACGCTGGTGCTGGTGTGCTGCAGGGTACGCGAGACGTAGGTCGCAAGAAGCGTCGTCGCCTCCTCCGGAAGGAACCCCGAGGTGCGGTGGATCAGACGCTCCACGGCGGTCTGAGGATTGCTCACGGCCAGCCCGGCCAGCGAGACTATGAAGATCAGGAAGGGGAAGAAGGAGATCAGGAAGGAATAAGCCAGCTGTCCGGCGAGCCCGAGGAGGTCGTTCTCCCGAACCTTCAAGACGACCCGGACCAGGGCCTCCCGGCACAAGGCAACCCTGATGTCCGAGAGTAACTCGGTCAAGGCCCTTCTCCGGAAGAAGGTTTCACCGCTTCTCCAGCCTCTTCCTCACCGCTGGCCTCCTCTACGGGGTCGGTCAGCTCATCCAGGATGACCCCCACCAGCACCGCGGTCGGCACCGCGATGAGCGTGCCGACGACCGGGCCTATCAGCGTCCCCATCACGAGAAATGATACGATGATCACACCCTCCGGGAGCTTTATCTGCTGTCCCATGACCCTCGGCTGAAGCAGGTTGCCCTCGATCTGGTTGAGGATGAAGAACAGGACGACGACTTCCAGGGCCTTCACCGGCGAGATCGTGAGGGCGAGCAGGGCGGGCAGCAACCCGCCGAGTATCGACCCGAAGAACGGGATGATGTCCAGAAGGCCGGCCAGGATGCCGAAGGTGAGGGCGAGGGGGACGCCCAGTATCCAGAGGCCCACCCCGCCCCCCACGCCGATGAAGCTCGCGATTATCACCGTGCCTACGACCCACCCCCTCAGCCGATCTCCCACCCGGTAGATGAAAGCCTCGACCTCCCGCCGGTGCTCGCGGGGCACGATCCTCAGGACACCCGAGACGTAGGTGCGCGGGCTTATCGCGAAGTAGATCGAGAGGAATGCGGTCCCTATGACCGCCACCACGAACGAGGTCGCCGTGCTGATGAGGCTCGGGACGGAACCTACGATGCCCGAGAGCGAGCTCTGCAGACGCTCGAGCAAACGCGAGGTGTCGAAGGAGAACGGAAGGTTGTTCAGCAGGTTCTCGAGCGAGTTGAGGGTGCCGGGCCCCCGGCTCGAGATCAGGGTCTGCACCTCGCGCACCAGGTTCGGAACGACGAACAGCACGACGAGCGCGCCGAGCCCGGCGATGATCAGGATCAAGATCAGGACCGAGACCAGCGGCGGGGCGCCGAGATCCTCGAGGGCGTTGACGATCGTCCTGAGCACCAGCGCGACGAGCATCGCGACCACTATGACCTTCAGGACCGGCAGCACCTGGTAGGCGGCGAGCAGTACCACGACCATGATGACGGCCAGAGGTGCCCCGCGCGTGAAGCGGGAGGAAAAGATGCCGCGTCTCAACGCCTCTCCGGGCATCTCTCCTTCGTCGCCGCGCCGACCGCTCAAGAGGCCCCTCTCCCCTCCGGGCTGCGCCCTCTCCTGCGAAGACGCTCCACGAAGCGCTCCGCGCTGACACACACCAGCTCGACCGTGGAGGTGCTTATCATCTCGGGCAGGGGGTCGAGGGCGACGAGCCCGATCCCATCGCCCTCCTGCAACAACACCCTCAGTTCCTCCGCCCCGCTCTCCCTGGTGTGCCATCCATCCTCGAGCCCGGCACGCCAGAGGAACATCTCGGCCTCCTCCTCGAAGCTGAAGACCGGCAGGGCTTCTTTACCGGAGGCGTCCAGGGTGAGCGGACGCATGACGTCCCCCTCCTCGTTCACCACGAGCCAGTAGCGGGCCGGCCTGCTCCCCGTCCCCGTGAGATCCGAGTCCCTCATCACCCCAGCCACACCTTTCCACGCACGTCTCTCAGGTCGGGCCAGACCCGCCCCTTCATGGTGTATGCATCTTCCCGCAGCAGGATACCGGTGGACAACTCCTCGGTCATCTCGGTCGCCATGTTCTCCAGCCTAAAGTACCACCGGATGCGCCGCAAGCCGCGGAAGATGTGTGGTTGGAGCGGCGCCCCGGAGGGTAAGCAAAGGACACGTCCGCGAGCGAAAAGAGAGAAAAGGTATGGCGAAGATAGGATACTTCCTCTCCTGTGAGGAATTCGGTCCCGCCGAGCTTCTCGAGCAGGCGAGGATGGCCGAGGAGGCGGGCTTCGAGGGGCTCTGGATCAGCGACCACTACCACCCCTGGAACTCCGAGCAGGGCAACAGTCCGTTCGTGTGGTCGGTGATCGGAGCGCTCTCGCAGGCGACCTCTCTGCCGGTCACCACCGGCGTGACCTGCCCCACGATGCGCATCCATCCGGCCATAATAGCCCAGGCCGCCGCGACCTCCCAGGTGATGCTGAAGGGCAGGTTCTCCCTCGGCGTGGGAAGCGGCGAGAACCTGAACGAGCACATCCTCGGCGACCGCTGGCCCCCCGCCGACGTACGGCTGGAGATGCTGGAGGAGGCCATCGAGGTGATACGCCTCCTCTGGGAAGGAGGTGTCAAGGATCACCACGGAAGATACTATACCGTCGAGAACGCCCACCTCTACACCCTCCCCGACGAGCCGCCGAAGATCCTCGTCTCGGGGTTCGGTGAAGCCTCGGCCCAGCTCGCGGGCAGGATCGGTGACGGATACTGCGGTGCCTCCCCGGAGGGGGATCTGGTCTCGCTCTTCCGCTCCTCGGGCGGTGCGGACAAACCGGCCCACGGCGGGGCGAAGGTCTGCTGGGACGAGGACGAGAAGGAGGCTCGCAGGACGGCCCATCGGCTGTGGCCCAACGAACAGCTCCCCGGGCAGCTCGCCCAGGAACTGCCCACCCCGGCGCACTTCGAGCAGGCCAGCTCGCTAGTGACCGAGGAGATGGTCGCCGAGGCCGTCCCGTGTGGCCCCGACCCCGAACGTCACCGGCAGATGATCCGCGAGTACCTGGAGGCTGGCTACGACGAGATCTACATCCAGCAGATAGGCCCGCAGCAGGAGGGTTTCTTCCGCTTCTACGAGCGTGAGATCCTGCCGGGGTTCCGCTAGGGTCCTCACACCGGGCTGCGGGCGAGCTCCACGAAGGAGGCCCGCTGCTCCGGGGTGCCGAGAACCGCGAGCATGTCCCCGGGGCACAGCCTCTCCCCGGGCCCGGGGTTGGTGATCACATCCTCGCCCCGCACCAGCGCGACGATCGAGGCCCCGGTCCTCCCGCGCACCCCGAGCCCCCCGATCGTGCTCCCGGCCAGGGGGCTCCCCTCCGGGACCGAGACCCACTCGGTCTCTATCAGCTGCGAGGCACGCCGGAGCTGGGGGAGCATCCCGCCCCCGCCCCTCCGGGCCATCGGCGCGTAGAGCTCCCGGCGCACGGTGTCCGAGAAGCGCTGTATCTCCCCGGCGTCTATCCCGAGCTGCACCAGCGCCTGACGGGCGAGCTCTATCCCGGCCTCGAACTCGGGCTGGACCGCCTCGTAGACCCCGAGACGCCCCAGCTCCTCAAGCTCCTCGACGCTCGCCGACCGGGCCACGATGCGCACCCCGGGGTTGAGCGACCTGATGCGCTGCACGGCGAGGCGCGCCCCGATCACGTCGGGCACCGTCACGACTGCCAGCCGCGCATCTTCTATCCCCACCGCCTCGAGCACCTCCCCGGAGGTGGCGTCCCCGTAGACGACGGGGAGCCCCTCCTCGCGGGCCGCCTCGACCTTCTGCGGGTCTATGTCCAGCACGACGAACGGCTGGTCGAGCCGCCGGAGCATGCGCGAGACGAAGGTCCCGACCCGCCCGCACCCCACGACGACCACGTGCTCCCGCAGCTCACCCTCCGGCAGCTCCACCTTCATCGCGGGCTCCGTGGCCGGGAACCGCCGCCGCCAGAGCCCGTAGAGGACGGGGGCCGTGCGCGCCGCGAGCGGGGTGAAGGCCATCGTCAGGACGGCCACCGTGAGCGAGGTCGAGTACATCTTCTCAGATAGCGCCCCGCTCGAGGCCCCGGCCTGCGCGAGCAGGAACGAGAACTCCCCGACCTGGAACATCCCGAGCCCGACCGCGAAGGGGGCTATGTTCACGTAACCGAAGACGCGGGTCACCCCGGCGAGGATGGCTCCCTTGCCCACGAAGACCAGAAGAACCGCGGCGGCGACGAGCGGGACGTGGTGCCAGACGAAGGCGGGGTCGAGGAGCATCCCGACCGAGACGAAGAAGAGCATCGCGAACACGTCGCGCAGGGGGGCGATGTCCGCGAGCGCCTGGTGGCTGTAGTCCGAGCGGGAGAGGACTATCCCGGCGACGAACGCCCCGAAGGCGAACGAGAGCCCGACGTAGTAGGTCGCGTACCCCACCCCGAGCCCGACGGCGGCGACCGCGATCAGAAAGAGCTCCCGCGAGTTCCACCGCGCCACTCGCTCCATCAACCAGGGGAAGACGCGGCTGCCGAAGACCGCCATCCCGGCGACGAACGCCGCCGCCTCGAGCGCCGAGAGCCCGAGCTCCGGGAGGCCCTTCTGCAGGTTCCGCAGCTCCGGCAGCAGGACGAGAAAGGGTATCGCCGCGAGATCCTGCACGACGAGCATCCCGATCATCACCCGGCTGGAGAGGGTGTTCATCACCCCCTGCTCCTGCAGCGTCTTCAGCACGACCGCGGTGCTCGAGAGCGAGATCAGAGCCCCGAACCAGACCGCCTCGAGCCACCCGAACCCGAAGAGGCTCGCCACCCCGTAGCCGAAGAGGAGCGTGAGCAGGATCTGCAGCGGCGTCCCCAAAAACGCTATGCGCTTCACGGGCCTGAGCTCGTCGATCGGGAAGTGGAGCCCGATCGCGAAGAGAAGGAGCGCTATGCCGATCTCGGCGAGCAGCTCTATCTCGTGGGCGCTACCGACGGTGAGCCCGCCGGTCTTCGGCCCGACGGCGACCCCGGCCGCGATGTAGCCCAGGATGAGGGGCAGCCCGAGCCTGCGGGCGATCAGGCCGCCGAAGAAGGCGGCGACGATGATGAGCGCTATGTCTCCAGCTATGCCCATGGCGTCGCCGCCCTTTTATACTACGGGCGGTCCCGTGAACAGCCGCTACTGCGCGGTCCAGCCGCCGTCCACCAAAAGCACGCTCCCGGTCACGAAGCTCGAGGCGCGGGAGGCGAGGAAGACCGCCGGCCCGACTATCTCCCATACCTCACCGAAGCGGCCCATCGGCACCCGCCGCACCACGTCCTCGTACCACGCGGTGTCCTCCATCACCTGCCGCACGAGCGGCGTGGTGAAGTACGCCGGGGCGAGCGCGTTGACCAGGATGCCGTGCGGGGCGAACTCGAGCGCGAGCACCCGCGTCAGCTGCACCACGCCCCCCTTGCTCGCCGCGTAGGCCGCCTGCCGCTGCATCACCACGAGCCCGAAGATGGAGGCCATGTTGATGATCCTGCCGCCTCCCCCGCCGCGGACCATGAGCTCACCGAAGGCCTTCGAGCAGTGGAAGAGACCCCGCAGGTTCACGTCCAGGACGGCGTCGAACTCCTCCGGCTCGAGCTCCAGCACCGGCTTGCGCCGGTTGATGCCGGGGACGTTGACGGCGATGTCCAACCGCCCGGCCCACCTCCCGGTCTCCCCCGCCGCAGAGCGTACCCCCTCCCAGTCGCGCACGTCCACCGCGACCGCCGTGCTCTCCCGGCCGAGCTTCGAGATCTGCTCCGCCGTCTCCTCCGCGCCCTCCAGGTTGATGTCCAGGCAGACCACGTCCGCCCCGAAGCGCGCGAACCCGAGCGCTATCGCCCGCCCGAGGCCCGATGCAGCCCCCGTGACGGCGGCCTTTTTGCCCTCGAGGCTGAAGATCTCCGCGATGTCCTCCGGAAGCCCTTCCCGTCCTACCACGCTCTCCTCCATGACACCCCCAGAAAAGATGTATAGTCACATCCGCTACGCCAAGCCTAGTCTCCTGGGGGGCGGCTGTCAAACGCGGTGCAGGGCGTCTCCCCATCTGGAGGCGGCGATGCGCCTGGCGGCGAGCGTGCAGAACTCTTCCTCGAGCTCGGTGCCGACGAAGGCGCGCCCCAGCTCTCTGGCGGCGACGGCCGTCGTCCCGGAGCCGCAGAAGGGGTCGAAGACGAGCTCCTTCTCGCGCGTGGAGGCAAGTATCGTCCGACGCACGAGGCGTAGCGGCTTCTGGGTCGGGTGGTAGCCGCAGAGCCTCTCGGCGGGCGGGGCGCTCGGGATGCGCCAGACGGAGGTGAGAGGGGAGGATGACGCCCCCGAACCTTCGAAAACCCCGTGGTTGAAGGTGTAGCGCGCCGATCGGCTCCGCGAGGCCCACACCAGGAGCTCGTGCGCGTGGGTGAAGGCGGTGTGCAGCGCGTTCGGGGGCGGGTCGGGCTTCTCCCAGACTATGGTCTGTATGATCCTGAAACCCAGCCTGAGAAGCGCGAAGCCGACCGAGAAGACGTTGTGGTGGGTGCCGGTGATCCAGACGGTGCCGTCCGGCTTGAGTATGCGCCGCACCCCCCTGAGCCAGCGCAGGTCGAAGGCGTAATCCTCGCGCAAACCCCTCGGGCGGTCCCATTCCCCCTTGTCCACCGGTGCGAGCCTGCCGCCCCTGACCGTGACCCCGCCCGAGGAGAGTCGGTAGGGAGGATCCGCGAAGACCATGTCCACACACCCCGGCGGCACGAGGCGCATGAACTCCACGCAATCCGCACGGTAGACGATCGCCCCCGGCTCGCCGTAGGAGCTGATCCGGCCCAGGTCCATCGAAGAGCCTAGCGGAGCAGATCCGCCTCCGGAACACCCTCCAGCTCCGCGACCGCCGAGAGGAACCAGTCCGGGCGCGGGCGCGAACTTCCGGCCTCCGGGTCGTAGAAGACGTGGGCCGCACTCCCCTCGGCGGCGAGTTCACCCTCCTCGAAGCCCTTACCGACGCGCAGCTCGTACTCCATCGTGTACGAGCGGTTCCCCACCGAGGAGATGCTCGCCGCCCCGTAGAGCTCGTCGTCGAGGAAGACCGGCGAGACGTAGCGCACCCGGTTCTCCGCGACCACGTGCCGGGCCCCCGGGAGGTCCCCGGTCTCGAGCTCCACCCCCAGGTTCTCCGCCAGACGCCGCCAGTAGGCGAACTGCAGCGTCTCGAAGAACTCCAGGTAGACCGCGTTGTTGACGTGCCCGTAAGGGTCGAGATCGCGGTAGCGGATCTCGAGCCGCCTTATCACCGGGGTCCTCTTCAAGGCACCCTCCTTCGTCGGAACCTACGGCGAGAGATTCTAACCGCCCGCGGCGCCCAAGCTCCACGCCATCTGGTTTAATTGGGATGATGGGTTACGAAGAGTTTCTGGAGCAGGGTGAGACCCTCGCCGAGGAGGGTCTCGTGGAGGAGGCGCTCGCCCGCTTCGAGCAGGCCCTCGCGGAAGACCCCGGCAACCCGGAGGCGGTGGAGGCCGTGGGGCGGGCGCTGATGAACCTGGGGAGGCTCGAAGAAGCCGAAGAACGCTTCAGAGAGGCCCTCGCGCTGGACCCGGAGTGGGCCGCCCCGCACATCGACCTCGCCTTCCTGGCGATGCGCCGCGAGGAGCCGTTCAAGGTCGTCCACCATCTGGAACGCGCGATAGAGGCTGACCCCGAGCTACCGGAAGCCTACGTCGAGCTCGGCCGCTACTACGGGCTGATGGGCGAGCCCGAACTCGCCCGCGCGACCTTCGAGCGCTGGACCTCGGCCAACCCGGAGGACGCCGACGTCCTCATCGAGGCCGGGCTCACCCTCTTCGACGCCGGGGAGTACGCCGACGCCCTGGGCTTCTTCGAATCCGCCGCGGAAGCGGCCGGAAGCGAGGAGCAGAGGAGCGCCGCGCTCACCTACCGGGCGAACGCCCTCGACATGCTCGGCCGCTACGAGGAGGCCGTCGCCGGCTACGAGGGTGTGATCTCGCAAAACCCCTCGTGGTGGGAGGCGCACGCCAACCTGGGCATCTGCCACGACCGCAACGGAGAGCGGGAGAAGGCCGAGGCGGCCTTCCGGCGAGGGCTCGAAGAGTGCCCCGGATCCCCGGAGCTGCGAGACGAGCTCGCGGCCCACTACCTGGCGGAGAACCGGAACCTCAAGGAGGCCCTCGCGCTCTCGGAGGAAGCGGTGGCGTTGGGACGCGACGAGGTACGCCACCTCTACACGCTCGGCGAGGTGCGGGCGGCGCTGCATGACGACGCCGGGGCAGAGGAGGCCTACCGGGCCGTACTCACCCTCGACCCGGAAGACCCGGAAGCGCGGGTGGAACTCGGTCTCATCTACGAGCGGCGCGGCAGGATCTCCGAGGCCGAGGAGCAGTTCATGGAGGCGCTCAAGAGAGACCCGAACAACCCGCGCGCCCTCCACTCCTACGCCGGGCTCTACTACTCGGCCGGGGACGAGGCGATGGCCGAACGGTTGCTCGAGCGCGCGCTCACCTCCGACCCCGGCTACGCCCCGGCGCTCTCCGCGCTCTCCGGGCTCAAGGCCGGGCAGGGAGACAGAGAGGGCGCGTTGAGGTTGATGCGGCGCGCGATCGAAGCCGGGGAGCGGGACAGAAGCTACTTCGAGAACGCCCCGGAGTTCGCCGCGTTGCGCGGGGATGCGGTGTTCACCGCGCTCCTCGAGCGCATGGACGAAGCTGAAGGCTCCCCGTAGGAAGGCTGGCGATGTCCTTCGCCGCCGCAGCGGGAGGATTCCTGGTGGTGTTCGGTCTGATCTCGCTCGGCTTCGGCCTGGGCGCCCTGCTGCGTGGCGGCAGGGGACAGCGCGGCGGCATCGGGCCCCTCTCCGAGCGCGGGGTACACGTGGTCGCGGGCCTCAGGATGACGCTCGTAGGGGCGCTGTGCCTGGCCGCCGGGGCCTACGTCCTCTACTCGCACTACGCGGGCTAGAGGAGCTTCCCCCCGCGCGAAGAGTCCTTCAAGCTCCCGAAGAACCGGTCCATCTCCATACAGCGGTCGAGCGCGATCCTGCGGCTCGTCGCGAAGCGCAGCAGGCGCGGGAGCCGGCGGCGCAGCTCCTGCGCGTGATGGAACGCGGCCAAGATGTCGGGGACGTCCTCTTCGAGGCCCACCATCGCAAAGATCCTCGCGAGCCCGATACTGCCCAGATAGTCCAGGATCACGGCGTCCTTGAGGAGCAGCGACTCCGCCGAGGAGCCGGGAGCGCGCCCCGGCGGGTGGTGCTCTATGGCGTCGGCGACCAGCAGGATACGCTCCTCCGGGAAGTTGCGGTCGCGCAGGATACGGGTGGCCACCGAGGCGGATCGCTCCGCGTGGTCCCGGCCCTCCCTCAGGTTGTAGGCCCGGTAGAGCCCGATGTCGTGCAGCAGGGCGGCGAGGAAGAGCGCCTCTTCGTCGTGATCGAGCTCCTCCTCGCGCGCGAGGGAGCGGGCGGTCTCGTAGACCCTCAGGCAGTGGGCGTAGCCCCAGACCGGGTGGGTCCCGGCCCGGGCGACGAGCGCCTCGATCTCGGCGAATACGTCCCGCACGGAAGTCCCGGCTCAGGAGGAATCGGAGGCGCCGCCGTTCTCCAGCACCAGGGCTCCCTCCTCGTCCCTGGCGAGCGCGGCCGCACCAAGCACCCCCGCCTCGGGCCCCAGGGTGGCCTCGCGCACCCGCACCAGCTCGCGCGAGGGGGAGCGCGCCCGCAGCCACACCTCCCTGCGCGCCGGCTCCAGGATGAGCTCTCCCGCCTCCGAGACGCCGCCTCCTATGGCGATGACCTCCGGGTTGAAGATGTTGACGAAGGCCGCGAGCCCTATCCCGAGCCACCTCCCGGCCTCGCGCAGAACCTGTAAAGCCGCCTCGTCCCCCCGACGCGCAAGCCGGAGCACGTCCTCGCCGAGCACGTCCCGCTCGACGGCGAGGCGCCCGAGCGCCGAGTGGGGCATCTCGCTCGCCACCTCCCGGGCCCGGCGACGGATCGCCGTGCCGGAGGTCAGCGTCTCCAGGCAACCCCGGTTGCCGCAGCTGCAGCGCGGCCCCGTCGCCTGAACGGTCACGTGCCCGAGCTCCCCGGCAGCCCCCTGCGCCCCGCGCAAAAGCACGCCGTGCGAGATCACGCCACCGCCCACCCCGGTGCCGAGCGTCACGAACACCAGGTGCTCGCACCTCTCGCCGGAGCCGAAGCGGAACTCTCCCCAGGCCGCGGCGTTCGCGTCGTTCTCGACGGTCACCGGGAGCCCCACCCTGCCCCCGAGCTCCTCCCGCAGTGGTATCCCCTCTATGACCTCCAGGTTGGGGGCTGTTATGACCCTGTTTTCCCGGGTCGATACGAACCCCGGGACCGCCAGGCACACGCCCCCCACCTCGTATCCGCTCCCGACCTCCCGGATGGCGGCGGCGATGCTCGAGAGCAACCTCTCCCGGAAAGCCGGCGTGGGATAGCGCACCTCGTTCAGTATCTTGCCCTCAGGTGAGACGACGCCCGCGGCGATCTTGGTACCCCCGATGTCTACACCTATGGCGTTCATCAAGCCCCCCTCGGATCTTCCCCGCAGGATCTCATACCGGGGTATTGTACGCGCCCTCCGGGCCGACCCGCTCACACGAACGTGCTCCATGCGGGGTGGGCGAGCGGCACGGCGCGTCTCGGATCCGGTGGGGGGAATACCCCGGGGTGGAGGATGGAGGCGAGCAGCTCTACCCCTTCGACGAGCCTGGGTCCGGGGCGGCTGAAATACGAGTTCGCGTCCACCGCCCACACGCACCCCTGAGCGACGGCCGGCAGGCTCTCCCAGCCGGGCAGGCGTGTGAGAATCCGTCCCTCGCGCGCGGCCCGGCGCGCGTCGAAGCCGCAGGGCATCAACACGAGGACGTCGGGAGAAGAGTGTACGACCTCCTCCCAACCGATGCGACGCGAGGGCTCGCCCGGCTCCGAGACGGCCTCCTCTCCGCCGGCGATCTTCACCATTTCAGGCACCCAGTGTCCGGCGCCGAAGAGAGGATCGAGCCACTCGAGACACACCACACGAACCGGCCGGAGGGAGGAAGTCGCCTCCCCGACGCGGCGCAGCCTCTCCCGCAGTGCAGCGACCCTGCCGCGCACCCCCTCCGCCCGGCCCACCGCCTCCCCGACGGCGAGCGCATCTTCGAGCACCTCCCCGAGCGAGCGTGGGTCCATCGAGAACACGGCAGGGCGCGGGTGTAGCCCCGAGACCGCCTCCTCGACGAGCGAGGGTGAGACGGCGCACACCTCGCACAGGCCCTGGGTGAGGACGAGGTCCGGCCTCAGGCGCGCGAGGAGCCCGGCGTCGAGCACGTAGACGCTCCCCTCGTCGGAGAGCCTGTTCACGGCCGCGTCTATCTCCGCGCTCGACATGCGGGAGGGGTCTACCGGAGTGGAGGTGAGCTTCGGAAGACGCCGCACCCCGGGCGGATGGTCGCACTCGTGGGTGACGCCGACGAGCTCGTCTTCGGCCCCGGCGAGGGCCACCATCTCGGTAGCGGCCGGGAGCAGCGAGACGATGCGCAACCTCTTTCTCCCTTCAGAATCCCTTCCGGTGGTCCATGCCGCGCAGCAGGTTCGCCTGCCCGATATCCTCTATCGTAAGCATCCCGACGAGCTCCCCGGATGCGCTCACCACCGGGATGGCCCGCATCCCGCTCTCCTGCAGGAGCCTCTGCCCCTCCTGGAAGAGGTCGGCCTCAGGGGTGACGGTGGGGAAGTCGGTGCGCATCAGGTCACGCACCGTCGCGTAGCGGTCGGGAGAGTGGGCGGCGGCGAGGATCTCGTTGCGGGTTATCATGCCGACGAGGGTTCCGTCCTCGTCGACGACGGGGAAGTCCTCCTGGTAGCCGTGGATGACGGCGTCGAGCACCTGTCCGAAGGTGTGGTAGGGGCTCACCGTCTCGGTGCGGCGCCTCGAACCCATCACGTCGGACACGGAGAGCCCCCGCATCGTCTCCCGCTGGCGCACCATCTGAGCCTCTCCACCGGCACCGAAGAAGATGAAGATCGCGATGAGCGCGAGCAGGAAGCGCCCGGTGAAGATGCCGCCCAGGAAGAAGAGGAACGCGAAGAACTGTCCGATGGAGGCGGAGATCTCGGTGGATCTCAGGTTGCCCAGGCGGGTCGCGAGGAGCCCCCGGAGTACCCTGCCTCCATCCATCGGAAACGCCGGGATCATGTTGAAGAGCGCGAGGGCCAGGTTCGTCAGGGCGAGGTATTCGAGTATCTGACCCGCCGTGCCCCTGTTGGGCATGATACCCGGCGTACCGGTCGTCTCTCCCCCGCCGAAGCCGAGAGAAGCGACGAAGAAGATCGCCGCCAGCACGACGTTCACGAGGGGACCGGCTATCGCGATCTTCACCTCGTCCATGGGCCTCTCCGGCATGCTCTTCATCCGGGCGAGCCCGCCGAGCGGCAGGAGGGTTATATCCGGGATCTCGATGCCGAGCCTCTGGGCAACCAGAGAGTGACCCAGTTCGTGCAGCAGCACGAAGACGAAGAGCGCGATGATGAGCCCTATCGTGATCAGGGTTGCGGCGAGGCTGCCCGAGGAGCTGTAGGCCGAATATCCGAAGACGAGCAGCAGCAGGAAGAAGGTCCAGTGGACCTGTATGTCGATGCCGAAGGCCCGTCCTATCTTGAAGGAACCGCCCATCTCGAAAGAGAGTGTACCCTATCAGGAGCGGCAACCGAACGTATCCCCGTGTCCCGCTGCTAGAATCTCCCGCATGGAGGGACTCTCCGGGCACACCCTGATAACGAAAAGGGGCGAACTCGAGGCCGTCGCGAGCGAGATCGCGGGTGCCCCGGTGGTCGGTGTGGACGCGGAGACGACGGGTCTGAACCCGCGCGACGGCCGGCTGCGTCTGCTGCAGCTCGCCACCCCACAGAAGACCTTCGTCGTGGACGTCTTCGAGGTGGGGGACCTCTCGCCCCTCGCGCACCTCCTCGAGGATGGCCCAGAGAAAGTCCTGCACAACGCGAAGTTCGACTACGAGTTCCTCCTCGCCGGGCAGGGGATCAGGCTCCACCCCATCTTCGACACCATGCTCGCCGCGCAGCTCCTCGACGGCGGCCAGCAGGGATCCTCCTACGCGCTGGAGGCCGTAGCCGAGCGCTACCTGGAGGAAGAGGTGGACAAGGAGGCTCGCCGGGAGGACTGGTCCGGCGAGCTCTCCGAGGAGCAGTTGCGCTACGCGGCGAAGGACGCGGCCGTGCTCCTCCCGCTGCGCGAGGTGCTCGCGGAGCACCTCGCCGAAGAGAGGCTGCGCCGGATAGCACGCATAGAGTTCGGGGCGGTCGGGGCCATAGCGGAGATGGAGCTCGCCGGCATCAGGCTGGACCTCTCCCGCTGGAGGGAGCTCGAGAAGACCATACGCCGCAGGAGGGACGAGGCGGCGGCAGAGCTGGAGTCGTTCTTCCCACCCCCGGAGGGTGTCCTCCCGCTGGAGGGACTCGGGCCGAGCCTCAACCTGAACAGCCCGCAGCAGGTGATGGAGGCCTTCCGCTCCCTCGGCATAGAGCTCCCGGACACCCGGGTGTGGACGCTGCTCGGGGTCGACCACCCGGCCGCGCGGGCGCTTTTGCGCTACCGCGAGCTGCAGAAGAAGCTCGGCACTTACCTGGAACCCTACCCGGGCTACATCCACCCCAGGACCGGTCGCATCCACGCCAGCTTCCTGCAGTGCCGGGTCCCCACGGGGCGGCTCGCGTGCACCAACCCCAACATCCAGCAGATCCCGCACGAGGACGAGTTCCGCAGCTGCTTCGTCGCCGAGGAGGGCAACACTTTAGTCATCGCCGACTACTCGCAGATAGAGCTGAGGATCCTCGCGGAGGTCTCCGGGGATCCGGCGTTCCTGAGGGCCTTCAACGAGGGTGAGGATCTGCACCGGCTCACCGCGGCCACGATGTACGGTATCCGGCCGGAGGAGGTGAGCCGGGAGCAGCGCTCGGCGGCCAAGCGGATAAACTTCGGGCTGATGTACGGCCGGGGGGCGAAGAGCCTCTCGGCCCAGCTCGGCACAGACGAGGAGCACGGCCGCAGGCTCATAGACGAATACTTCGCCAGCTACCCGAAGGTACAGGGTTACCTGCAGACGACCGCGGAGAGGGCCCTGCGGGAGAGGAGGCTGCGCACGCTCGCCGGAAGGCTCAGGAAGTTCGGTCTTCCCTCGCCGCAGGAGGACCGCGGCGCCCTCAGGAGGGAGGCGATGAACTACCCGATACAGGGGACCTCGGCGGACATCACCAAGCTCGCCCTCTGCTACGTCGGCCGCGACCTGATGGACCTCGAGGCCCGCCTGGTCAACTGCATCCACGACGAGCTGGTCGTGGAGTGCCCCGAGGAGGAGGCCGAAGAGGTGGCAAGACGCATGAAGGAGGCGATGGTGCGGGCCGGAGAGAAGATACTCACGAAGGTCCCGGTCGAGGTGGAGGTCGCCGTCTCACCGGAGTGGCGCAAGGGTTAGCGCCGCTCGCACAGCGGCAGCAGGCTCTCGTAGCAGCGTCGGGCGGCCTCTTTGGCCGGCAGCCGCCACAGATCAGCGTTGAACAGCTCGATGGAGAAGTAGCCCTCGTAGCCGCTCTCCTCCAGAGCCGAGATGATCCCGGCTAGATCCAACACCCCTTCTCCCGGCAGGACCCGGTCGAAGTCGCGGTGGGTCAGGTCCGCCGGTTTGTCGGGCATGTCGTCGAGGTGGACGTGTTTGATCCACTTCACCGAGTCCGGGTTGATATCAGAGAGCTTAGTCGGGGTAACGTGGTAGTGGGCGGCGTCGAAGAGGACGCCCACCCGCGGGTGATTCGCCATCTCCGCCACCCGCACCGCGCTCGAGAGGCTCCTGACGAGCGGCGACCAGTTGAACTCGATGGCGATGTCCACCCCCAGGCCTTCGGTGGCTTCCGCCAGATCCCGCGCCGCCTCCGCCACGGCGTCCAGCGCCTCGACGGAGTTCTGCTCCGGACCGTCGGTGCCGACGACCATCACCCCTGCACCGAGCTCGCGGACGAGGCGGGCGTTTTCGGCGTTGGCCCTCAGGTTGGGAAGCCGGGCGTCCGGCGAGCCGAAGCACATCATCTCGAGCTCGGAGCTCGCGACGACGCGCAGAGAGCGCGATTCGAAGAGCTCCCTCGCCTCTTCTACCGTGTGCCCGTCTTGGAGCCAGCCCTTCACCAGGTTCAGGTGCGGCTCGACGTTCTTGAACCCCGCGGCGGCGTAGGCATCCAGAGCTTCCTCGAGGCTCCGGTGGGCGGTGCACTGCGAGTTGATGGCGAGCTGCCCGGCTCTCAAAGATCCCTCCCTCTCCATTCCCCGTGCCGGGCGACCTCCCTGCGGCGCCCGGCACGGATCGCCTTGTCCCTCTGCCTCATCCTCCTCTAGGAGAGCCAGCGGACTATCTCGACCTTGTTCTCGGTGAAAAACCGCACCCCATCCTTGCCCGTGGCGTGCAGATCCCCGTAGAAGGACTTCTTTATCCCGTTGAAGGGCATGAACGCCATGGGTGCTGCTACTCCTATGTTGACCCCGAGCATCCCGGCCTGTATGCGCTCTCGCCAGTGCCTCACCGCTGAGCCGCTCTCGGTGAAGATCGAGCAGGCGTTGCCAAAGGGGGATGCGTTGGTGAACTCTATGGCTTCGTCGAGGTCAGAGGCGCGTACTATGGAGAGTACCGGCCCAAAGATCTCTTCTCTTGCTACCCGCATCTCCCCTGTTACCCGATCGAGGATCGTGGGCCCAAAGAAAAACCCTTCTTCTCTTGGCGCTACCCTCCCATCGAGTACTACTTCGGCTCCTTCTTTTTCTGCAAGATCGACGTAGGAGCGTACCTTCTCTCTGTGGCTCTCCCGGATGAGGGGTGTAAGCTCCGATCCTTCTTCGTATCCAGGCCCTACCTTCATCGCAGAGGCCGCTTCTTTTATGGCTCCTACGAGCCTGTCTTGCTCTTCTTCTTTTCCTACGGCTATAAGAACGCTGCCTGCAAGACACCTCTCCCCTGCGTTGCCATACGCTGAGGAGATGATGTTCGGGACAGCTCTCTCCAGAACGGCATCGGGCATGGCGATCATACTGTTTTTGGCTCCCGCTAAAGCCTGCACCCTCTTTCCATGGGCGCATCCTTCTCTGTAGACGTACTCGGCTACGGGCTGAGATCCTACGAAGGAGACGGCTTTTATCTCGGGGTGGGCGAGGATGGCATCAACCACCTCTTTGGCTCCGTTTACTATGTTGAAAACACCCTCCGGAAGCCCCGCCTCAAAGAGCAGCTCTGCTATCCTCTGCGAGCAAAGCGGCGTCCTCTCGGAGGGCTTCAGGATGTAGGTGTTGCCCGCTCCTATGGCTATGGGTAAAGTCCACATCGGCACCATGCACGGGAAGTTGAACGGTGTGATGGCCGCCACCACCCCCAAAGGGTAGCGAAAGGAGACGTTGTCTATCCCCCTGGCCACGTCTCTTGCCGTCTCCCCCATGAGGAGCGTGGGCATCCCGCAGGCAAACTCAACCACCTCTATCGCCCGCCTGACCTCCCCTGAGGCATCCTTTTTGTCCTTGCCGTTCTCCAGGGTGACAAGAGAGGAGAGCTCATCGAAGTTCTCCTCCATGAGCATCTTCAGGCGAAAGAGGATGCGCGCCCTCTCGACAACCGGGGTCGAAGACCACCCTCCGAAAGCTTCTCGGGCGGCCGCCACGGCCTTATCCACCTCATCTTTTCCTGAGAGTGGGGTTTCTGCTATGACCCTGGCCGTTGCCGGGTCGTAGACGGGTTCTTTAGGGAGCTCTTCCCCCTCCTCCCACTTCCCCCCGATCAGGTTGCGTACCTTCCACTGCGTCTTCTGCATCGCTCCTCCTCTCCTTACCGGATCACTTCAGCAGCCACTCGTGGTCCGGGTCGTTGCTTACGGCCCATTCTCTCACCGGTCCGGCCATCACGTTGAGGTAGTAGAGGTCGTAGCCGGGCGGGGCGCTGACGGTATGGTAGCCCTTCGGGACCAGCACCACGTCCCCGTCGCGCACGCTCACCGTCTCGTCGAGGGAGCGGTCCCCGCTGTAGACCCGCTGCAGCGCGAAGCCTTTCTCCGGCCTCATGCGGTGGTAGTAGGTCTCCTCCAGGTAGGTCTCACGCGGCGGGTCCTCGACGTCGTGCTTGTGCGGCGGGTAGCTCGACCAGTGGCCCTGCGGGGTGATGACCTCGACGACGAGCAGGTGCTCGGCGGGACGGTCGGCCATCAGGATGGGGCGCACCTCCCGCTCGAAGGCGCCGCTCCCGCGCCGCTCGACCTCTATGTCGTCCGGCCCGACGAGCAGAGGGTCCGCCCCACGCTCGGCCGGGGACCAGCACAGGGCGACCTCGGCCGGCCCCGCGGTCGCCTCCACGGTGTAGGAGACGTCGGGCGGGAGGTAGAGGCCGTGCGGGAGCCCGTCGAAGACGTTCTTGCGGCCTCCCACCTCTTCCCAGCTTCCCGCCTCCCCGGAGACCCGGATGGTCCCCGAGAGCGGCACCAGGCAGACCTCCTGGCCCTCGTTGTCGCGTTTCAGGGTCCCCGGACCCTCGATCCTCACGACCTCGAAGCCCACCCAGCCCCACCCGGCGGACTCCGGGGTCACCCGGACGAGGGTGCCGTCCGGGTCGGGCTCGGCGCGGCTGGGGACGACGATCTCCGGCAAAGACCCACCTCCTCACAGGTAGCGGCGCTGGAGGCGCCTTTTCTCATCGTACTCCCGGCGTGCCTTTCGTACCGGCTCCCGGCCGGAGACCTCGGCGACCGGCACGTCCCACCACGACTCGTAGTTCGGCACGCCCTCGTAGCGGTCTGCGGGTATGTGGATCACGACGGTCCTCTCCACCTCCTTCGCCTCGGCCAGGGCGCCCTTGAGTTCCCCCATGGTCTTCGCCCGTATGACGTGTGCGCCCAGAGACTCGGCGTTTCTGGCCAGGTCGACGGGCAGCACCTCTCCGGGGGATTCCTCGGTATCGAGTCCGATCGAGCCGTCTTTGCGATAGCGGTAGTGGGTGCCGAAGCCCTCGGCGCCGACCGAGCGGGAGAGGGAGCCGATCGAGGAGAAGCCCGCGTTGTCCACCAGGACGATGGTGAGCTTGTAACCCTCCTGGATGGAGGTTGCGATCTCGGCGTTCATCATCAGGTAGGAGCCGTCGCCCACCATCACGTAGACCTCGCGCGAGGGGTCGGCCATCTTAACCCCGAGACCGCCGGCTATCTCGTATCCCATGCACGAGTAGCCGTACTCGACGTGGTAGCCCTTGGGGTCGCGGGTGCGCCAGAGCCTGAGCAAATCTCCCGGCATCGAGCCCGCGGCGCAGACGACCACGTCACGGGGCCCGGAGAAGGCGTTCACCGCCCCGATTATCTCGCTCTGCGCCGGGAGCGGTTCGTGCCCGAGGTTGCAGAGCCGCTCTACCTCCCGGTCCCACTCCTCTACGGCCCGTGCGGCCTCCTCGCGGTAGGAGTCCTCGACCTCGTACCCGGAGAGCGCCTCCGAGAGGGTCTCGATGGTGGCCCGCGCGTCGCCGACCAGCGAGAGGCCGGCGTGCTTGGCCGCATCAAAGGCGGCGACGTTTATGTTGACGAACCTCACCCGGGGGTTCTGGAAGGCGGTCTTGGAGGCGGTAGTGAAGTCCGTGTAGCGGGTGCCGATGCCGATGACGAGGTCGGCTTCTCTGGCGAAGCGGTTCGCGGCGAGCGAGCCGTTCGGGCCCACCGGGCCCAGGTCGAGCGGGTGGCCGTGGGGCAGCGAGCCTTTCCCGGCCTGCGTCTCGCAGACGGGTATACCGGTCCTCTCGGCGAAGCCCTTCAGAGCCTCTGTGGCCTCCGAGTAGATCACGCCTCCCCCCGCCACGATCAGGGGCCGCCGGGCCTCACGTACGAGATCCAGAGCCCGTTCCAGGCTCTCCCGGTCCGGGAGCGGGCGCGGTACGTGCCACACCCGCCTCTCGAAGAACTCCTCCGGGAAGTCGTAGGCCTCGGCCTGCACGTCCTGGGGCATCGCGAGGGTGACGGCCCCGGTCTCGGCCTGGTCGGTGAGGACCCGCATCGCCGAGAGGGCGGCCGGGATGAGCTGCTCGGGGCGGTAGATCCTGTCCCAGTAGCGCGAGACGGGCCTGAAGCAATCGTTGACCGAGAGGGTCCCGTCGTGGGGCGCCTCGAGCTGCTGCAGGACGGGGTCGGGGGTGCGCGAGGCGAAGATGTCCCCGGGCAGGAGCAGCACGGGGAGGCGGTTCACGGTGGCGAGCGCCGCCCCCGTGACCATGTTGGTCGCGCCGGGGCCGATCGAGGTGGTGCACGCCAGCATGCGGAGGCGGTTGTTGTGGCGGGCGTAGGCCGCGGCGGTGTGCACCATCGCCTGCTCGTTGCGGCTCTGGTAGTAGGTGATCAGGTCGCGGTACTCGTGCAGGGCCTGTCCGATCCCGGCGACGTTGCCGTGGCCGAAGATCCCGAAGACCCCGCCGAAGAGCCTGCGCTCGACGCCGTCACGCTCGGTGTACTGGTTGGACAGGAACCTGATGAGGGCCTGCGCCGTCGTGAGCCTCACGGTGCCCATATCGCACCACCTCCTCCTCTCTCACTCGGGTCTCTCGCCCGCCGGCGGCTCGGACCCCATCTTCTGCAGCTCGGCGCTCAGCCTCTCGAGCTCCGCGCCCCCGGCCATCATCCGCTCGAGCTCGTCTATGCTGATCTCTTCGCGTTCGAAGGTGCCCATGCTGCGCCCGTGGTTGAGGACGGTGAACCGGTCGCCTATGGCGTAGGCGTGGTGTACGTTGTGGCTGATGAAGATGACGCCTATGCCCTGCTCGCGGGTGCGGGCGATGTAGCGCAGAACTATCGCCGCCTGCTTCACCCCGAGGGCGCTGGTCGGCTCGTCGAGGATCAGGACCTTCGCCCCGAAGTAGACCGCACGGGCTATCGCCACCGACTGCCGCTCGCCGCCGGAGAGCGTGGCGACCGGCTGGGAGGTATCGCGCAGCTCTATGCCGATCTTCCGGAGCTCCTCGCGGGTGATGCGGTCGGCTCTGGCCGCGTCGAACATCTTGAACGGCCCCACCCTCTTTACCGGCTCCCGCCCGATGAAGAAGTTGCGCGAGATGCCCATCAGCGGGATCATCGCCAGATCCTGGTAGACGGTGGCGATGCCGTGGCTTATGGCGTCGCGCGGCGAGTCGAAGACGACCTCCTCGCCGTTGACCAGGATCGAACCACGGTCGGGCCGGTGGACGCCGGAGAGGATCTTGATCAGGGTGGACTTGCCCGCCCCGTTGTCCCCGAGCAGGCACATCACCTCCCCGGATCTCACCCCCATCGAGACGTCCTCGAGCGCCACGACCTTGCCGAAGTACTTCGAGACCCCCCTCGCCTCCAGGATGGGCGTCGTCTCTTTCATCATCACCTGGCCTCCGAAGCCCGCTTGCGGATGTAGTTGTTGAACAGCACGGCCACCAGCAGCATCACCCCGACGAAGACCAAAAACCAGTCGGTGTTGACGCCGGTGAAGAAGATGCCCTGCTGCACCATGCCGAAGATGAGCGCCCCGAAGAGCGCGCCCACCACCGAGCCGTAACCCCCCGTCAGCAGCACCCCGCCTATGACCGAGGCGGCTATCGCCTGCAGCTCCAGGTTCTCTCCCCTGAGAACGTCTGCAGAACCGGCCGCCAGAACCTGTATCGCCGCCAGAAGCGCCGCGGAGACCGCCGTGCACACGAAGAGCGTTATCTTCACCCGGTCGACCGGCACCCCGACGTTGCGCGCCGCGTCCGGGTCCCCGCCGGCCCCGAACGTCCAGTTGCCGAAGACCGTCCGCTGCAACACCCAGGTCCCTATCGCGGCCAGGACCAGCCACCAGATGATCGAGACCGGAAATCCCCCCACCGTCCCGGCGAAGATCGGCCGCAGAGGGCTGCCGTGCGTCGCGGAATCTAGCCCGCCTATCTGGGTGCGGCTGGTTATGAGCCGGGTGAACCCGATCGTCAGCCCCCGCAGCGCGAAGAGCATCCCCAGCGTCACGATGAACGAGTGGAGCCTGGTCTTTATGACCACGTACCCGTTGAACAGCCCCACCAGAGCCGCAAAGACGATCGCCGCCGCTATCGAGAGCCAGAGCGGCCATCCGAACTGCGTCACCCCGAGCGCGATCAGCATCCCCGCCGCCCCGACCATCGAACCCACCGAGAGGTCGAACTCCCCGGCGATCATCAGGAGCGAGACCGGAACGGTCACGACCCCGAGCTGCGCCGCGACCTCCAGGTAGCTCGCCGCCCCCCCGAGCGTCAGAAAACCAGAGTCCCCGGCGACGATCGCGAAGAAGGCGAAGACCAGGACGGCCCCGGCAACCGCCGCGAGCTCCGGCCGGGTGAGCCACCTGCGCAGGAAGCCTACCTGACGTACCCTCTCATCGGCCGTAGCTGTCTGCGCCATCAGCGTCAAACCTCCTCCTCTCCCGTGGAGAGGGGACCGAAGTCCCCTCTCCTAGCGGATACCCTCCTTGCTCAGGCTGATCACCTTCTGCGCGTTGTCTTTGGTGACGAACGCCGGACCGGTCGGCACGACGCCTATCGGGTGCAGCAGATACTGCACGTAGGTTGTGAGGAACAGGACCGGCAGATACCCCTGCAGGAACTGCTGCTGGTCGATGGCGAAGAGCATCCTGCCGTCCCTCACCGCCCGGAGGATCTCCGGAGCCAGGTCGAAGGTGGCGAATTTTATCCTGTTGTTGCCCTTGAGCGCCTGCAGGGTCGGCAGGGCACCCTGGGGACCGAGCGTCAGCAGCCCATCCACACCCGGGTTCTGCTTGAGGGCGGTCTTCACCCCGTTGCGCACCGCGGTGGGGTCGTTGCCGTTGACCGCGATCTGCTTGGCGTTTCCGCCGATGCCCTTCTTGAAGCCCTCGAACCGCTGGTCAAGCGTGACGACACCCTGCTGGTGGTTGATGACGAGCGCCGACTTCACCCCCGATTGGGCCATCTTCTTCCCGGCCTCGACTCCGGCCTGGTACTCGGTCTGGCCCACGTAGTTGAGGGCACCGAGCTTCTGCCAGACGTCCAGCCCGGCGTTCAGCATCACCACCGGGATGCCCTTGCTCACCGCCTTCTTCACCTTCGGGCCGAACGCGCTGGCATCTGCGACGGTCGCCGCGATACCGCTTGGGTTCGAAGCTATGGCCGAGTCGAAGTTCTGCTGGATCTGGGGCACGCTGTAGGTGTCTGGAGCACGATACTTAACGCTCACCCCGAGATCCTTCTCGGCCTGGTTAATCCCGTTGATCACCACCGACCAGAACGGGTCGGAAGCCGGACCATGGCTAATGAACTCGATGTGTATGTCCCCGCGGTTGACGAGCCCCTGTTTGCCACTGCTCTTGCTGCTTGAGGCCTGCTGCGAGCCTCCGCAGCCAGCCGCTCCGAGCAGCGCAGCCCCGGCAATCCCAATGCCTCCAGCCTTCAGCAGATCCCTGCGGCTGAAGTTCCCGCGATCTACATCTTCCTCTATCACGTCTCGCTCCTCTTTTCCCGCTGATTGGAGAGTCTCAGGCTGCACTTCGGTGGCACCTACGCTACCCGAAGACAGCCTCTCGCTGCCACCGCATTCTCACCCTTAGTGGATTCCTTGCCTGCTCAGCTTGATGAACTTGTCCGCCATGTCTTTCGTCACAAACTCGGGACCCGTAGGCACGGCCGCAACCGGAGACAACAGATACTGTATGTACGTGGTCAGAGCAACAACGGAGAGATATGTCTGCAGAAACATCTGCTGATCGATGGCGAACAACAGCCTACCATTGCGTACGTCTTTGAGAACCTCGGGAGAGATGTCGAAGGTGGCGGCTTTGACCTTTCCCTCTCTCCCGACATCTTTTATCGCGCCGAGAGCCTGTACGGCGGCCTCCGGACCGAGGGTGATCAACCCATTTACATCGGGGTTCTGCTTGAGGGCACTCGCCGTCCCGTTACGCATCTTAGTGGGATCCGACCCGTCGACGGCCACCTCCTTCACGTTGCCGCCGAGCCCCTCTTTGACACCCCGGTATCTAGTTTCCAGCGTGAGCTGTCCCTGCTGATGGTTTATGACGAGCGCGCTCGTGACCCCAGCCCTGGCCATCCTCTTGCCAGCTTCTACGCCAGCCTGGTACTCGGTCTGCCCGAAATAAGTCAATGCACCGAGCTTCTTCCAATAGTCCAGGCCCGCGTTGAAGAGCACTACGGGTATGCCTTTGCTCACCGCCTTGCGGATCTCGGGTCCCAGAGCGCTGGCGTCGGGCAACGTGGCAGCGATACCACTCGGGTTCGAAGCTATCGCCGATTCGAAGATCTGACGTATCTCGGGCATGCTGAACTGATCAGGCCCTCTGAACTTGACGCTGACGCCCAGATCTTTCGAAGCCTGTTCAGCCCCGTTCTGCATGATGGCGGTGTTGGGATCGGGTGGGATCATATGGGTGGGCATCTCGATATGGATCTCATCCCGGTTAACAAGCCCCTGTTTGCCACTGCTCTTGCTGCTTGAGGCCTGCTGCGAGCCTCCGCAGCCAGCCGCTCCGAGCAGCGCAGCCCCGGCGAGACCCACACCTCCAGCTTTCAGCAGATCCCTGCGGCTGATCTCCATCCGGATCATCTCCCTTTCCCCACTCATCTGCTTACCTCCTTCTCCATCTCTTCTTGAAGGTATGAAAGGCTCTTACTCACGTTCTCTATGGGACCACCACCAACGTCCGGTTCGTAATCCACGACGGTGTCCTGCTCGAGCACGTACCAGCCCGGGTAGCCGCCCTCTTCCAGGTGGCGCACCACCCCGGCCACGTCGACATCCCCCTCGCCGAGCGGCCGGAACATCCCGCGCCGGGCGGCCTCCTTGAAGGTGAGCTCTCTGTCCGCAACCTGTCTGGCCAGGCTCCGGTCCACGTCCTTGAGATGGACGAGCTTCACCCTGCGTGCGGCCCTCCTCGCTACCTCGACCGGATCGCTGCCCCCTATCACCAGGTGCCCGGTGTCCAGGCATAGTCCAGTCTCCGAACCCTCCAGAAAGCGCCATAGCTCCTCATCGCGCTCGATGACGGTCCCGTAGTGGGAGTGGAGCGCGACCGTGAGGCCGCGACGGGCGGCGATCTCCTCGACCCGTGAGAGCCCCTCGAAGAGCGTCCTCCAGCCACCCTCGTCCAGCTCCACGACCTCCTCGTAGCCCTCCGAACCGGTCGAGGCGGCGAGGACGATCACCTCGGCACCGGCCGCCTCGAAGAAGCGCGCCCGCCGCTCGACGAACGAGAGTTCCTCCTCCAGGATCTCCGGCCTGTGCAGCACGGCGGGCACGAAACCGCCGAGCAACCTGAGGCCATACCGGGAGAGGGTGCGCGATACCTCTTCCGGATCCGGGCCGAGGAAGACCTCAGGACCAGCCTCCATCGCCTCGAGCCCGAGCGAGGCGGCCTCCTCGAGCACCCTCTCGGCGGGCATCTGGTAACCCCAGTCAGGGATCTCGATGACCCCCCACGACACCGGCGCCCCCGCGATGGGTCTGCCGCCTCTCATCTGGACACCTCCAGTCCCTCTTCGTAGAGCGCGGGCCGCTCTACGGACGGGATCCTCTCCGGCCTGCCGGAGCGCAGCGAGGTGGCGCAGCTTCCCGTCGCAAGCGTGGACACATACCCGTCCCACGCGTTCGCCCCGCCAGGCGGCCTGCCCTCTCCGACCGATCCCACCCAGTCACGGACCTCGGCGACGTACGCCTCGGGAAAGCGCTCGAGAAAGCTCCCGTGGACGCCGTGGGAGACTGCATTCGACCTGCGCACCACCGTGTCGGTCGGGAGGGTGGTCTGCACCGAACCCCGCTCACAGACGAGCTCCGCCCCGACCTCGTATCCATAATCCGCCGTGACGAAGACCTCTACCGTTCCCAGACATCCGCCGCTCATCACGAGCTGTATGAGCTGAAGATCGAGGGTGTCCTCATCCAGCGCCGAGCTGTTGTGCACGCCGCGCACGTAGACCTCTTCTATCTCCCGACCCGTCATCCAGCGGGCCGAGTCCAGATCGTGCACGGCGGCGTCGAAGACGACGAACTCCGAGTCCCAGTACGGCGGCACCTCCGGGTTGCGGTGCACCCCCTTGAACAGGAGTGGACGCCCGATTGCGCCCTCCGAGGCCATCCGTTTGACCTCGAGATGCCGCCGGTCGTAGCGGCGCATGAAACCGACCTGCACCAGCCTCCTCCCCAGTTCGACCTCCGCCTCGACGATCCGGCGGGCGTCATCCGGGCTGGTCGCTAGAGGCTTCTCGCACAGGACGGGTCTACCGCGCTCCAGACACTCCAGGACGAGCTCCGCGTGGGTGTCGCCGGGGGAGGCGATCACCACCGCATCCACGCTCTCGATGAGCGCCCGCTCGTCCTGGAAGACCCTCGCCCCGCAGCGGGTGGCGACCGCTCCCGCTCTCGCTTCGTCGACATCGGTCACCCCGGCCACCTCGGCCCCGGCTACCAGGGAGTGGAGGTTGTCCGCGTGCCTTGTGCCCATCGCCCCTACCCCGATGATCCCGACACGAACCCTCTCCTGGTTATCCACACTCATCGCCTTATCTCTCCGTATATCTCCGGCTTCGTCCACTGGCCACTCTCGAGGCTCCTCTCCACCGCATCTATGACCGCCTGGGTGCGATAGCCGTCCTCGAAGGTCGGCACGGGGCTCTCGCCCGCCTTTATGCCGTCCAACAGGTCCTTCACCGTGTGCACGAAGGTGTGCTCGTAGCCGATCGTGTGTCCCGGCGGCCACCACCCCTCCATGTACGGGTGCTCCGGCTCGGTGACCAGGATGGTCCTGAAGCCCGCCGTCTCGGGTTCCTCGTCCTCGAAATGGACCCGAAGCTCGTTCATCCTCTCCAGGTCGAAGACGATGCTCCCGTTTGAACCGTTGATCTCGAAGTACTCGTGGGCCTTGCGACCCGGCACGAGCGGGGAGACCTCGAAGGTGCCGATCGCCCCGTTCTCAAACCGCGCGAGAAACGCCGCCGCCTCGTTCACCGTCACCTCACCCATACCGTCCCCCTCGGGGAGCGGGCGTTCTCTCACGAAGGTCCCGGCCGTCCCGACGACCTGCGCCACCGGGCCGACGAGGTAGTGCGCGAGGTCCACGAGGTGTGATCCCAAATCGGCGAGCGGTCCTGCCCCTCCGGTCTCCCTCCTCAGTCGCCAGGTCAGCGGTGCTCCGGGGTCGAGGAGCCAGTCCTGCAGGTAGACGGCGCGCCAGCGACGGATCTCCCCGAGCCTCCCCTCCTCGAGCAGCCTCTTCGCGAGCCGCACCGCCGGCACCCGCCGGTAGTTGTGGCAGACCATGTTCACGGCACCGGACCTGCGGGCCGCCTCCACCATCCTCCGCGCTTCGTCGAGGGTGTTGGCGAGCGGCTTCTCGCACAGGACGTGCTTTCCGGCCTCGAGGGCGGCGACGGCGAACTCGCAGTGGGTGTCCCCGGCGGAGGAGATGTCGATGAGCCGTACGTCCTCGCGCCTGAGCAGCCGCTCGTAGCTCGTCTCGTGGCCCTCCCAGCCGAGCCTGCGGGCGGCCTCGCGCACCGCAGCCTCGTTGCGGCCGCAGAGGACGCGCATCGCCGGCACCGGGTCGACGTCGAAGAAGCGGGCGACCTGCCGGTAGGCGTTCGAGTGAACCCGGCCCATGAACCCGTAGCCGACGAGGCCGACCCCGATCCCGCCCACCCCTAACCCACCTCCTCGTAGAGGATCCCTCCGTCCCTCTCGACGGGCGCCAGGCGCACCGTCCTGCCTTCCCGGTAGGAGCACTCGGCCGCCCGGGCCAGGGCGAAGGCCGCCGCGGCATCGGATCCGTCGGGCTTCGGAGCGGACTCGCCCCGGACGACGGTGACGAAGTGCTCCATCTCTCTCCGGTAGGCTTCGGCGAAGCGCTCGACGAAATCCGAGACGTAGTCCTGGCACATCCGACCGGGGGTGAGCGTCTGGACGGAGACGCGCCGGTGGTCGTCTATCCTGAGCGTGGCCTTCGAGCCCATGACCTCGCTCGAGCACTCGTAGCCATATCCGGCGACCCGGCTGTTGTCTATGATGCCCAGAGTGCCCGTGGCGAAGCGCAGCGCGACGACGGCGTTGTCTATGTCTCCGAGCTCTTCGAAGCCGGGGTCCGAGAGCGCCGCGCCGAAGGCGGTCACCTCCTCTATCTCCCCGATCATCCAGCGGGCCGTGTCGAAGTCGTGCAGCGTCACGTCGGCGAAGAAGCCGCCGGAGCCTTTTATGTACTCGAAGCCGGGGGAGCGCATGTCCCTGAGCGAGGTGCGGAAGAGGTAGACCTCGCCGACCTCGCCGGAGGCGATCTTCTCACGCGCGGCGCGGTAGTCGGGGTCGAAGCGGCGGTGGAATCCGACCTGCATCCTGACGCCCGCCGAGCGGACGGTCCGGACGACCTCGTAGGTGCGCCCGAGGTCGAGCGAGAGAGGCTTCTCGCAGAAGACGTGCTTGCCCGCCCTGGCGGCCGCCTCGGCCATCCCGGCGTGCAGCGACGTCGGGCTGGCGATGACCACGGCCTCTATCCCGGGATCTTCGAGCAGGTCCTCGTAGCGGGTGGACCACCCGACCCCGCCGAGCTCGCGGGCGGCCTTCCGCGCGATTTCTTCGTCCGCGTCCACGACGCGCACCAGCTCCGCCCGCGGGATGCGCCCCGCGAGGTTCTCGGCGTGGAAGCGTCCGATCCTCCCGAGCCCGACCAGCCCTACGCGCACCCGATCCATCTCTGTGCGACTCCTCCTTTCCCCACCGGTCTTCGTCCCTCAGCTCATCCCGTGGCACCCTGTCCGACACGGTGTGCACCGCGTTCTTTCCAGAGCGAGATCATCCGCCCGTAGGATGCGGAGACCGAGGATACGAGATCCTCGTCTTCAACCTCACCCGCGAGCCAGCGCCTGGCCGCCTCACCGTAGATGGACCGGCCGATCGCAAACCCCCTGCACATGGGCTCCGAGGAGGCGGCCTCGAAGCTCTCGGCGAGCCGCTCCTCCTCGAGCGCCTGCCCGAGGACGAGCACCCCGGCGCAGTGTGGGTCGTGCTCCCGGATCACGTCTCCTATCTTCTTCCAGGCGCCGGGTTCCGTGCTCGGCGGGAGCTTCCACCAGTCGGGGTACACCCCGAGCGCGTAGAAGCGCTCCAGGAGTGCGGCGAGCTCGCCCTCGCCGTAGCCCGTCCCCCGCGGGGCCTGCACCTCGAGCAGGAGCAGCCGATCGTTCGCCAGGCAGGCGTCGTAGAGCTGCCTCACCCTCCGCTCCTGTAGCTCCCTGATCCCCGGCTCGTCCTGCGGGTGTATGTACAGGTTGCACTTGACGACGTGCTCTTTGGGCCAGCTCCGCAAGACGGCGGCGAAGTTCGACCCCCCGACGAGCTCCACCGGGCGGCTCTTCGCCACCTCGGCCGCGCGCGCGATCCAGAACCCTCCCCCCGTGAGCTCATCCAGCGCCCCGTCCCCGTAGATGTCGTCGATCAGGACGCCTGCAGCCTCGTCCTCTTTCGCCACTTGCCGGAACGCCCGCCCGAGAAGCACCTTGAGCTCCCTGATCCTCTCTCGCTCCACCCCGAGCCCGTCCGCGACCTCCTCGAGCTGCCAGCGGTGGTCTATGGCGAGCACGTGCAGCTCGTCCGGAGCACGCCGGGTGGTGACCCGGTGCAGGTGCTCGAGCCACGCGTCATCCCTGAGGCGGCGGGGCCTCTCTTCCAGAGAGAGGAAGTACTCCAGCTCCTCGCGCGTGGGCATCGCGGGGGAGCACCCGTGGCGGGAGACCACTATCGCGCCGCAGGCGTTGCCGAGCCTGAGGCATTCCTCCGGGGGCTCGCCCCTCAGCCACCCGGAGAGGAACCCGCTCATGAAGGCGTCCCCGGCGCCCACGGAGTTGAACACCTCGACCGTAAAACCGGGGACCCTGATGCCCTCCTCGATATCATCCGGTATCTCCCCCGGGAAGAGCACCGCCCCCAGCGCCCCGACCTTGAGCACGATGGTGGCCTCCGAGATCTCGCGGATGTTCTTGAGAGCCTTTATGGTGTCGGTCGAGCCGCCGGCTATCCGGATCTCCTCCTCTGTACCGACGACCAGATCGCACTCCGGCAGCACCGAGCGGTAGATCCCGGTAACCTCCGCGCTCTCTACGAACATCTCCCCGCCCCGTCCGTGCGAGGCGACACCCCAGAAGACGGGTCTGTAGTCGAGGTCGAAGAAAACCTCCCTCCCCGCATCCTTCGCCGCCCGCACCGCCCTGAGGCACGCAGCCCGGCTTCCCTCGCGCGAGAGGGGCGTGCCGGTGACGAGAAGCGCCTTCGCGGAGGCGACGAAATCCGGTTCGACGTCTCCCCCCTCGAGCGCGAGGTCGGCCGCCTCCCCGTAGGCGAAGATGCGGGGGAACCCATCGGGCTCGCGCACGGCGAGGAGCACGTAGGGCGTGAGGTGTTCGGGATCGAGGCGCACCCGGCTCACGTCCACCCCGTTCTCCTCCAGCGTCCTCCTCACGTAGCGGCCCATCTGCTCCTCCCCGACGCGGGTGAGCATGGCGCTCCTGACCCCGAGCCGGGCGGTCCCCACCGCGATGTTGGTCGCGCTACCCCCGACGTACTTGCGGAAGGACTGCACGTCCTCGAGCGGTGCACCCTCCTGCTCGGCGTAGAGGTCCACGCAGGTGCGCCCGATGCATACGAGATCCAGCGGGGTCTGCTCCACGCTCATGCTTCTCCTCCGGATGCGGCTCCGGTCCTCGCCCCTTCGACCGGCTCCCAGAGCCCCGATTCGCAGGAGCGGTCCATCGCCTCCACGACCCGCATCGCCGAGACGATCTCGCGCATGGACGGCTCCTTCTGCCGGTCTTCGGCTATGGAGGTGAGGAACCTGTACGCCTCTGTGACCTTCAGGTCGTCGTAGCCCATCGAGATGCCGGCCCCCGTCTGGAAGCGCTCGAAATCTCCCATCCCGGGTGCGGCGAAGACGGTGCGGTATCCCCTCTCGCCGGTCGGGCCCAACCTGCAGATCTGCAGCTCGTTCAACCTCTGAAAGTCCCAGGAAAGCGCGCCGCGGGTCCCGTTGACCTCGAAGCCGTTCCTGACGTGCGGCCCGACGCAGACGCGGCTGTTCTCGATCGTCCCGCGCGCCCCGCTCTCGAAGCGCACCAGGCAGCTTACGTAGTCCTCGTTCTCCACGGCCCCCATCTCGCCGCCTTCGACGACGAAGTGGCCCGTCCCCATACCCTCGGGCACCTCCGGGCGCTCTTTTATGAAGGTCTCCTTCTGCGCCGAGACGCTCTCTATGGGCCCGAGCAGGTTCTGGGCCAGGTCCACCGTGTGGGGCATGATGTCCCCGAGCACCCCGAGCCCAGCGCCCTCGAGCCTGTAGCGCCAGGTGAGCGCACCGCCCGGGTCGGCGGCGTAGTCGGCGAGGAAGTATCCGCGGTAGTGCGTGATCTCACCGAGCTCCCCCGAGGCGACGAGCTCTTTCGCGTACTCGACCGCCGGGGCGTGGCGGTACATCAGCCCGATGGTACTCTTCACCCCGGCCTCCTCTACGGCGCGGGCGATCTCGTAGGTCTCTTCGGGAAACCTGCCGCAGGGTTTCTCGAGCCAGATGTGCTTTCCGGCCTTCGCCGCGGCCACCGCTATCTCCCGGTGCAGATAGTTCGGGGCGGCGATGCTCACCGCCTCGACCTCCGGGTCGTCGATGACCTCCTGCCAGTCGGTCGTCCACCCCTCGAAGCCGAGCAGCTCCGCCGTCCGCCGCGCCCTCTCCTCGACCGCGTCGGCGGCCACGACGAGCCGCGGCCCGAGCGGACAATCCGGATAGTGGTGGAAGAGCCGCAGGTAGGCCCGGCTGTGCACCTGTCCCATCCACCCAAGCCCGATGACCCCGACCCCGATCTTCGCGCTCACGTCTCCTCCCATCCCCTCACATGTCCACCAGCATCATCTCGAACCAGTAGGACTCCGCCGGATAGCAGTGCGAGCCGTACTCTATGGGCCGGCCCTCCGTGTCGTACGCCACGCGGGTCATCGTCAGCACCGGGTCCCCGGCCTCTATCTCCAGAAGCTCGGCCTCCTTCTCCCCGGCCTTGCGCGCCCCGATGCGCTGGGTGGCCACGTGCGGCGTCACCCCGCCCCTCCGGAACACCTCGTAGAGCCCCGTCTCCTCCAGATCCTCGCGCCTTATCTCCAGGATCCCCGCCGGAACCACGTTGTGCATCAGCGCGATCGGCTCCGGATCCCCCGAGTCGGTTATGCGCAGCCGGTCGAAGACGAAGACCCGCTCACCGGCCTCGATCCCGAGCTCATCCGCAACCTCCGCCGGACACCGGCCCCTCTTGAAGCTCAAAACCCGCGTCTCGGGCTCCCTCCCAGCCTTCTTCAGATCGTCGTAGAGGCTGGTGAGGGCCACCGCCCGCCTCACGGGCCGCGGCGCGACTATCGTCCCGATGCCCCGCCGCCTTATGAGAAGCCCCTTGTCCACCAGCTGCCTTATCGCCTGGCGCATCGTCGGACGGCTGATCCCGAGCCGCTCGGCAAGCTCGACCTCGCTCTCCAGCTTGCTCCCCCGCGGCAGCCGCCCGTCCTCGATCGCCCGCTCGATCTCCCTCGCCGCCTGGTGATAGAGCGGTACCGGACTGCCGTGATCGAGCTTCACACCCCGAAGCCCTCTCCCCATGCGCGCCCCGCCTCTCTCCTCTCCATTTCTCATGGTGGGAGTATTGTAAAGACATTCTCAGGTATTGTCGATAGTACGTAGATGATCGGCTCCCTTCCACGGCAACATGCGGGTCTTCGAGTGGTGTTCCCACGAGAGTGGTTCTATTTCCTGGACGAGAAAGAGGAGCCGGCGGCGGCCACCGTCACCAGCAGGACGGCCGCGGCGGACCTGGCCCCCAGGCTCTCACCCAGGACCATAAAACCCACGAGCGCGGCCACGGCGGGCTCCAGGCTCATGAGGACGCCGAAGACGCGAGGCGGGAGCCGCCTCAGGGCCTCTATCTCCAGCGAGTAGGGTATCGCGGAGGAGAGCATGGCGACCGCGAAGCCCATAAAGAGGGCGTGCGGTTCGAGGAGCGCTGCGCCGCCGTACGCGATTCCGACCGGGAGCAGCACCACCGCCCCGACGCACATCGCGATCGCCAGGCCGCTGCCGCCGGGGAAGATCCTGCCCGTGCGGGCGTTCAGGAAGATGTAGCAGGCCCAGAAAAACCCGGCCAGCAGGGCGAGGCCCACTCCGGTCACGTCGAGCCCCGAATGCCCGAAGACCCCGAGCGGGGCGAGCAGCAGGATACCCGCCGCCGCGAGCACGACCCACAGGAGGTCCACGGACCGCCTCGACCCGATGACCGCCACGGCGAGGGGGCCGCTGAACTCCAGCGTGACCGCCACGCCGAGCGGTATCCTGGCTATCGCCGAGTAGAACGAGAGGTTCATCAACGCCAGCGCGAGACCGAAGAAGATGGCGGTCAGGATCTCGGAGCGGGAGCGACCTTCGAGCGTGGGCCGCCACAGAGCGAGCAGCACCACGGCCGCGAACCCGACACGCAGCAGCACCGTCCCCCCGGGCCCAAGCGAACCGAAGAGCCTCTCGGCCACCGCCGCACCAAGCTGCACCGAGAAAACCGATCCAAGCACGAACACCTGGGGCGGCAAAGCGCCGGAAGCCCGGCGTGCGAGCGAACCTACCTGCCAGCCGAAGAGAGACATCCCATCCCCGAGTCTAGCACCCTTCCACCCTCAGCCCTTCCCATCTGCCTCCGTCGTCCCGGACAGCACGGCCACGACCGCCGAGAGCGCCACGATCAGATAGAGTGCCACCCCGAGCCCCACACGGTCAGCCGTGAAACCTATCGTCGGGGGGCCGACCAGAAAGCCGAGATAGCCGCTGGTCGAGACGGCGGCCACGGCCGGCCCGGAGGGCATCGCTCCCGCACGGCCCGCGGCGCTCAGGGCCGCCGGAAAGACGGTCGCGAACCCCGCTCCGGCACAGGCGAAACCCGCGAGCGCCGCCACCGGATCGCCGAGCAGCAGCGCACCCCCGAACCCGGCCGCGGCGAGCAGCCCCCCGGCCCTCACCACCGTCCGGGGTCCGAAGCGCGAAAGCAGCCCGTCCCCCACCAGCCGCCCGGCGGCCATGGCGACCGAGAAGGCGGCATACCCGAGCGCCGCAAAACCCGCGTCGGTCCCGAGCGTCCCGCGCAGGTAGACCGCGCTCCAGTCGGCCATCGCCCCTTCCCCGAGGAGCACGCAGAAGGCGATCGCCCCGAGTCCGGCCAGCGCCCGCGTCGGCCGGGCGAACGCGGGACCCGCGGCGTTCGCGTCGGCCCCCGCCGGAAGCAGACGCCGGTAGGCGAAGGCCACGACGACCGCCATCGAAGCCCCGATCCCGAGCAGATGCTCCGACACCCCCACCCCCGCCGAGGCTGCCACCCCCCCGACGACCGACCCGGCGAGCCCGCCGAGGCTGAACATCGCGTGGAAGGAGGACATGATCGGCCGCCCGTACCTCCGCTCGACCGCCACCGCCTGGGTGTTCATCGAGACGTCGAGCCCGCCCATGAAGACGCCGACCACCACGAGCGAGAGCGCGAGCGCCGCCGCTCCCCCCGCAAACCCCGGCAAAGCCAGCACCACACAGAAACCCGCCGCCATTACCCCGACCACCGGCCGGCTCCCGAAGCGCGCCGCCATCCCCCCCACCAGCGGCATCGAGATCAAAGACCCGACAGAAGCCCCCAGCAACGCCAGCCCGAGCGTACCCTTGTCCAGCCCGAGATGGTCCCGCACCGCCGGTATCCTCACCACCCAGTTCGAAAACCCGAAGCCGTTGAGGAAGAAGACCGCCGCAACAGCAACCCGCGCCGCCCGCACCCCCCCTACACCAGCCACGCGACCACCCAGAGCCACAAGACCACCGCCGATACCCCCGCAAGCCCCAGAGAAAGATCAACCAGGACCATCTCCTCACACGGCCGCGAGATCCCCCGCGAAAACCAGTAGAACATCCCCGCAACCACCGTGAGAAGCAACGCACCCACGAGCATGAGAGAAGGCCCGACCTCCCGTTTCTGAATCGTTTCAGCAAGAACTGCTCAGGCAGTGTAGCATGTGGGACATGGGAGTCAATCGGAAGAGACCCGGCGGGCGGGTGACGATCCGGGAGGTGGCGGCGGAGCTGGGGGTGGCACCCTCGACGGTTTCGAACGCGTACAACCGGCCGGATCAGCTCTCTTCGGAGTTAAGGGAGCGGGTGTTCGAGGTGGCGCGGAGGCTGGGGTATGCCGGGCCGGACCCGATGGGGCGGGGGCTCAGGCGGGGGCGGGCGGGGGCGGTGGGGGTGCTCTACACGGACAGGCTCTCGTATGCCTTCGCGGATCCTGCGGCGGTGATGTTCTTCGAGGGGGTCTCGCAGGCCACCGAGGAGGCCGGGCTGGGGCTGCTTCTGATCCCGGGCCGCTCGCTCGGGGAGAGGGACGTCTCGGCCGTTCGGGAGGCGGTGGTCGACGGGTTCGTAGTGTGGTGCATGGCCGCGGAGGATCCTCTGGTGGGTGCGGCGTTCGAGCGGCGGCTGCCCGTGGTGCTGGTGGATCAGCCGCCGGTCGAGGGGATACCCTCCGTCGGTGTGGACGACGAAGGGGCGGCGAGGGAAGCTGCGGAGCACCTGACCGGGCTCGGTCACCGCAGGGTCGCCGTCGTCTCCTTCGAGCTCACCCCCAGGACCAGGGGCGGGTTCAGGAGGCTGGATCGCTGGGAGGAAGCCGCCTTCAGGCCCTCGCGGCTGCGGCTCGCCGGGTACGCCGCCGCGCTGGAGGAAGCCGGGGTCGATCCTTCCGGGATTCCAGTCTACGAGTGTCCGGAGAACACCGTCGAGGAAGGGAGGAGGGCGGCGCGCGCCCTGCTCACGCGCGAGCCCCGGCCGACGGCTCTTCTGGCGATGAGCGACCAGCTCGCGTTCGGCGCGATCGAAGCCGCCCGCGAGCTCGGGCTCCCGGTACCGCAGGAACTCTCGGTCGTCGGTTTCGACGACGTTCCGGCGGCCGCGCGATCGGCCCCGCCGCTCACCACCGTTCGCCAGCCGCACGTCGAGAAGGGGAGGCGGGCCGGGGAGATGCTCATCGCGCTCCTCGCAGGAGGAGAGACCGCCGGGACCGTGCTCCTCCCCACCCGGCTCGTCGTTCGGGGCTCCACGGCGAGGCCGCCATCATCCGGATGAGCGCAGGATCACGCCCTCCCCTCCGGCGAGGGTGAGCCGTCCTGAGACCTCCTCCCCCTCGCGGTCGAGCCCGGTAGAGAGGACGATCCGGCCGCGGGCCGGCGTGCTCTGGACGTCGGAGCCGAGGTTGAGCACGACGAGCAGCCTGCGTCCTTCGTGCTCGCGGGCGTAGTAGAGCAAATCACCGTCGATGCCGAGAGAGGCGTAGCCGCCGGTGGAGAGAGCCCCCTCGGAGCGGCGCAGCGCGATGAGACGCCGGTAGAGGTTGAGCAGAGAACGCGGGTCCTTTCGCTGGCGGGCGACGTTCACTTCCTCGTAGTCCTCTGCCAGGGGAAGCCAGGGTTCTCCGGCGGTGAACCCCGCGTTCTCGGAGTCGTCCCACTGCATCGGGGTGCGCGCCGGGTCGCGCCCGAGCTGCGGGAAGCTCTTCCCGAACGGGTCCTGGATGCGCCCGGGCGGGATGGGGACGTCGTGCATCCCGATCTCGTCGCCGTAGTAGAGGGTGGGGGTGCCGCGCAACGTCAAAAGCAGCATCGCCGCGAGCCGCGCCTGCCCCTCTCCCACCCGGCTCGCGACCCGCGGCCGGTCGTGGTTGCCGAGCACCCAGTTGGGCCAGGCGCCGGGAGGGAGCGCCGCCTCGTACTCCTTCACGAGGCTGTAGACGGCGTCCGCCCGCCAGGGCGTGAAGATCAGGTGAAAGTTGAACGGCAGGTCCACCCCGGAGCCGTAGTAGGCGATGAGGCTCTCTATCGGGAGGTAGAGCTCCCCGATAAGAAGCCGCTCGCCGTACCCGTCGAGCACCTCTCTCATCATCCGGACCATCTCGTGCGTCTCGGGCCTATCGGAGGAGTAGAGCGGTATGAGGGCGTCGTAGGGGTTCTGCCCCTCCCGGTAGTCTGGGTTGGGCGGGTCGTCGCGCAGTCTTTCGTCCTTTACGAGCCGCCTGAGCGCGTCGACCCGGAATCCGTCCACCCCACGCTCGAGCCAGAAGCGCAGCACCCCGAGCATCGCCTCCCGGACCTCGGGGTTGCGCCAGTTGAGGTCCGGCTGCTCTTTCAGGTAGGCGTGATGGTAGTACTGCCCGGTCTTCCCGTCGAACTCCCAGGCGCTACCGCCGAAGGAAGAGAGCCAGTTGTTCGGCGGAGAGCCGTCGGGCTTCGGATCGGCCCAGATGTACCAGTCCCGCTTCGGGTTCTCGCGCGAGGAGCGCGACTCCACGAACCAGGGGTGAAGATCGGAGGTGTGGTTCGGGACGTAGTCGAGGATGACGCGGATCCCCCGCCGGTGCGCCTCCTCGACCAGCCGGTCGAAGTCCTCAAGCGTCCCGAAGAGCGGGTCTACATCCGTGTAGCAGGAGATGTCGTACCCGAAGTCCGCCATCGGAGAAGGGTAGATCGGTGAGAGCCACACCGCATCCACCCCGAGCCACGCCAGGTAGTCGAGCTTCCCGATCACCCCAGCCAGATCCCCCACCCCGTCCCCGTCCGAGTCGGCGAACGACCGCGGGTAGACCTGGTAGATGATGCCCCGCTCCCACCAGCAGTGTCTTCCGTTCATCTCCCTCTCCTAAAAGCCTTTAACGACGCCACGGTCCGAAGGTTAAACCATGGAGTCTGAGGAAAGAACCCCGGACTTTGTTAGAATGAGATCATGAAGGTGGAGCTCTACACGGCCCCCGGGTGTCCGTACAGCGCGGCGGCGCGGGAGGATCTGGAGTGGCGCGGGGTCGAGTTCGTCGAGTACGACGTGGAGAAGGACGCAGAGGCGCGCCGCAGGCTCTTCGAGATCACCGGGGGGGCGCGCATGGTACCGGTGATCGTCGAGGAGGGGAAACCGCCCCGGATCGGGTGGCAGGGCCGCGGCTGTTCGGTGTAGCCTATCCCTGCAGGTTCTCTACGAGCCCGAGCAGCGCGTGGTAGGCGGAGGCCTGGACCTCCTGGATGCGGGGGATGTAGTCCGAGCGGACGACGATGGCGTGCTCGGCCCGTCCCTCGCTCACCACACGCCCCCCGTCGTAGCCGACTATACCCACGGTGAGAAGACCACGTTTGCGTGCCTCGTCGAGCGCGGCCAGGATGTTCGGCGAGCCGCCGCTGGTCGAGATGCCGATGGCCACGTCCTCCGGGCGGGCGTGGGCGATGAGCTGGCGGGCGAAGACCGCCTCGACCCCGACGTCGTTGGCTATCGCGGTGATGTTGGCCGACTCGGCGGAGAGCGAGACCGCCGGGATCGGGTCGTAGCCGGAGGGTGGGCACAGGCAGTCGGCGACGATGTCGTTCGCGTCGGTCGCCGAGCCCCCGTTGCCGAAGGTGATGAGCTTGCCGCCGCGCTCGATGCGCCCGGCGACGGCAGCGGCGATCTCCGCGATCGTCTGAGCCTCCGTCTCGGCAGCGGCGGCCCGCATGCGGTTCACTTCCTCCAGCTTCTGAAGCATCGAGCCCTGCACCTCCTCCACCACCCGCTCGAGCGGCTGCTCCTCTCGCCCGAGCATCGGGTAGAGGAAAGAGGAGGCTCCGACGTCGTGGCCCTGCTCGCGGTGCTCGAAGTACACGTGCACCGTCTCCCAGAGCACGTGGTAGAGGTGCTCGAAGACCTCCTGGCAAACGAACGGGTCTCCGTCGGGGAGATCAAAAGCGTACTCCGCCCCCTCCCCGGAGAGCGCGAAGGTCAGAGCGCCCCGCTCCCGGGAGAAATCCAGCGCCCGCTCTACCGCTTCGTCCCGCTCCGGGAAGGAGAACCCCATCACCATGTCCTGATCATGGAGGATGGTGGACAACCGCCCTTCGAACTCCGGGCCGAGGTCCAGCGCTGGAAGCGCGCGCTTGCCCACGATCACCGGGTGCACGAACTCCACCGAGACGTGCTGGGCGTCGGTGGCGGCGGGGCCGCTCCCGAAAGCCAGCAGCCGCCCCCCGGAGAGGAACCGCTCCGACATCCGACGGCACGCCTCGGCGAGCCTCCGCGCCTCCCTCTTGAAGAAAGCTTCGAAGACCGCATTGCGCCGCAGCAGCTCATCCCGGCAGTGGGTTGCGAGCGTGTTCGTGTCTATATGCTGCATCGCTTCCACCTCCACCGGGGTGTATATAACGAATTTTACAGCACCGAGAAGCGTTTGCCCGCCCCCGCCAATCCGCCCCTGGACATCGTTCGTACGATCGTGAGGGCGGCGAAGCTTCGCACGAATTCCCTCTCCGGCTTCTCGATCTACGCCGGGTCCGCTGAACGATGGAGAGGGCCATGAAGGTGGCGCCCTACACGGCCCCTGGTATCCGTACGGCGCGGCCGCGGGAGGATCTGGAGCGGCGCAGAGGTGGGTTCCTGATAAAGGAAGGCGATGGATGTTCATGCTCCTCTCCACCCGTCGGCAGGAGTCAGCGCATAGACCACCTCATCGGGCAGCGTCCCATCCGCACGGCGCCACACGTTCCGTAGACGCCCCTCCCGCACGAAGCCCACACGCTCGGCGACGGCGATGCTGCGCGCGTTACGTGCATCGCAGACGATCTCGATGCGCTGCGCCCGCAGCACCTCGAACACATACGCCGTGAGCAGCCGGACCGCCTCGGTGACGTAACCGCGGCCTTGCTCGGAAGCCCGTACCCAATAGCCGATGGAAAACGCGGGGACATCCCAACCATCTGGCTCGCGCGGGTGCAACCCAAGCCCTCCCAGATACCTTTGTGACTCGATATGCCACATACCCATCGAAAACCGCTTCCGCAACAGCCAGTCGGCAGACGCACGAACGATCCAGTCACGCATTTCGTCGAGCGTCTGGAAGGCGTCGGCCTGCTCTGGTTCCCAGGGGCTTTTCCCCCGTCACGATTCGTACGGGCGGGAACATCTGAAAGTGCAGTCCTGAAAGTTTCACCGCCTGCCAGCCTGATGCCCGAAGAGCCCGCGCATATTCCCCCGTATGTTGAAAATCCAATAGAGCCACCCGTCCGCCCGGTTTCAGTACCCGTGCAATTTCCCTAATCGCTTTCAAGCGGCCTTCTTCGTCGGGGATGTTGTGAATCGCCAGGCTCGAAACCACAACGTCGATCGTCCCGTCCTGCGGTCATGCGGAACCGCGTTGGGCTGCTCGTGCAGGGGATTGTAGACCGGCGGGGAATGCGGAGCAAAAGACGTTCGCAAACCAGGGACCAATGCACGCATGAGGCATCATGCCTTCCGCCAAGGCTCCACGGGACACCTTCGTGGATCACTCGACCAGCAGCGGCGGGCCGGTTACCTCCATGCCGTGCTCGCGGAACAGCCCCTGCACTTCCTCGCGAGGCGAACCGCCATCCAGGCGCGCCAGCCCCGCGAAGAACGCCTCCATGCTCCCCGCGGGGCGGAACGCGATGAGCAGCCGCCCCGTTCCATCTCCGACGTGGGCCCAGACGTGAGGCATCTTCCGCGGCGCGAGGAGGGAGTCCCCCGGTCCGAGCTCGTAGCGCTCGTCCCCGATCTCTATCACGTAGGCGCCCTCGACGGCGTAGAACCACTCCTCCTGAGCGTGGTGCAGGTGCCGCGGTGGGCCTCCCGTCCGCGGGTTGGTGTTCTCGACGATCAGCAACTGCCCTTCGGTCCTGGCGGCGGGGACCTTGACGGACACGGACATCCCGCCGAGCACCCGGTAAGGTCCGCCCGGGGCGCTACCATCCGCCGGCAAGGTGTGACGGGGCATCAGCAGATCCTCGGCAGCGGGTCGCCGACGAGCATGTCGATCATTCGGGTGCCTCCAAATCCGGTATGCATCACGACCATGCGGGCGGGCTCTTCCTTCATCTCTCCGATGATCTCCGCCTCCTCACCACCCTCGACGGAGCGCAGCGCCTCCAGGGCGGCGTCGGCTACCTCGGGGGCGACGACCGCGAGCAGCTTGCCTTCGTTGGCGACGTACAGGGGGTCTATGCCTAAAATCTCGCACGCCCCCTGCACGACCTCGCGGATGGGGATGCGTTCCTCCCAGAGGACGACCCCGAGTCCTGAATCGCGGGCGAGTTCGTTGAGGACGGTCCCAACCCCGCCGCGCGTGGGATCGCGCATGAAGCGCAGGGCAGGTCCGGCGGCGCCTTTGAGCGCTTCGACGAGCGGGGTCAACGGCCGGGTGTCGGAGAGGATGTCCGCCTCGAGCTCGAGGTCGCCGCGGGCGATCAGGATCGCCGCCCCGTGGTCACCCAAGGTTCCGGAGCAGAGGATTCTGTCGCCGGGGCGTACGGAGGTCGCCGACAGCTCCAGCTCCGGGTCTGCGACGCCCACCCCCGTGGTGATCACGTAGAGCCCGTCCCCCTTGCCCCGCTCGACGACCTTGGTGTCCCCGGCGGCTATCGCGACCCCGGCCCGTTCGGCTGCGGCCGCCATCGCCCCGACCTCTCGCTCCAGCACCTCCGTGGCAAGCCCCTCCTCGACGATCAGGGCAGAGGAGAGCGCGAGCGGTGTGGCCCCGGAGACAGCCAGGTCGTTGACCGTACCGTTGACCGCCAGCTCCCCGATGGACCCGCCGGGGAACGAGAGCGGACGGACCACGAACGAGTCGGTGGTCAGAGCGAGCCGGGCTTCGCCGAAAGGCAGCACCGCCGCGTCGGAGAGGGGGGTAAGGGCCGGGTTCTCGAGCGCCGGGAGGAGCAGCCCCTCGATCAGCTTGTGGGTCGCCTTGCCTCCCGCCCCGTGGCTCATGTCTATGCGCGGGGCGTCGAAGCGCAGGCGCGGTCGTGTGCGCTGCCCGCTCATCTTCCCGCCCCCACCCGCTCACCGGTCTTCCGACCGAAGTTGTAGTAGGCGGCGCAGGCGCCTTCTGATGAGACCATCAGAGCTCCGAGGGGATGCTCCGGGGTACAGGCCGTCCCGAAGACCCGGCACTGGTGCGGCTTGAGGACACCTTTCAGGACCTCCCCGCACTGGCAGGCCTTCGGGTCTGCGACCCGCACCCCCGGCGTCTCGTAGCGGATCTCGGCGTCGAAATAGGAGTAGGCCTCGGAGATCTTGAGCGCCGACTGGGCGATGAACCCGAGCCCCCGCCACTCGAAGTACGGCCGGAGCTCGAAGACCTCGGCCATGGCCTCAAGAGCCTGCAGGTTTCCTTCCCAGGGGACGACCCGGGAGTACTGGTTCTCGACCTCGCAGCGCCCCTCGGCGAGCTGGCGCATGATCATGAGGATGGACTGCAGGATGTCCAGCGGTTCGAAGCCCGCCACCACGCACGGCGTGCCGTAGTCGGCGGCCATGAACTCGTAGGGGCGGCACCCGATCACGGTGGAGACGTGCCCGGGGCCGATGAACGCGTCGAGCCTGAGGTCCGGGGACTCGAGTAGCGCCCTTACCGGCGGGATGATGTTGACGTGGTTGCAGAAGACCGAGAAGTTCTCGATCCCCTCCTTCTTCGCCCGCTTGAGGGTGAGCGCGGTCGAGGGGGCGGTCGTCTCGAAGCCTATCGCGAAGAAGACGACCTCCCTCTCGGGGTTCTCGCGCGCGAGGCGCAAAGCGTCCAAAGGCGAGTAGACCATCCGGATGTCGGCGCCTTCGGCCTTCATCTCGATGAGGTTCCCTTTAGAGCCGGGGACCCGCATCATGTCCCCGAAGCAGGTGAAGATGACCTCGGGTCGCTCGGCGATCCTGATGCCGTCGTCGACCCGGCCCATCGGAAGCACGCACACCGGACATCCCGGGCCGTGCACGAGCTCTATCTGCTCGGGCAGGAGGTCTTTTATCCCGTGGCGGTAGATGGTGTGGGTATGCCCACCGCAGACCTCCATGATCTTGTAGTGTCTCTTCGGGTCGGTGATCGCGGCGATCTCCGCCGCCACCGCCCGCGCGAGATCGGCGTTGCGAAACTCCCGGGAGTACTTCACTTCTTCTCAGCCTCCTCGACTCTCCCTATGGCCACGCCTCCGTGCGCGAGCAAAACCTCGCCCACCCGCACCGGGGCGACCAGGTCGACGGCTATCTCTGCCCGGTTTCCGGCCCCGTCCTCGCAGAGGGCGTCATCCCCCTCGACGGAGACGACACGCACTGGAACTCCCGCGTCCGAGCACACCACACACCCGTCGTGGTCGAGGGTGCACGAGCCGGGCAGCGTCAGGTTCTTCTCCTCCATCACTCGATCCTCGAGGCCTTGAGCTCCCTGAGCTCCTGCTCGTAGGCGTCGCCGATGTCCTCGAGCGCCCTCAGGGTGGAGCTCGCCTCCGCCTCGTCTATCCTGGAGAGGGCGAAGCCCACGTGGATCAAAACCCAGTCCCCTACCTCTACCTTCCGCCCCTCTTCCTGCACGAGCCCGATGTTGATGTTCCTCTTCACCCCACCGACCTCGGCCTTGGCCAGCATCAGATCCTCGTCGACGATCTCCACCACCCGTCCTGGTATCCCCAGACACATAGCGCCTCCTATCCCTCGCTCTCCCTACAAACCGCATCGCCGAGCACCGCCTGCCCGAGCGAGATCCCTCCGTCGTTCGCCGGGACCCTGCGGTGAACGTAGACCGGAAAACCTTCCTCCTCCAGCAGCCCGACGGCCTGCCGCAGCAGCAGCATGTTCTGGAAGACCCCTCCGGAGAGGGCGACCGCCTCCGTTCCTCTCTCCTCGCGCAGCCGCCCGCAGACGGCCACGACGACCTCCGCGACCGTCCGGTGGAAACGCGCCGAGACCTCCGCCACCTCCCGGCCCACCGTCAGGTCTCCGACCACGCCCCGCATAATCTCCTCGGTCTCGACCACCCACCCGCCCGCCTCTTCGCGCAGCCGGAAGGGGTAGCCCCGCCGCGCCGGACCGGGAGCGGCCAGTTCCAGCTCCACGGCGGCCTGACCTTCATAGGTGGTGCGCCACGAGCCCGCAACCCCGCAGAGAGCGGCCACCGCGTCGAAGAGGCGCCCGGCGCTCGAGGTGGGCGGGGAGTTGACGCCCCGCTCGACCATCCGGGCGAGGAGGCGCACGTTGCGCTCGCCCGCCTCCCGCACCGCCGCGAACGGCATCCCCGCGGTCTCTTCCTCGCCGTAGAGCCCGATGAGGTGCGAGACGGCCATCCGCCACGGCTCCCTGACCGCCGCCGCCCCGCCGGGCATCGGGACGTACTCCAGGTGCGCGAGACGTTCGAAGCCCGCCTCGACGTTACCCTCGAAGAACTCTCCGCCCCAGATCGCGCCGTCGTCCCCGTAGCCGGTGCCGTCCAGGGCCACCCCGATCACACGCTCCGAAGCCGGCCTCCCGTTGTCCGCCAGGCAGCCCGCGACGTGAGCCCGGTGGTGCTGGACGCCGACCGCGGGCATCCCCTCCTCCTCGAGCTCCCGGGCGTACTTGGTCGAGAGGTACTCCGGGTGCAGATCGTAGACGATGAGCTCCGGTCTCACGTCGAAGAGCCGGCAGTAGTACTCGACCCCCTCCTCGAAGGAGCGCAGCGTCTCGTAGTTCTCCAGGTCGCCTATGTGATGGCTCATGAAGGCGTGGCTTCCTCTGGCGAGGCAGAAGGTGCTCTTGAGCTCCCCTCCGCAGGCGAGCAGCGGTCTCGAAAAGCCCTGCGTAACCGGAAGCGGCCGCGGCGCGTAGCCCCGGCTGCGCCGGATGGTGTAGACCTCCCCCCGGAAGACCCGCACCACCGAGTCGTCGCAGCGCGTGTGTATAGGCCGATCGTGGGTCAGGAAGAGGTCCGCGACCCCACAGAGGCGCTCCAGCGCGTCCTCGTCGCGGTAGGCTATCGGCTCGTCGGAGAGGTTCCCGCTCGTCATGACGAGCGGGATGCCCGCGTCGTCGAGGAGCAGGTGGTGCAGCGGAGTGTAGGCGAGCATGACGCCTAAAGTGTTCTGGCGCGGGGCCACATCCTCCGCGATCCCGCAACCCCGCAGGCGCTCCAGGAGGACGATCGGGCGGGCGGGGGAGATGAGTAATCCGGCCTCTTCGGGTGAGATCCGGCAGAGCCCTCGCGCCTGCGTGATGTCGCGCGCCATGAGCGCGAAGGGCTTGTCCTGGCGCACCTTGCGCGCCCGGAGGGTGCGCACCGCCCGCTCGTCGAAGGGGTCGCAGGCCAGATGGTAACCCCCGAGCCCCTTGACGGCGACGATCCTCCCGCTCCGCAGCGCCCGCGCGGCCTCCCTGATGGGGTCCTCCGCCTCGACCTCCGTCCCACTCGCGTCGAGCAGCCGCACCCGCGGCCCGCAGACCGGGCAGGCGTTCGGCTGGGCGTGGAAGCGCCTGTTCGACGGGTCCTCGTACTCCCGGCGGCACTCCGGACACATCGTGAAGCGGGCCATCGTGGTCGCCGCCCGGTCGTAGGGGACCGAGAGGGTTATCGTGAAGCGCGGCCCGCAGTCGGTGCAGTTCGTGAACGGGTAGCGGTGGCGGCGGTCCGCCGGGTCGAAGAGCTCTCTGAGGCACTCCCCACAGGTCGCGACGTCCGGGGAGACGAGGGCGGTGCGCTCCTCGCCCCCGCGGCTCTCCTCGATGCGAAAGCCGCGCTCGCCCCGCACCGGGAGGCTGCGCCAGGCGACGGCCTCGACCTCGGCGAGCGGAGGGGCCTCTTCCCTCAGCTCCCGCACGAAGCGCTCCAGCGCCTCGGGGGCGCCCTCGGCTTCGATGTAGACGCCTCCGGCGTCGTTGCGCACGAAGCCCGAGAGCGCGCATCTCCGGGCCAGCGCGTAGACGAAAGGTCTGAACCCAACGCCCTGCACGATCCCGCGCACCGCGACCTCCCGCCGCTCGGCGGAGGGCGTTCTCTGCGCCGCGGTCCCGCCCGTTCAGACCACCTCCTCTCCCTACATCGAGCGCATCTTGAGGTAGCGCCGAAGCTCCGGGAGCTGGACCAGCGTGAGCGCAGCGGCCCCCGCGAGCAGCCCGAGCAAGATCAGCTTGGCCCTCATCACCTCTCACCTCCTCGCCTCACGTTCTCCCCGTAGACCAGCTCGCGCGTGAGCGCCTCGACCATCTCCACGGCCTCCCGGAGCGCCGCCTCCACCGGCTCGCTGAGCCCCATCGCCATCTCTTCCGGGTCCTCCTCGCCCATGACCTTCTCCGGCTCGCATCCGACGACGAGCACCCGCGCCGGCGGGGCGCCCATCGCACGTGCCAGCCGCATCACCCGCACCGGGTCCATCCCGTGGGCGTCGAGGACGACCTCCCCCTCTTCTTCGATCCGCGGTTCGATCAGGTAGACCGTCCCCGGCTCCCCGCCCCGCGGTACCGCGTCGACGAAGATGATCGCCTCGTAGCCTTCCTGAAGAGCGTAGACGAGGTCCATCCCCCGGATCCCGAAATCCCCCACCTCCACGCCCTCCGGCAGCTCACGCTCCTCCAGCCGCTTCGCCACCTCGACCCCGAACCCGTCGTCGCCCAGGAAGACGTTCCCGACCCCGGCGACGAGGATGCGCTTAGAGACCACGATCGTTCTCCTCCAGCGGCACGAGCTCCTCCGGTGAGAAGAAGAACCGGTGACCGGGGACGCTCCGGTCCTCCCCGAGTTCCCTCCCCGGGTCGTCCTCCAGCGTCACCGCCACGTAGACCCGGCCTTCGTAGTCCCGCTCCACGGCCTCGACCCTGGCCACCCTGCCGGAGAGCACCAAATCCATCACGTCGCCGCCGGGCCCGGGCCGCAGCAAGACCCGCTTTCCGGGCCTCAACCCGGGCTCCCCGACGCCATCCCGTCCGCGGAGAGGATCCATTCCCCGTTCACCTCAGCATCCGGAACTCGCGGATCGCCCCGGAGAGCCGCATCAATTCCTCCGGCGAGAGCGACTCGCAGCGCTCCAGGATCTCGCGCACCCGAGGGTCGGTGGCCCGCACCTCTTCTTTCTCCTCGTCGGTGAGCGAGAGGACGTTCATGATGAGGAGCCGGTCTATCTCCGTCCCGTCGAAGAGGTCGCCGGGGCTCTCGGGGGCTATCTCCGGGTGGTCGTAGAGGATGATCGAGGAGGAGAGCACCGTGTCCCGCCGGCCCTTCTCCCCGACCAGCACGGGCCAGGTTTTCACGTTCTCGCAGCCTCCCGCCTCCTCCCGCAGCTCCGCCGGCGGGTCGGTCATCGAGACGAAACTCGCCCCGTCGGCCTCGAGCACCGCGTGCGCGGAGACGAAGGTGCGCCCGAGGACCTCCTCCCGCGTCCCCCCCGGCCACGAGGTCTCGTTGGCCAGGCGTGCGGTGAGCCGGTAGACATGTCCTCCCAGGTGCTCGGCCGAGGCCTCCAGCGTCCCCGAGAGCGACCGCCAGGTACGCATCAGCGCCCCCTCCGGCAGCTCCTCGATCACGCTCCCCGCCGGGATCTCGACGGCGGCCCGCTTGGGAAGCTCGAGCTCGTAGAGGCCGAACGGTCCCAGGACGATCTCACGCTCGGCCGCCTCCTCCCAGGAGAGGTGACGCTCCCCGCCAGAGACCAGTTCGTCAACGGGCTCCAGATCCCCCCTGACACGACGCAGCGCCTGACGCCAGACGACCTGCAGGAAGCGCACCCTCACCGTGAGTGCATCCCCGGCGTTCCCCAGCAGCAGACACTGGGTCTGCATGAACCAGGGGTCGTTCGTACCGGAGGTCTCGCTGTAGGCTCTGGGATAGAACCCGGCGAGCGTCCAGCGCTTGCGGTTCTTCAGGGCCGAGCGGCGATAGGGCCAGAGCACGTACCCTTCGTAGAGGACCGCGTCGGCGATCGCGCGCACCGGATCCACTAGCGCCCCACCCCTTCCTTCGCCCGGATGAGCGACTCTACCGTCTCCTCCCAGCTCAGGCACCCCTCCCTGACCCTGTAGGCATGGAGCCGCTCGAAGACGTCGCGGCGCAGCCGCAGCCAGGCGCTGTCGTGGAAGTGGTGCTCGATCATCTCCCTCCAAACCCCGACCGGCATCCCGAAGCGCGCTTCCTTCTCCCAGGAGATCCTGGAGGCCTGCAGCCGGCCATCCTCCGCTTCGTAGAAGACCGTCCCGCTGAACAGGAACTCGAGCGGCACCTCCCCACCTTCCAGGGCGCTGAAGTACCTGGCCGCCGCGACCTCTAGGTCGTAGGTGCACACGACGGGCATCTCCACCACCGTGCTCCCGGAGAACGGCGGGACCTGCAGCGAGGTCCGGGTCCACAGGAGGCTCCTGAGCGTCGTACTCCAGCGCCGGCTCTCGCCGAAGAGCCCCAGGAGCCGTTCTTGCTCCGCCTCCGCGTAGCGCCGCCCGGCGGCGTCTATTCGCACCTGCACGTCGAGGACGACCGAGCGTACCGGCTGTCCGCGGCTCTCGATGCGCAGGTCGAAAGAGAGCGTCGGGACGGCGGCGAACCGCACCGCCTCCACCCCCTCGACCGCGAACTCCAGGTCGGGGCCGGCGTAAGCTCCCCGAGAGGACCGGCCGCCCGTGTCTCGAACCGTCCCCACTACGCCGGTGAGAGGTTCGGGCTCGAGGGGTCTATCGGGTTGCGCGAGGCCGGGTTGATCCCGGTCGAGCGCTCCGCGGTGGACCGCCCACCCGGCAGATGTCCCGGCATCTTCTCGTAACCCCCGGGCTCGTTGCCCTGCCTTATGCCCTTCAGGTGCGCCATCTTGTCCGGCCGCACGTCGGCCTTCCCCACCCTGAGCCTTCCCATCTACGCTCCTCCTTCCCCGCCCACGACAACGCTCCTCTCCCGCAGATCCTCGAAGAACGCCCCTATCTCCCGCCACAGCTCCTGCCCGCCCGAGAACCCTCTCCAGCGCGTGCGGATCACACCGACCAGCCGGTAGCAGTCGTCGACCGGCACCAGATAGTGCTCCCTCGCCCCGCGGGTCCGGTTGACGAGCAGAGCCTCCACGTCCTCTTCCATCTCCCGGAGCACGGGGTTCTCGCGCTCCATCTCCTCCCAGTCCCCGAGCTCTAGCAAGGACTCCGTCGCCCCCATCGGTCCCGGGTAGAACGCGACCACCCTCCCGGCGGGGGTGCTGTGAAAGAAGAACGCCATCTCCACCGGGAGGCGCAGGCTCTCCCAGCGGGCATCGTCCAGCCGGAACCCCTCCAAATAGAGCCGGCGCTCCGGGATGAGCCGGTAGCGGCCCTCGCTGGCCTCCCTCCTGTGGAACAGGATCGAGCACGCCCGACAGACGCACACGACCTCCCGGCTGGCGACGTTGAGGAGGTGCCGGTGCTCGGGCGCTATCGGCTCGCCGCACAGCTCGCAGCGCTCCTCCGCCTCCTCCCGCCTCCCCGCAGGTTCCTCGCGGGCGAAGCCCCGCAGCGCGGAGAAGGCGGCGTAGGCACCCCCGCCGCCGTACCCGCCCACTCCCTACACACCCCCCGCGACCGCGACCCGCACCCCGCCCGCGCCCCCGAGGAGCGGCACCGGCTCGAGATGCAACTCCTGCTCCCCCCGGCACCTGCCCGCCCGGCGCGCGTCGTAGCGGCGGGAGCAGCCGGGGCAGACGATCTCACCGCCCTCCAGAGTACCGCCTTCCAGGGGACCCCCGCACCCCGGGCAGAGGTCGCGGTAAGCGTACAGCCCTTCTCCGAGCGCCGCGAAGAGCACCCGCTCCCCGCCGACCTCCCGCACCAGCGTCCCTCCGGGTGGCACCGGAAGCTCTCCGAGCTCCGTCCAGCGCGGACCGCCACCGTCCGGGCGCCCTCTCCTGCGCAACGTCGGGCCGGCGACGAACGCCGGGCGCGGCCCGGCGGCGCCCTCCGCCTCCACCCTCTCCAGATCGGGTGCGGCCCGCATCACGGCCTCCTCTATCGCGAGCTTCAGGGTGGCGGTGGAGGAGGGACAGCCGTCGCAGCTTCCCTCCATCCTGACGCGCGCCACACCGTCCTCCACGCCGAGGAGCTCGACGTCGCCGCCGTGGGAGCGCAGGTAGGGGCGCACCTCCTCGAGCGCCCGCTCGACCCGCTCCTCGATGCCAAGCGGGTGCAACCCGTGCAGGATGAGGAGGTGCGAGACGAGCTCGTCGGCGGTGAACGCCTCGAAGAGGGCCTCCCTTCCGGTGCTCCGGGCCACCGCCTCCATGATGCGCGCGAGGGCCTCGCCGTAGAGCTCGAGCAGCACCCCGACCATCTCGGCGGTCTTCTCCCGGGCCCGCGGGTCTTCGAGCGTCTCCACCTCGGCGAGCAGGGCTTCGACCCGCCCGACCCGCTCGCGCACCTCTTCTTCGCCCAGGAGCATCGCCTACACGTCCCCGCCGAGCTGGGGGGAGTGAACCTTCTTCAGAACCTTACCCGCCCCGAGGTACATGTGCACCCCGCAGGGGAGGCACGGGTCGAAGGAGCGCACCGCCCGCATGATGTCTATCCCCTTGAAGTCGTCCGGGCCGTTCTCCTCGAAGATCGGGGATCCCATCACCGCGTCCTCGTAGGGGCCGGGGGTGCCGTAGGAGTCGGTGGGGCTCCCGTTCCAGGGGGTGGGCGGGTAGGGGTGGTAGTTGGCGATCTTGCCGTCCCGGATCACCAGGTGGTGCGAGAGCACCCCGCGCACGGCTTCGTGGAAGCCGCACCCGATGCCCTCCTCGGGCACCTCGAAGTCCTCGAAGACCTTGGTCTCCCCGGCGTGCACCAGCCCCAGGGCCTTCTCGACGAAGTAGACCGCGGCGGCCGCCGAGTATGCGATGAAGTAGATGCGGGCCCTGTCACGCTCGATGGCGTTGGACCACCGCGGGATCTTCCACTCGAAGCGCGTCTCGGGCGTAGCGGCGGTCTTGGGCAGCGTGATCTCGACGCTCTCCCCCGTGGCCCGCACGCCGGCCCCGAAGGAGGACCGGATGTCCACCAGCCCCGCGAGCGCCGTCGCCCACAGCCTGGCGAGCGCTCCGCCGCCGGTGTCCAGCGCTAGGTGGTCCCCGGTGCGCCGGTCGTACCAGCGGGGGCTCATCACCCAGCTGTACGGACCCTTCTCCAGGTCGCGCCTCTGGGGCTTGGGGATCGTGGTCTGGTTCCAGGGGTGCCGCCGGTCGACCGGGTTGCCCAGCGGGTCGCGCTCGACGAACGTCTCCTCGTTCTCCCAGTCCTCGTAGTAGGAGGAGCCGAGCAGGATGCGTATCCCGAGGTTTATGTCGACCAGAGCGGTCGTGACGAGCTCGCCATCGACGACCACGCCGGGCGTGACGAACATCGCCCTGCCCCACTCGTTCATCGTCTGGTAGCGGTAGTCGCAGACGCCCGGGTCCTGGAAAGACCCCCAGCAGCCGAGCAAAACGCGCCTCCTGCCGACCTCCTCGTAGCCCGGCAGGGCTTCGTAGAAGAAGTCGAAGACGTCGTCGTTGGCCGGCACGATCTTCTTGACCCAGTCCATGAAGCGCATCAGGCGGGTCAGGTAGTCGGTGAAGAGCTGCGGGGTGGCCACCGTTCCGACGCCGCCGGGGTAGAGCGTGGAGGGGTGAACGTGACGCCCCTCCATAAGGCAGAACATCTCACGCGTCAGGCGGGCCATCTGCAGCGCCTCTTTGTACAGATCTCCGGTGAACGGGTTGAAGGCGCGCATGATGTCCGCGATCGTGCGGTAGCCGTGGACGTCGGCGTGGGGGGCCTCGGTCTGCTCGGCCCGCCGCAGCAGGCCGGGGTTGGTCTCACGTACGAGCTGCTCGCAGAAGTCGACGAAGACCAGGTTGTCCTGGAAGATGCAATGGTCGAACATGTACTCGGCGGCCTCGCCGAGGTTGACGATCCATTCTGCCAGAGGCGGCGGCTTGACCCCGTAGGCCATCTGCTGGGCGTAGCAGGAGCAGGTGGCGTGGTTGTCGCCGCAGATGCCGCAGATGCGGCTGGTGATGAAGTGCGAGTCGCGTGGGTCCTTGCCCTTCATGAAGACGCTGTAGCCGCGGAAGATGGAGGAGGTGCTCTTGCACTCGACCACCTCGCGGTTGTCGAAGTCTATCTTGGTGTAGATGCCGAGGTTGCCGACGATCCGCGTGATCGGGTCCCACGACATCTCGACCAGGTTCCTGGCCTGCTGCGGAACCTCTTCCCGGATGGCCATCTCCTACCCTCCTCCTTCCTCTACCGCGGCCAGCGCGGGTTGTAGCCGGTGGTGAGCTCTCCCCTGTTGTGGCGCCACCTGGGCTCTTTGTTCACCGTCCTGTTGGTGATGCTCCTGAGGCGCCGGATCATGGCGCCGTAGGCCTGGGTGAAACTCGAGGAGACGGTCCCGCCGGGCGGCTGGTCCATGAACGGCATGAACTTGTCCGGGAATCCGGGCATCGTGCACCCGATGCAGATGCCGCCCACGTTGGGGCATCCCCCGATCCCGTCCATCCATCCCCTCTTGGTCACGTTGCAGTTGACGACCGGCCCCCAGCACCCTATCTTCACCTGGCACTTGGGCGAGTTGTAGTCGAGCGCGAAGTCGCCCTGCTCGTAGTATCCGGCCCTGTCACACCCCTCGTGCACGGTCTTCCCGAAGAGCCAGGTGGGCCGCAGCTGCTCGTCCAGCGGGATCATCGGCGCGAGCCCCGCCGCCTGATACAGCAGCCAGGTCACCGTCTCCATGAAGTTGTCCGGCTGCACCGGACAGCCCGGAACGTTGACGATGGGTATCCCGCCAGCGGAGCGGAAGTCCCACCCGAGATAGTCCGCGAGCCCCATGCACCCGGTGGGGTTGCCGGCCATCGCGTGGATCCCGCCGTAGGCGGCGCAGGTTCCGGCCGCGACAACCGCCCACGCTTTCGGGGCGAGCCGGTCGATCCACCAGTTGATCGTCAGCGGCTCACCTGTGGCCGGGTCGTTGCCGAAGGACGTCCAGTAGCCCTCCCCGTTTATGTTCTCGTTGGGGATGGAACCCTCTATGACGAGCACGAAGGGCGCCCCGAGCTCGTCGTCGAGCGCCTGCCTGAAGGGCCGGAGAAACTCCTCTCCGCCCAGGGAGTGGTGCAGGACCTTGTTGTGGAGGTGTACCTTCGGCAACCCGGGGATGTTACCCAGCACGACGTCCTCGAGGCTCGGAAGCGTCGCCGCCGTGATGGAGACCGAGTCCCCGTCACAGCTCATCCCCTCCGAGATCCAGAGTATGTAAACCTCCTCGACCCCGCCGTTCTCGCTCACAAGCTCTCCTCCTTCATCCAGCCTCGACCCGGACGCCCAACACGCCCGGAAAGCTCACCCCACAAAGCCTGATGCATCACCGGATGCGTCTCGCTTTGGTATCTTATTCGCTCGAAACTGGAGTGTCAAGAGCGGGCGGCGGGAGACGCTCTTCGAGCCAGGAGCAGAACGCACCGACACCCGCGCCGGTGCGGGCGCTGGTGAGGATGTGGGGTGCGGTGGGGTTGACGGCCTTCAGGTAGCCGAGGAACTTCTCCAGGTCGAAGTCCAGGTGGTCGAGGAGGTCGATCTTGTTGACCAGCACCAGGTCCGCGGTGCGGAACATCAGGGGGTACTTGAGCGGCTTCTCTTCCCCCTCGGTCACCGAGAAGACCATGACCCGCGCGTCCTCGCCGACCCGGAACTCGGCCGGGCAGACCAGGTTGCCCACGTTCTCGATGAGGAGGAGGTCGATCTCTTCCAGCGGCAGCTCGGGCAGCGCGGAGCGGACCATGTTGGCGTCCAGGTGGCACTCGCCGCCGAAGCCGGGGTCGGTGTTGACCTGTACGATAGGGACATGGAAGCGGGCGAGCCGTTCGGCGTCCAGCGTGGTCTGCACGTCGCCCTCCAGGATGCCGGTGCGGAGTGTGGCGCGCAGCCGCTCCAGCACGCGCTCCAGCAGCGCGGTCTTCCCGGCGCCGGGGGAGCTCATCACGTTGATCACATACGTCCCGGCCTCATCGAACCTCTCGCGGTTGGCGCGGGCGAGGGCGTCGTTGGCGTCGAGCACGTTCTCCCGGACGACCTGTCTGACCTTCGTGCGGTGCATGCGCTACGCCTCCTCCAGCTCGAGGTACTCCACCAGAAGTTCCTCCCCGGCGGTGATCTCCAGGTCCAACCCCCCGCACTCCCCGCACCGCAGCGGGAACCCTTCCAGGGTACTCTCGGCCCCGCAGGAGCGGCACCATCCCACGGCCGGGACCGTCTCCACCTCGAGCTCCGCCCCCTCGACCGGCGTCCCCTGCGCCACGAGACCGAACCCGAACGCGAGCGCGGAGGGCACCACCTGCCGCAGATGCCCGACCTTGACGTGCACCTTCGTCACCCGCCGCCCCTCCGCCTGCCGCCCGGCGACCTGGACGATGGCGTCGGCTATCGAGAGCTCGTGCAAGCGGCTCCTCTCCCGAAAAGTTCCGCTCTCCACTCCACCCACTATAACCCGGGTGGGGCTCTGCAACAACCGTTTCTATTCGGAGACGAGGAGGGCGGCGGGGAAGGGCGAGAAGAGCTCTCGGAGCGAAAACGCCCCGCCTTCGAAGACGCGCCCGGAGAGGACGTCCCTCCAGGTACGTCCGGAGAGCTCCGGTGGGAGGGGAAGCCTCGTCCCGTCCCACTCCCCCGGATCGGGGAGGATGGAGCCCGGGAACCTCTCGAGGTGCGCGCAGAGCCTGGGGGCGATCGTAAGCGCGGCGTCCCCCGCGCAGGTGCGGGCGAAGGCGACGAGGTGGCCGGCCATCTCACCTTCGGCCTCCACGGGGATGTATTCCCCACCCTCGAAGAGGGCAGGGCGCTCGCGCCGCAGTTCGAGCGCCCGCCAGGTGAGGTAGAGCTTCGGGGCGCCCTCCTCCCAGCGGCCGTCGGAGAGGAGGGTGTGGACCTCCCCCGAAGGGAGGTCCTGCAGCCGCGCGAGCATCTCCCGGCGCCGGGCGTAGTCGACCGGGCGGCGGTTGTCCGGGTCGACGAGCGAGAGGTCCCAGAGCTCGGTGCCCTGGTAGACGTCCGGGACGCCGGGGGAGGTGAGCTTGAGCAGCGTCCGGGAGAGGCCGTTCAGCGCGCCGAGCCGGGAGACGCGGCGGGCGAAGGGGATGAAGTCCTCCAGGAAGAGGGTGTTCTCCGGGTCGAGGAGGGCGGACGCGAAGTCGAGCGCCGCGCGCTCGTACTCCTCGTTCACGTTTACCCAGGAGGTGTGGACCTGCGCCTCGCGCATCGCCTTCTGCAGGTACCGCCGGATGCGCCCGGCGTACTCCTCCAGCTCTCCTTCGTCCATCTCGTGGTTCGGCCAGGTGCCGAGGAGCGTCTGGTAGAGGAGGTACTCGTCGTTCCTGTCGGGGGCGGGCCTGCCCTCCACCTCGCGGCGGCGGGAGCGGTTGGTGCGGGACCAGCGGAAGAGGTGCCCGCGCCATTCGTCCGGGATCTCGGAGAGGACGCTCACCCGGGCGCGCACGTCCTCGCCGCGCTTGGTGTCGTGGGTCGCGGTGGCGAGCATCGCGTGCGGCCAGCGCCTGCGGCGCCCGGTGTTCAGGTGGTGGAAGGCGGAGACGGAGACCCCGAAACGCCCGGGCTCCCCGCCGACCTCGTTGAGCGAGACGAGGCGGTTGTAGCGGTAGAGCGCGGTGTCCTCCATCCCCTTGGCCATCACCGGCCCGGTGTACTGCTGGAACTTCATCACGAACCCGAGGACCATCCTCCGGTACTCCTCCAGTCCCTCGACCTCCAGCAGCAGCACGTCCCGGATGAAGTCGTAGACGGTGGTGTCGGCCGCGGTGCTCCGCTTCTTCGCCTGCGAGACGGCCCACTCCACGTAGCGGCGGTCCTCCCCGGATGGCCCGGCGGCGTCGACGTAGGTGCGGTAGACCGGGAAGTGCGCGACTATCCCGGCGAGGGCCTCGCGCAGGACGTTTATCGTGAAGTCGTAAGAACGCCTCCCGTAGCTCGAGATCGCGAGCAGCCGCCGCGCGAGGACGTTCAGCTCGCTCGCGAGCGAGCTCTGCATGATCATGCGCCTGCACCCCACGAGAAGCTCCTCGAAGTCCTCCTCCCGGCCGAGGAAGCGCCGGTAGACGCGCCCGAGCGGTCTCTCCCCGGCCGGGTCGATGAACAGGCCCTCGACCTGGTTCAGGAAGTCGTAGCCGGTCGTCCCGGCGACGGGCCAGCCCTCCGGCAGGTGCTCGTGGGGGGCGAGGATCTTCTCGACGACCACGTAGAGGTCGTCCTCTTCCCCGCGCACGCGGGCGGCCTCCTCCTGCAGCCTGCGCAGGTAACCCGCCGGGTCGTAGAGCCCGTCTATGTGGTCGATGCGCAGCCCGTCCACCTTCCCCTCGCCGACGAGACGCAGGATCAGACGATGCGTCTCGTCGAAGACCCGCCCGTCCTCGACCCGGATCCCGGCGAGGTCGTTTATCGAGAAGAAGCGGCGGTAGTTTATCTCGTCGGAGGCCACCCGCCAGTAGACGAGCCGGTAGGCCTGCGCCTCGAGCAGCCGGTGCAGCGCGTCGAAGCTCTCCGGCTTCGCCCGCTCGCCGTTGATCCTCTCGACGCAACCCTCGACGGCACGGGCCACCTCGAGCGACTCCTCGCACAGCCGGGCGAGACGTCCTTTGTTCACCGCGGCGTCGCGCACCCGCTCGGCGATCCTCTCCGGGTCGGTCTCCTCCCTCCCGGGCAGGTTGGAGAACGCCGTGATCACGCTCTCGAACTCCAGCGTGCGCCCGTCCCCGGCGGGTTCTTCCATCCCCTCGAAGATCATCGGGTAGGTCCCCGGGTCGAGCGGGAAGCGATGCTCGTAGTAGCGCACCGCGAACGACCCCTCCCCCGCATCGAAGACGACCTCGAGCTCCCCCCGCTCGAGCACCCTCCCGTAGTGGTCGCCGAGCACCGGCAGGAGCACCTTCCCCCGCAGCTCCCCCCGGTTGACCGGCTGCCAGTCGATGTCGAAGAAGTGCGCATACGGCGAAGCCGGACCGTTCTCCAGCACGTCCAGCCAACGCCAGTTGTCCTGTCCCACCCCCATGTGGTTCGGCACGATGTCCAGCAGATGCCCCATATCGTGTTTATGTAATGCGTCGATGAGACGTTCGTGATGTCCGTGGGTTCCGATCTCCGGGTTGAGCGCGTTGTGGTCGGTTATGTCGTAGCCGTGGGTGCTCCCGGGGCGGGCCTCGAGGTAGGGCGAGGCGTAGAGGTCGCTCACGCCGAGGGATGCTAGGTAGGGGACGATGCGCGTCGCGTCGGAGAAGGTGAAGCTGCGGTTGAGCTGGACGCGGTAGGTGGCGCGCGGGACCCTCACTCCGGCTCCCGCAGGTAGAAGGCGACCGACCAGGGCGGGAGGGTGCGCTCTTGCCGGGCGGCACCCTCCGTGGCGTAGAGGAGGCGTCCCGGGGCGGCCTCGAAGCCCCCGAGCTCCTCATCCCCCAGGTTCGCGAGCAGGGTGAGGAGCGAGCCGTCGCCGAGCGGCCACTGCACCCGGAGGCCCCGCTCCCCCACGGTGCGGTAGAGCGCCGCCCCGCCGGGGACGTTGCCGAGGCGCGGGGAGATCTCACGCTTTCGCAGCGCGAGGAGGTCGCGGTAGTGCCCCAGGAGGCGGTGGTGGATGCCCTCCTCGCGTTCCCCCCAGTCGAGGACGGCCATCCGGAAGGTGCTCTCGTCGGAGGGGTCGGGGATGCGCTCGCGCGTCGCGGGGTCGGAGAATTCGGGGAAGGAGGCGAACTCCTCGCGGCGGCCCTCGGTCACGAGCGGGGCCAGCTCCTCCCCGAAATCGCAGAAGAACGGGAAGGAGCTCGAGGCGGCCCACTCCTCGCCCATGAAGAGCATCGGCACCTGCGGAGAGAGCAGGGAGACCGCCGCGGCCGCCCGCACGGCCTCCTCCGGCGCGAGGTCGGTGATGCGCTCGCCGAAGGCGCGGTTGCCCACCTGGTCGTGGTTCTGGACGAAGGCGACGAAAGAGGTCGGGGGGAGGTCGGCGGCAGGCTCCCCGCGCCGCTCGCCGCCGGAGTGGCGCGAGGGCTCGCCCTGGTAGGCGAACCCCTCGGCCAGGCACCTCCCCAGGTGGGAGAGCGGCGCGTCCGCGAAGTCCGCGTAGTAGCCCGCGCTCTCACCCGTGAGCGCGGTGTGGAGCGCGTGGTGGATGTCGTCGTTCCACTGCGCGTCGTAGGGTTTTAAGCCCGGCCCCGAGCGCCGCAGGTACGAGGCGGTGTTGTTCACGTTCTCGAGCACCAGGTGGACGTGGCGGTCGGCACCGGGGGACTCCCGCACCCGCCGGGAGAGCTCGACGAGGAAGTGCTCATCCGAGTCGTCGAATATGGCGTGCACCGCGTCGAGACGCAGCCCGTCGAAGCGGCACTCCTCGAGCCAGTAGAGCGCGTTGTGGATGAAGAAGTCGCGCACGAAGCGGCTGCCCTCGCCGTCGAAGTTGATCGCCTGCCCCCAGGGCGTGCGGTGGCGGTCGGTGAAGAACTGCGGCGCGTAGAGCGGGAGGTAGTTTCCCTCCGGGCCGAAGTGGTTGTAGACGACGTCCAGCAGGACCATCAGGCCGCGCCGGTGGGCGGCCTGGACGAGCCGTTTGAGGTCTTCGGGGCGGCCGTAGACCCCCGCCGGGGCGAACGGTAGCACCCCGTCGTAGCCCCAGTTGCGCCCGCCGGGGAAGCTGGAGAGAGGCATCAGCTCGAGTGCGGTGACGCCGAGGTCTACCAGGTGGTCCAATCTCCTCTCGATCCCGGCGAAGGTCCCCTCGGGGGAGAAGGTGCCGACGTGCAGCTCGTAGACGACCGCCTCCTCCCAGGGGCGTCCCCTCCAGGCGTCGTCCTCCCATTCGAAGGCGAGAGGGTCCACGACCTCGCTCGGACCGTGCACGCCTTCGGGCTGGTGGCGGGAGGCGGGGTCGGGCACCACCCGTTCCCCGTCCACCCGGTAGCGGTAGCGGGAGCCGGGGGCGGCCTCCGCCATCGCGGTGAAGAACCCCTCCGCCGGGCGCTCCATCGGCAGGGTGCGTCCCTCGAGTTCCAGGTCGACGTTCTCCGCCGCGGGGGCCCAGAGGGAGAAACGGGTCCTGCCATCGGGCAGGACCTCGGCTCCGAAGGGCATCCGGTGCAGGTATCTCAAAAGTCCTCCCCGGCCTCGCGCAGCTGGATCAGGACGGCCATCGAGCGGGCTTTAAGGGGGTAGGGGTCTCCGGGCTTGTAGACCCCGGAGAGCTCGCGGGAGGCCGGGTAGAAGGTGTCCACGAGCGGTTGCCAGCGGGCGCCCGGGGGATCGGACGGGATCACGAAAGGCAGCTCCTCGTGGTGGGCGTTGAAGAGGAGGAGGAAGTTGTCGTCGGTCTCCGGACGGCTCGCCTCCGGGTATCCCACGCGGGAGGAGCCGAAGATCTGCATCCCCAGGGAGCGGGCGTAGGAGGTGTTCCACTCCTCCTGGGTCATCTCCTTGCCGTCCGGGGAGATCCAGGCGACGTCCGTCACCCCCTCCGAGGCCCGCCCCTGGAAGAAGTGCCGGCGGCGGAAGTCCGGGTGGGAGCGCCGCAGCCGGATGAGGCCCCGGGTGAAGAGCAGGAGATCCTCGTCGTCTTCGGAGAGGTCCCAGTCGAGCCAGGAGATCTCGTTGTCCTGGCAGTAGGCGTTGTTGTTGCCCCGCTGGGTGCGCCCCATCTCGTCCCCGGCGAGGATCATCGGCACCCCCTGCGAGAGCAAAAGCGTCGCCAGGAAGTTGCGCTTCTGCCGGGCCCGGAGCGCGAGCACCTCCGGGTCGTCGGTCGGACCCTCGACCCCGCAGTTCCAGCTCAGGTTGTGGTTCTCGCCGTCGTTGTTGTCCTCTCCGTTGGCCTCGTTGTGCTTCTCGTTGTAGGAGACCAGGTCGTTGAGGGTGAAGCCGTCGTGGGCGGTGACGAAGTTGATGCTCGCCTGCGGCCGGCGCCCGGCGGACTGATACAGGTCGCTGGAGCCGGTGAGCCGCGAGGCGAGCTCCCCGACGAGCCCGCCCTCGCCCTTCCAGTAGGCGCGGACCACGTCGCGGTACTTGCCGTTCCACTCCGAGAACGGCGGTGGGAAACCCCCCACCCGGTAGCCGCCCTCGCCGACGTCCCAGGGCTCGGCGATGAGCTTGACCTGCGAGATGATCGGGTCCTGGCGGATGATGTCGAAGAAGCCACCTGCGGGGTCGAAGGCGTCGCTCTCGCGCCCCAAAGTGGTGGCGAGGTCGAAGCGGAAACCGTCGACGTGCATCTCCTCCACCCAGTAGCGCAAAGAATCCATGATGAGCTGCAGCACGCGCGGGTGGGTGGTGTCCAAAGTGTTGCCGGTCCCGGTGTAGTCCATGTAGTAGCGGGGGTCCTCCGGGGAGAGCCGGTAGTAGCTCGCGTTGTCTATCCCGCGGAAGGAGAGCGTCGGCCCCAGGTGGTTACCCTCGGCGGTGTGGTTGTAGACGACGTCCAGGATCACCTCGAGCCCCGCCGCGTGCAGCCGCTTGACCATCGTCTTGAACTCGCCCACCGGATCGGAGGTGGCAGCATACCGCCTCTCCGGCGCGAAGAAGCCTATCGTGTTGTATCCCCAGTAGTTGGCGAGCCCCCGCTCGACCAGGTGCCGGTCCTGCACGAAGGCGTGCACCGGCAAGAGCTCGACCGCGGTGACCCCGAGCCTCTTCAGGTGGTCTATCGCAGCGTCGGAGGCGAGCCCGGCGTAGGTCCCACGCAGGGCCTCGGGCACCTTCGGGTGCCGCCGGGTGAAGCCCTTGACGTGCAGCTCGTAGATTACGGTCTCGTCCAGCGGGGTGCGCGGCGGCCGGTCGTCCCCCCAGGTGAAGGCCCTCTCGACGACCTTCGCTTTGAGCGCCCCCGCGGCGTTGTCCCGGCCGTCTGGGACGAGGTCGTCCCCGTGGCGGTAGCCGAAGTGGGGGTAGCGCCAGTCGAGCGGCCCCGCGATGTCGAAGGCGTAGGGGTCGAGGAGGAGCTTCTTGGGGTTGAAGCGGTGCCCGCGGGAGGGGTCGTAGGGACCGTAGACCCTGTAGCCGTAGAGCTGACCGGGACGGACGTCGGAGAGGTGGCAGTGCCAGACCCCGTCGGTGCGCTCGGGCATCTCGATGCGTTCGGTCTCACGCCGGCGGTCCGGGCGGAACAGGCACAGCTCGACCCGCTCGGCGTGCTCGGAGAAGAGCGCGAAGTTGACCCCGGCCCCGTCCCATCTCGCCCCCAGCGGATAGGGTACGCCGGGAGAGACGTCGCCCCTCCTCGTGCTGTAGCGTCTTCTCAAAGCCTCTCTCGCACCTTTCTATCTCAACGGGCGGGTCTGAGCACGATCGCCCCGAGCGGCGGGAGGGTAAGCTCCAGCGAGTGCTCGCGGCCGTGAGAGGGCACCGCGGAGGCCTCCACCACCTCGCCGTTTCCGACGCCGCTCCCGCCGTACTTCGGGGCGTCGGTGTTGAGTATCTCGGCGTAGCGCCCCCCGCGCGGGACCCCGAGCCGGTAGCCGTGCCTCACGACCGGGGTGAAGTTGCAGACCACGAAGACGAAGTCTCCGGGGTCGCGCGCCCGGCGCAGGAAGGATACCACGCTGTTCTGGCGGTCCCCGCCCTCGACCCACTCGAACCCGGCGGGCTCGAAGTCCACCTCGTGCAGGGCCGGGGTGGCGCGGTAGAGGGCGTTGAGATCGCGCACGAGCTCGTACACCCCGCGGTGGGCCGGGTTCTCGAGCAGGTGCCACTCGAGCTGGGCGTCGTGGTTCCACTCCGACCACTGGGCGAGCTCACCGCCCATGAAGAGAAGCTGTTTTCCGGGGTGGGCGTACATGTAGGCGTAGAGGAGCCTGACGTTGGCGAGCTTCTGCCAGTCGTCCCCGGGCATCTTCGAGGCGATCGAACCCTTCCCGTAGACCACCTCGTCGTGGGAGAGCGGCAGGATGAAGTTCTCGTTGAAGGCGTAGACGAGCGAGAAGGTCAGCTCGTCGTGGTGGTAGGAGCGGTGGATGGGATCCTCGGAGATGTAGCCTAGAGTGTCGTGCATCCAGCCCATGTTCCACTTGTAGCCGAACCCCAAGCCCCCCATGTAGGTCGGGCGGCTGACCATCGGCCAGGCGGTCGACTCCTCGGCTATCGTGACCGCCCCGGGGTGCTCCTCGTAGACGGCCTCGTTCATCTTCTTGAGGAAGTCTATGGCTTCGAGGTCCTCGTTGCCGCCGTAGCGGTTGGGGACCCACTCGCCGGGCCCCCTGGAGTAGTCCAGGTAGAGCATCGAGGCGACCGCGTCCACCCGGAGGGCGTCTATGTGGTACTCGGCGAGCCAGAAGAGGGCGTTGGCGATGAGGAAGTTGCGGACCTCGTTCCGGCCGTAGTTGTAGACGAGGGTGCCCCAGTCGGGGTGACGCCCACGCCGGGGGTCGGCGTGCTCGTAGAGGTGGGTGCCGTCGAAGCGGGAGAGGCCGTGGGCGTCCTCGGGGAAGTGGGCCGGGACCCAGTCGACGATGACGCCTATCCCGGCCTGGTGCAGCCGGTCGACCAGGTGGCGGAAGTCGTCCGGGGAGCCGTAGCGGCCGCTCGGGCAGAACATCCCGAGCGGCTGGTAGCCCCAGGAGCCGTAGAAGGGGTGCTCGGCGACGGGCAGAAACTCGACGTGGGTGTAGCCCAGCTCGCTCACGTAGGAGACGAGCTCGTCGGCGAGCTCGCGGTAGGAGAGCGAGTAGCCCTCCTCGTTCCGCCGCCAGGAGCCGATGTGGACCTCGTAGATCGAGATCGGGGCGTCGAGGGCGTTCCTCTTCTCTCTGCCCTCCATCCACTCCCCGTCGCCCCACTCGTAGCGGGTGAGGTCGTGGACGATCGAGGCCGTCGCAGGAGGGACCTCGGCGGCGAAGCCGTAGGGGTCGGCCTTCAGCGGGAGCAGGTTCCCGTCGGGCCCCTTTATCTCGTACTTGTAGAGCGCTCCCTCGCCGACGCCGGGGACGAAGATCTCCCAGACCCCCGCCGCCGGGTGTTTGCGCATCACGTGCCGCCGACCGTCCCAGCCGTTGAACCCCCCGACGACCGAGACGCGCCGGGCGTTCGGGGCCCACACGGCGAACGCCGTCCCCTCCACGCCCTCGAGGGTCGTCGGGTGCGCGCCGAGCTTCTCGTAGATGCGCCGGTTGGTCCCCTCGCCGAAGAGGTAGAGGTCGTAGTCCCCTATGAGGCGCGGGAAGCGGTAGGGGTCCTCCTGCACCACGCTCTCCCCTTCCCCGTAGGTGACGCGCAGCCGGTAGCCCGATCTGGCCTCCTCCGGCACCCGCCCGGCGAAGAAGCCCTCGGGGTGCAGCCGACGGAGGCCGCCGAGCGCGCCCCCGCCAGGAGATACGGCCTCCGCCGAGACCGCCCCCGGCAGGAAGGCCCGCACCACCAGCGAGCCTCCCTCCTCGTGCAGACCCAGTATCGAGAAGGGATCGGCGTGATCCCCGCTCACCACAGCACGTATCTCGTCTTCCCGGATCACCCGGCCTCCGTTCTCTCGCGCACAAGATCGAGTATGCCTTCGATCGGTATGCCTACCCACTCCGGGCGGTTCTCAAGCTCGTAGCGGATCTCGTAGAGCGCCTTCTCGACGGTGAACAGGTCCACCAGCGCCCGCAGGCGCTCCGGTTCCTCCGGGTAGGAGACGCAGCCGGCGGCCCCCGCGGCGTACCCCTCCATGAACGCCTCGCGGGTGCGCCGCTCCCAGCCTTCGATCCACTCCTCCGCCTCCCCGTACCTCTCCTCCTCGACGCCCGCGAGCGCCGAGCGTGCGGCGTAGTCGAAGGAGCGCAGCATCCCGGCGACGTCGCGCAGGGGGCAGCGCTTCTCACGACGCTCGGCCACCGGGCGGGTGGGCTCGCCCTCGAAGTCTATGATCTGGAAGTCGTCGCCGACGACGAGCACCTGCCCCAGGTGGTAGTCGCCGTGGTGGCGGGTCTTGACGACCTCGAAGTCGTATCCGGAGGGAGCCTCGAGCAGTTCGAAGAGCTCCGCCTCGGCGTCCAGGAGGCGCCCGGCGGCCGGACGCACCCTCTCCGGCAGGCCGTCGCGGCGCCGCTCGAGCAGGGTGAGCGTGAGCCTGAGGTCGTCGAGCACGCCCTCGACCCACCCGGCCACCTCCTCCGGGGACGCGACCTCCGGACGGAACGCTTCGTCCCCGGTCGGGATGGCGAACGCTGCGTGCATCTCGCCGGTGCGCACCCCGAGCGTGCGCATGAGCCGCCGGAAGTACTCGTCCTCGGCTTCGGACTCGGTGGCCTCCTCCGCCACCTCGTCCTCCGGGCTCCAGGCGGCGGAGAGCAGATGCTCCTCCAGGCGACGCTCCAGGTGGCTCAGGGTGTAGGACCAGCCGTCGCCGTCGCTCGGGACGAAGCCCTGCAGCACGGCGAGGGTGGTCCTCCCGCCGTCCTCACGCTCGAGCTCCGCCACCCCGGCGAGCGGCGGGGTGTTCTCGAAGCGGGCTTCCTCGGTCAGGAAGCGCCCTATCTCGACCTCCGGGTTCATCCCCTCCTGCAGGCGGCGGTAGCCCTTGAGTATGATCCTCTCGGAGAGGATCACCGAGGTGTTCGACTGCTCCACCCCGGCCCGCCGGACGTCGAGCGGCTCCTCGGCCCCCTCCAGAAGCCCCTCCAGCGCCGGGGTGCCGTAGAGGCGTAGCCTCCCGCCGTCATCGAGCTCCACCGTCCGGCCTTCGCGCATCCAGCCGACCATCCTGCGGCAGAACTCCTCGTCGGCGAACGCGTCGTAGAGGATGCCGACCATGTTGCGGCGCCTGAGGCGGGCGACGGTGTGCATCTCGAGCGGCGAGAGATCCTCGCCGTCCTCCCAGCCGACGGAGAGCGGCAGGAAGTAGAGCTGGGCGGAGGACCCGTCCTGCGCCGGGTGGACCCGCACCGTGGCGAGCAGCATCCCCGGCTCCGGCTCTACCCGGTCGACGACCTCCACGCGTCCGATGCCGCCGCCCTTCGCGGCGAACCACCTCCGGCGGTCGAGGAACTCCGGCAGCACCTCGGAGAGCTGTCGCAGGTGCCGCTCGGAGAGCCTCAGTGGGGCGTGGCGCATCCTGTATGCCGGGATGCGGTCGGCGCGCAGCACCAGGACCGGCAGCTCGGACATCCGGGAGAACTCCTCGTGCCAGCGCGGCGGCTCGGCCTCCCTGCTGAGCGAGAACCAGTAGAAGCTGTAGCCCGGGAGGGTGAGGAAGTACGGGAGGTTACCGACCGGGGGGAAGCTGGAGCCCCCGATCAGCTCCACCGGGACCCGTCCGGAGAAGCGCGAGAGGTCGAGCTCGACCGGCTGAGCCGAGCGGGAGAGGTTCGCCACGCAGAGGATCGTCTCGTCCTCGTACTCGCGCAGGTAGGCGAGGATCTTGCGGTTGCCCGGGTGCAGGAACTCGAGCGTTCCGCGCCCGAAGGCCCTGTGGGCCTTGCGCACCGCGATCAGACGCTTCATCCAGTTCAGCAGCGAGCCCGGGCTGCGACTCTGGGCCTCGACGTTGACCGACTCGTAGCCGTAGACCGGATCCATGATGGGGGGAAGGTAGAGCCGGGCGGGATCGGCGCGGGAGAAGCCCGCGTTGCGGTCGGGGGACCACTGCATCGGGGTCCTCACCGAGTTGCGGTCGCCGAGGAAGACGTTGTCGCCCATCCCGATCTCGTCCCCGTAGTAGATGATGGGCGTCCCCGGCATGCTCATCAGCAGGCTGTTCAGAAGCTCTATCTTGGGCCGGTCGTTCTCCATCAGGGGGGCCAGGCGGCGGCGGATGCCGAGGTTCACCCTCATGCGGGGGTCCGTGGCGTAGGTGCGGTACATGTAGTCCCGCTCGCGGTCGGTGACCATCTCCAGGGTCAGCTCGTCGTGGTTTCTGAGGAAGATCGCCCACTGGCAGTTCTCCGGGATCTCCGGGGTCTGCTGCATGATCTCGACGATCGGGTGGCGGTTCTCCTGCGCCACGGCCATGTAGATGCGGGGCATGAGCGGGAAGTGGAAGGCCATGTGGCACTCGTCGCCGTCGCCGAAGTAGTCCATCACGTCCTCGGGCCACTGGTTGGCCTCGGCGAGGAAGAAGCGGTCCTCGTAGCTGGCGTCCATCTCGGCGCGCATCCGCTTTATGATCTGGTGCGTCTCGGGGAGGTTCTCGCAGTCGGTCCCCTCCCGCTCGATGAGGTAGGGGATGGCGTCCAGCCTGAGCCCGTCCACCCCGATGTCCAGCCAGAAGCGCATCACGCTCATCATCGAGCGGAAGACGCGGGGGTTGTCGTGGTTGAGGTCGGGCTGGTGGGAGAAGAAGCGGTGCCAGTAGTACTGCCCGGCGACCTCGTCCCAGGTCCAGTTGGACTTCTCGGTGTCGGTGAAGATGATGCGGGCGTCCTTGTACTTCTGGTCGGTGTCGCTCCAGACGTAGTAGTTGCGCAGCGCCGAGCCCTTCGGGGCCCTCCTCGCCCGCTGGAACCAGGGGTGCTGATCGGAGGTGTGGTTTATGACGAGCTCGGTTATGACCTTGAGGCCCAGAGCGTGCGCCTTCCTTACGAACGCCCGGAAGTCGCGCCGGGTGCCGTAGTCGGGGTGGACGTTCTTGTACTCGGAGATGTCGTAGCCGTCGTCGCGCATCGGGGAGGGGTAGAAGGGCATCACCCAGATCGCCGTGGCCCCGAGCTCCCGGATGTACTCCAGCCGCTGGGTCAGGCCCCGGAAGTCGCCCATCCCGTCGTTGTCCGAGTCGAAGAACGCCTTGACGTGGAGCTGGTAGATTATCGCGTCCTTGTACCAGAGGGGGTCGCCCGGCACCTCAGCCCTCCTTCCTGACCCGGTAGATCTCGGCCGGGTTCACGTTCGGGTCGAGCCTGACGTAGCGCCCCCAGCCCATGCTCGGGTAGTCCACCCCGGAGATGAGCTCCTCGACGGTGTACCACTCGTCGTCGGCGATCCCGAGCAGGTCGAGCGGGAAGTAGACGTTGCCCTCGCGCAGGTTGTGCGGGTCGAGGTTGACCGCGACGAAGATGGCGTTCTCCCCGAGCGTCTTGCCGTAGAAGATGATGCCGTCGTTGTCCGAGCCGCAGAAGACGAGGTTCTCGAGCTCGTGCAGGGCGGGGTTCTCGCGCCGGATGCGGTTCACCTTCGCTATGTACTCCTTTATGTTGCCGGGCCGCTCCCAGTCCCAGACTTTGTACTCGTACTTCTCGGAGTCGAGGTACTCCTCCCGGCCGGGGATGCCCCGGTTCTCGCACAGCTCGAAGCCATTGTAGATGCCGTAGGAGGGGGAGAGGGTCGCGGCGAGCACGAAGCGCATCATGAACGCGGGCCTGCCCCCCTCCTGCAGGATCGGCGGCAGGATGTCCGGGGTGCTCGGGAAGAGGTTCGGCCGCATGTACTCCTTTGCCCACCCCCGGGCGAGCTCGGAGAGGTACTCGGTGAGCTCCCCGCGGGTGTTGCGCCAGGTGAAGTAGGTGTAGGACTGGCTGAAGCCGAGCTTGGCGAGCTCGTGCATCACCTTCGGGCGGGTGAAGGCCTCGGAGAGGAAGATCACCTCCGGGTGCTCCTCCTGGACCTCCTTTATCAGCCACTCCCAGAAGGCGAACGGCTTGGTGTGCGGGTTGTCGACCCGGAAGATCTTCACCCCCTGCTCGACCCAGAAGAGGACGACGCTCTTCCACTCCTCCCACAGCTCCTTCCAGTTCTCGCTGTGGAAGTCGACGTTCACGATGTCCTGATACTTCTTCGGGGGGTTCTCGGCGTACTTGATCGTGCCGTCCGGCCGCCAGCGGAACCACTCGGGGTGCTCCCTCACGTAGGGGTGGTCGGGCGAGCACTGTATCGCGAAGTCTAAAGCGACCTCCATCCCCCACTCCCGGCACGCCTCGACGAAGCGGCGGAAATCCTCCAGCGTACCGAGCTCGGGGTGGACGGATTTGTGCCCGCCCTCCTCGCTCCCGATGGCGTAGGGGCTGCCCGGGTCCTCGGGGCCGGCGGTCAGCGTGTTGTTCGGGCCCTTGCGGTTGGTGTGGCCTATCGGGTGTATCGGCAGGAGGTAGACCACGTCGAAGCCCATCCCGGCTATCTCCGGCAGCCGCCGCTCGCAGTCTTTGAACGTCGCGCTCTTACCCTCGACCGTCCCCTGCGAGCGGGGCATCATCTCGTACCACGCCCCGTAGCGCGCCCGCTCGCGGTCGACGACGACCTCGAGGGTGCGGTGGGTCGTGGCCGCCGACCGATCCGGGTGGGCCGCCATGAGCTCGCGCACCTCCCGCGAGAGCAAAAGCCGGAGCCTCTCCTCGTAGGCCGCCTCATCGAAGGCCGAGAGCACCTCTTTGAGCTTCCTGCTCCGGGTGCGGGAGGCAGTCTCCTTCACGAGCTCCCTCCCCTCGACGAGCTCGACCTCGACCCGCTGCCCGGCACCGACCTTCTTCTCGACCTCCTCGCACCAGGAGCCGAAGTGGTCCGGCCAGGCGCAGACGGTGTACTCGTAGCGGGCGTTCTCCTCGAGCACGAAGCTCCCCGTCCAGCGGTCGTTCTCCACGTGGCGCATGGGCACCTCGGACCAGCGCCGCTCGCCCTTCCTGCGGTAGCGCAGGACCGCCGAGACCCGGTCGTGCCCCTCCTTGAAGATGTCGGCCCAGACCTCCAGCCGGTCACCGACCTCCCTCTTGACCGGATGCCGCCCGCAATCGAGCTCCGGGTAGACGTCCTCTATGACGACCGTGGGATAGGCGTCCCGCACTTTCCTGGCTCCTCCCGCCGTTCACTACAAGAGTACACGTAGGAGCCTAGGATACTAGTATTTACCCCTCATTCAAACGCGGCGCTCCGGCGGCCCGGCCGAAAGCCCGCGCTCGAACCGCATCGTCTCCGCGGGCGTACCATGCCCGCCTCCATCTTCGGGCCCTCGGATCTTCCGTCTCCGCCCGCCACCTCGCCAGAGAGGGTTTACCGACGTTTCGCGTTCCTTTCACCCGGCTTTAACCAGCCTACTTGCGGTCTCCGCTAGAGTGGAGCGCGGATGTGGCAGGGTCCGGCATCGGCCCGTGTTGACAGGGGTCACCCCCTGTTACGACAATTACATCCGGGCGGCGGCGCTGGAGACGGCGTCAGAAAGGAAGGTAGGGGGAAAGAATGAAGGTACTCTCGCGTTTTGCCCTTCCGCTCGTTCTGCTCAGCCTGGTCTGTTTTTTCGCTGGGCTCACGATCACCTCTGGTAGAGGCGGCACGCCCGCCCACCACGCCGGGGTCAAACACCGGCAGAGGATCAGGGAGGTCAGAAAAGACATCCCACTGACCCCGGCCGGCTGGCGGATACAGCCCGCGGGCACCGAGTTCAGCGTCCCCAAACAGGCGGTCGGGTTCCAGGGGCCGATGGGCTCGGCGCTCTCGCCGGACGGGGGGCACCTGCTCGCGGTGAGCAGCGGGGCGGCCCGCATCGACTCGACGGACCTGTTCGATCTCAATTCTCACAGGAGAACGGACTTCGTCCGCTACGACGCGCTCGAGGACGGGGGTCCTGCGGTCTTCTACGGGGTCGTCTACTCGCCCGACGGCACGAAGGCGTGGGCCTCGGGCGGTGGGCAGAACGTGGTGCACGTCTACAGCGTCCACGGCGACAGGCTCCGGGAGACCGGTCAGATCCAAACCCCCTACTTCCCGGCGGGGCTCGCCTACGGCCACACGCCGCTCGGCGACAGGATCTACGTCGCCAACAACCTCTCCGCCCCGACCTCCGGCGCCGGGAACCCGCCCGGACACCAGGTCACGGTCATCGACCCCAAGACGGACGAGGTGACCGGGACGATAGACCTGGGACAGGCGCTGGAGCCGCTGGATGTTACGTTCGACCGCACCGGCAGGCACGCCTACGTGACCAACTGGATGGGGCGGACGGTCTCGGTCATAGACACCGCGACGCAGAAGAAGGTGAAGGACATCGTCCTCTCGCCGCACGACCAGCCGCTCGCGGCCGACCACCCGAGCGCCATCGCCGCCAACCCCAGGCGCGACGAGGTCTACACCGCCAACGCCAACAGCGACACCGTCTCCGTGATAGACACCCGCACGAACAGGCTGGTCGAGAACATAGACGTCGCGCTCGTCCCGAACGGGCCGAAGGGGGCGATCCCGGACGGCCTCGCGGTGAGCCCCGACGGCGGGACGCTCTACGTCGCCGAGGCCGGAGAGAACGCGGTCGCGGTGGTGAACCTGGACAGCCGGCGGGTAGAGGGGTTCATCCCCACCTCCTGGTACCCGTCCGACGTGCAGATAACCCCGGACGGCAGGAAGCTCGTAATCACCAACACCCAGGACTCTGGGGCCGGGGCCAACCGCTGCGGGCCGCTCACCACGATCCGCGAGAGCTGCCCGCCGCTCGACCCCGACCGCGACCCGCCCGGCGGTCACGACGGAGCGCCGGACACCCAGTACTCCGGGACCATGATCAAAGGCTCCGTCCAGGTCGTCGCGGTGCCGCGGAACCAGGGCCGACTGCGCGCCCTGACCAACGAGGTCAAAAGCAACAACCAGGTCCGCGCCCGCAGGAGGTCGGAGCCGCCGGTGCTGCGCAGGAACATCAAGCACGTCATCTACGTCATCAAGGAGAACCGCACCTACGATCAGGTCTTCGGCTCTTTGGGCAAGGGCAACGGCGACCCGAAGCTCGACCTCTTCGGCGATGACTCCGCCCCGAACCACCGGGCGCTCGCCCGGCGCTTCGTGACGCTCGACAACTTCTACGCCGACGCCGAGGTCTCCGCCGACGGGCACAACTGGTCCACCCAGGCGGGCGCCACAGACTACGTGGACAAGACCTGGCCGGTGAGCTACTCGCCGAGGCCCCGCGGCAGCGAGCGGGCCTACGACTTCGAGGACGTACCCCTCGGGATGCAGTTTTACAGCGAGCCCCTCGCCTCGGACCCTTCGGTCCCGCGCCCGGCGGCGGCCCAGACGGTGGGGTACCTGTGGGACGACGCCTACGCCCACGGGGTCTCCTACCGCGACTACGGGGAGTACACCGAGATCCCCGGCGTCTGCGGCGGGGCGGGCAACACCTCGGACGTCACCCACCTGCAGCGGCGCTTCGGGGATCACGTGGACACCCGCTACGACGGGTTCAACCTGGAGTGCTCCGACCACCTCAAGCGAGAGCCCGAGTGGGAGCGGGAGTTCCACCGCTACGAGAGGAACGGCAACCTGCCCGCGCTCGAGATAGTCCGGCTCCCCAACGACCACACCATGGGCACCGTCCCCGGAGCCGCCACCCCCGAGTCTTACGTCGCCGACAACGACCTGGCCCTCGGACGGCTGGTGCAGACCGTCTCCCACAGCCGCTACTGGAAGAGCACGGTCATCTTCGTCGTCGAGGACGACGCCCAGGACGGCCCCGACCACGTCGACGCCCACCGCACCGTGGCGCTCGCGATAAGCCCCTACACCCAGACCGGGAAGGTGGACTCCACCCACTACGACACCTCCTCGATGATCGCGACGATCGAGGACCTGCTCGGGCTCTCTCCGATGAGCATCACCGACTCGCGGGCGACGAGGATGTGGAGGTCGTTCACCAGCCACCCCAACTTCCGCCCTTACGAGGCGAAGCAACCCGAGGTCACCCCCTTCGGCGACCCAGGAGCACCGACGAACCCGAAGAACGCCCCGATGGCGAAGGCCTCCTCCAGGATGGACTTCACCCGGGAGGACGCCACCCCGGAGATAGGGCTCAACCGGGCGATCTGGAAATCCATAAAGGGCCGCGACTCCAGGATGCCGGCCCCGCTGCACGAGAAGATCATGGGATCGGAACCAGCAGAGAGAAAGTAGAGAGGAGGAAAAATGAAGAAGCTGTTGTACTCACTGGCCCTCGCCGCGGTGCTGGTGGCGCTCGCGGCCGTGGGCGCGATGGCCCGAAGCGGTCCCTCGGGCGAGAGACCGGCCCATCGCACCCCGCCTCACAGAGGGAGCCAGACCACCACGCCGATAAAGCACGTCGTCGTGATCTTCCAGGAGAACGTCTCCTTCGACCACTACTTCGGCACCTACCCCAACGCGAAGAACCCACCCGGCGAGCCGGCCTTCCACGCGAGGAAGAACACCCCCTCGGTCAACGGGCTGAACGAGACGCTGCAGGCGCCGAACAACCCGAACTCCGTGCAGCCGTTCCGGCTCGACCGCTCCCAGTTCGAGACCTGCGACCAGGACCACGGCTACACGGCCGAGCAGCAGGCCTTCGACGCGGGCCTGATGGACCGCTTCGTCGAGACCGTCGGCCGCGGTGACGGCGGCTGCAAGGATTACGGCAAAGGCCCGGGGCTCGTGATGGGCTACTACGACGGCAACACGGTGACCGCCCTCTGGAACTACGCCCAGCACTTCGCGATGAGCGACAACTCCTACGGCACCACCTTCGGACCCTCGAGCCCGGGGGCGATCAACCTGATCTCCGGGCAGACCCACGGATTTGCGCAGACGAGCCCGGCGGTGAGCGCGAACGGGACCATGATCGGCGACCCGCAGCCGGCCGGTGACAAGTGCGACACGCGCGATACGACGAAGTCCATCGACCCGAAGAACAAGAACATAGGCGATCTGCTCAACGCCAAGAACGTAACCTGGGGCTGGTTCGAGGGCGGCTTCCGAGACTGCAACCAGTCGCACGCGAACATGGCGGGCATCGTCTCCAAGGACTACATCCCCCACCACGAGCCCTTCCAGTACTACCCCTCGACCGCCAACCCCGACCACCTGCCGCCGAGCTCGGTCGCCATGATCGGCAAGACCGACCGGGCGAACCACCAGTACGACCTCTCGGACTTCTGGGCGGCGGCGCGTCACGGCAACCTGCCCGCGGTCAGCTTCCTCAAGGCCCCGGCCTACCAGGACGGTCACGCCTACTACTCCGACCCGCTCGACGAGCAGGAGTTCCTCGTGAACACGATCAACCGCCTCCAGAAGCTCCCCGCCTGGAAGGACATGGCGATCATAATCGCCTACGACGACTCCGACGGCTGGTACGACCATCAGATGGGTCCGATCGTCAACCAGTCGAACGACCCGCAGAACGACGCGCTCTCCGGGACCTCTTGCGGCAACAGGCCGGAGAACGTGATGGGCGGTTACCAGGACCGCTGCGGCTACGGCCCGAGGCTCCCGCTCCTCGTCATCTCTCCGTACGCGAAGCAGAACTTCGTCGACCACACGGTGACCGACCAGACCTCCATCCTGCGCTTCATCGAGGACAACTGGAACCTCGGGCGCATCGGCAACCACTCCTTCGACGCGAAGGCGGGCAGCCTGCTGAACATGTTCGACTTCTCGCACGGCAGACGCGCCCACAGGCTCTTCCTCGACCCGAAGACCGGGGAGCCCTCCCGCGGTTCCCACAGGTAAAGAACACCTTCCAGACAGGAAGGGGCACCCTGTACAGGGTGCCCCTTCCCCGTTCGAAAGAGAGCGTCACCGGATTTAACCCGCTCATTACACGCCGTTTACCCGCTTTTAACCACGAAGGGGTCCCCCGGCGCTACATTCCCCCGGGCGAGAAATCCGGAGGAAGGCAAATTACAATGCCAGCGTTTTACACGGCGAGAAGCAGGGTCATCGGGGGTTCGAAGAAACCCCGGGGTTCAGAGAGGGGGGTCTTGGAAGAACGGGATCCGAAACCGGTTCGACGTAGGAGCAGGGGGCGCCGCATAAGGCGCGAGCATCTGTTGTTTCTCGCGTTCATCGCACCCAACTTCGTCATACTGGGCATCTTCACCTACTGGCCGCTCCTCTACCAGTTCTACCTGAGCCTGACCAGCTGGAACTTCCTCTCCCCCGAGAAGCCGTTCGTCGGCCTCGCCAACTACCGGCAGATGTTCGCTCAGCAGGGCTTCCTGCAGGTTCTCGGCAACACCTTCTACTTCATGGCCGCCGTGGTCGCGGGCAGCCTGGTATTGGGGCTGGCGGTGGCTCTCCTGCTGAACCAGAAGCTGAAAGGGAGAAACCTCGTCCGTTCGATCGTCTTCACACCATACGTTCTGAGCGGTGCGGCGATAGGGCTCGTGTGGGACTACATCTTCGACCCGCACTACGGTCTGATCCACGCCTTCCTCGAGCCCCTCGGCATCCCGTCTCCCAACTGGCTCAACAGCACCGCCTACGCGATGCCCGCCCTGATCATCGTCTACCTCTGGAAGAACCTGGGCTTCAGCGCGCTGGTCTACCTGGCGGCGCTGCAGAACATCCCCCGCGACCTCTACGACGCCGCCGCCGTGGACGGGGCGGGGAAGTGGGCCTCGCTGCGCCACGTCACGATCCCCCAGCTCGCCCCGGCCACCTTCTTCGTCGTGGTCATAACCATGGTGCAGTCCTTCTCCTACAACGCCTTCGACATCATCTACGTCATGACGCAGGGAGGGCCGGTGAACGCGACGACCACGCTCATCTGGTACATCTACCAGCAGGGCTTCCAGGCCTTCAACATCGGGATAGCCTCGGCCGCCTCCACCGTACTCTTCATCATCCTGGTGACGCTCCTTCTGATCCAGAACCGCTACGTACGCAGAAGAACGGAGGAGATGTAGCCATGGAGGAGAGGGTGTTGAGGGTCTACATCGGCCGGGCGGTGAGCTACGCGCTGCTCTTACTGGTCGCGCTGCTGTTCGTCATCCCGGTCTTCTGGATGCTCTCGGGCTCCCTGAAGACGCTCGGGGAGATCTACACGTTCCCACCACAGTGGATACCGCTGCACCCCAAATTCTCCAACTACGTCGAGGCCTGGCACGCGGCCCCCTTCGGCCGTTACTACCTGAACACCGTCATCGTCGCCTTCTTCGGCACCGCGATAGAGATGGTCGACGCGGTGCTGGTGGCCTACGCGCTCGTCTTCCTCAGGTTCCCCGGCAAGAACCTCTTCTTCCTCGCGCTCGTAGCCGCGCTGATGGTCCCGATCCACGCTACCATGATCGCCAACTACGCGACCGTCTCCTCGCTGGGGTGGGTCAACACCTACCAGGGGATCATCGTACCCGGAGCGGCCACGGTGGTGGCCGCGTTCCTGCTGCGACAGCACTTCACCACGATCCCGCGCGAGCTGGTCGAGGCGGCCCGGCTGGACGGGGCCGGCCATCTGAGGACCCTCTGGTTGGTCCTGCTCCCGGTCTCGCGCCCGGTGCTGGTCACCGGGGCGTTGATCACGCTCGTGGGCAAGTGGAACGACTTCCTGTGGCCGCTGGTGGTCACCAACACCAGCAACATGCGGGTCCTCTCGGTCGGCCTCGCCCAGCTCTACAACCAGGAGGGTCAGAACCAGTGGGGCGTGATCATGGCCGCCACCATCTTCGTGATCGTCCCGGTGATCCTCGTCTTCCTGCGCTGGCAGAAGCACATAGTCTCGGGGCTCACCGCAGGTACGACCAAATACTAGGAGAACACCGAAAGAAAGGAGAACCATGCGCACAAGAAAGGTGAGCAGGGGGAGGTTCCTGGCCCTCTCGGGAGGAGCCCTGGCTTCGGTAGCCCTGGCCGGCTGCGGGAGCGGGTCGGGCGGCGTCCAGCAGGCCTCCGGCAACCTCCCGAAAGAGGCCAAGGGACGCACGGTGGTGGTGCTCTGGTCTTCCTACTCCGACGTCCTGGGCAAAGCCCTGCAGAGCCTGGTGGACAAATTCAACGGCTCACAGAAGGACGTCTACGTCCAGAACCAGTTCCAGGGCTCCTACGAACAGACGGCCCAGAAGCTCGCCCAGGCTCTGCAGGCGAAGAAGATCCCGGACATCTCGCTCCTCTCGGACGTCAACTGGACCCGCTTCTACCTCAACGGCAACCTGGAGCCGCTCGACGGATACTTCGGCAAAGGGTTCTCCAGGGAAGATTACCTGACGCCGTTTCGCAAGGAAGGCACCAAGAACGGCAAGCTCTACTGGGTCCCCTTCGCCCGCAGCACCCCGCTCCTCTACTACAACAAAGAGATGTTCCGGAAAGCGGGCCTGCCCGACCGCGGCCCGAAGACCTGGAGCGAGCTTCAGGACTGGGGGCGCGAACTGGTGAAGCTCCCCGCCAAGCCCAAGGCATTCGCGTTCACCACCGCGGACAACTACAACGCCTGGTACTTCCAGAACAACGTCTGGGACTGGGGTGGAGCCTACTCGAACGACAAGCTCGACATACTCATAGACAAGGACGGGGCGGTCGCGGCCGGTGAGTTCGTACGCGCCTTCTGCAACAAGTACGGGCTCGGCTACATGGCGAAGAACCAGACCGCGGACTTCGCCAACGGGCAGACCGCGATGACCGAGGACTCTTCCGGAGACCTCACGACGATCCTGCAGTCGGCCAAGTTCGACGTCGGGGCCTCTTTCCTGCCGGCCGAGAAGGACTTCGGCTGTCCGACTGGGGGGGCGGGGCTCTCCATCCTCTCCTCGATCCCGGAAGAACGCAAGAAGGCGGCCTTCGAGTTCATCAAGTTCCTCGGGCAGCCGGAGAACGTCTCGTTCTGGACGAAGAAGACGGGATATCTACCGGTCACCAACTCGGCGATAGCTTCGAGCGAGATGCGCGACTACCTCAAGAAGAACCCGCTGTTCAAGGTGGCCGTCGAGCAGCTGCCGAAGACCCGCCCGCAGGACCTCGCCCGCACGATCATCCCGAACGGCGACCAGATCATCGGCAAGGGCATCGAAAACATCATAGACAACAACCAGCCGGCCAAGACCGCCTTCGCCAGCGTGGCCCAGCAGCTCGAGAGCGCGGGCAAGAGCGTCAAGAGCCAGCTGGCCAAGGCCGGAGGCTGACAATCCCCATGGTCATCAACATCGCCCACCGGGGCGCCTCCGGGATCGAGCCCGAGAACACCCTGAGGGCGTTCAGGAGGGCCGAGCGGGAGGGAGCCGACGCCGTCGAGTTCGATCTGAGGGTCGCGCTCGATGGAGACCTGATCGTGATGCACGACCCCGACGTCCTCAGGACGACCGGCCGCGGGGGGCTCGTCAGCGAGATGACCTCCTCGGAGCTCGCCGGACTCGACGCCGGGCTGGGGGAGCCGGTGCCGACGTTCGTGGAGGCCTCCCGCTCGACCGGCCTGGAGCTCTACGCCGAGATGAAGGTCCGGCAGGCCGTCGAGCCCCTCTGCCGTCTGCTCGCCGGCGGCGGAGACCTCACCTCCCGTATCACGCTCATCTCCTTCGACCACGGGGCGCTCGAGGAAGCGCGGTCCCTGCTCCCGGAGGTGAGGCTCGGGCTCATCAGCAGGGAGCCCTCCCTCCGGGACCTCGGCTGGGCCCGAGAGGTGGGGGTGGGTTTGATCTCGGTATGGGCCCCAGCGCTCGAAGACGACTTCGTCACCGGCTGTCACGGTCTGGGGATCTCGGTCACCGCCTGGACGGTCAACGATCCGTCCGACATGCGCCGTCTCATCGGCTGCGGCGTGGACGGGGTGGTAACCGACCACCCCGAAGTGCTCGGCCGGATCCTGCGCAGAGGCTAACGCCGGCGGAGTACGGCGAAGAAATCCCTGTCATCGGGCGTGAGGTAGCGGTCGTTCGGGCGCAGCATCGTGGGCAGGAGCTTGGAGGGTCCCTTTCCACCCGGAGCATCGTAGGTGAAGAAATCTACCCAGTAGGGGTTTATGTCCAGCTGCATGGCCCGGACGGCCCCGGCCCTCACCATGATGTCGGCCAGCCCGCGGGTTGTCACCCCGTCGGCGGCGGCGTAGATGAGGCCACCGTGCGCATCCACCCCGACGGCGGATCTCCACACGTATACCGTGTTCCCAACCGTGGTGCCCCAGAGCGTCGGATCTAGGGTCCTGCGTGTGGGTCTTGCGTGGTCCACGATGAGCGGCAGGTTTTGGCGCAGGTACTCTATGTTGTGGGATGGTCTGATCTCTTTCCCCCAGCTCCCCACGTCGACCCGTCCGTTCTTGTACACCGCGATCGTGCCCAGCCCGGACCTGGGCCGGACGTAAACCCTGCCTCTGGAAATAAACCCACCATGCCCGTCCTGGGTCTTGAAGCCGCTGTTGAAGGTGGCAAGAAGCTCGCTCCTCTGCGCAGCGGGCACCTCCCCCTCTCCCGGCCCCAGCCGCGAGTGGGGTTGCTTGCGCCCCGGGATCAGCTCGAGGCGCACCAGCCGGGTGTCGATCCAGGCGACCCCGGCGACGACCGTGGGATGCGAGGGGTCCGGCCGGAAGGTGGTCTCGAGTATCGGCGCTCTCCCGCCGAAGACCTGTCCCGCAGGCCTCCAGACCCCCTCACCCGGCAGGGCGGGGTGCATGAGTGGTTTGATCCCCGCAGGGCGGGTAAGGTCCGCCGCGGTCCCGACCGGAGAACCCGAAGAGACAAGACGCGTCGGTGCCCGTCTTGGGAGCCTGTGCAGCGTAGGACCTCCCCGTGGAGGCTGGTTGAGCGTGTACCAGACATCCTCGGCCTTCGCCACCAGAAAACCACCGTGGTGGTTCCTCACCCACTCCACGGTCCTCATGGCCAGGCTGGTGTTGCCCGGAGCGGTGATGGCCCGGACGTAGGAAGGCCCCGCCAGAGCGGCCAGAACGAGCAGCACCCCGGCTGCGGCGTATCCCGCCCCGCGTAAGAACCTGCCCTTCCTCGCACGTTTTCTTCCCCTCCGCAAAGCCTCCTCCCATCCGGGAATCGCTCGAACACCGAAGATGCTACCCGGCCGGGGTGAGATACCGCTGAGACGACGCTGAGAGATCGATGAGACACCCGACGGCGTGAAATCTTCGACCGATGTCCCGGACGTCCCCCCAGGATCGATTATCATTGTGTTTGGAGGACAGATTGCACGAAGAAAACGAAAACCACGGCGGCCACGAAGGCCATTCCCACACGATAGGACCCCAGGCGGACCGGCGCTACCTGACCATAGCGCTCTTCCTGATCGGGGGCTTCATGCTCGCCGAGGGCGTGCTGGGCTTCGTAGCCTCCTCCCTCGCGCTGCTCTCCGACGCCGGGCACATGCTCACCGACGCCGGAGCCCTCGCGCTCGCGCTCGTCACGATGCGCCTCGCGCAGAGGCCTGCCCACGGCATCATGACCTACGGCCTCAAGCGCTCGGAGATAATGAGCGCCCAGATAAACGGCGTCACCCTCCTGGTGCTCTCGGCGCTCTTCTACTACGAGGGGATAGTCCGCCTGCTGCACCCGCCGCGGGTCGAGGGCGGGCTGGTCCTCGTCGTCGGGCTCGCCGGCATCGGGGTCAACCTGCTCGCCACCTTCACGCTCGCGAAGGCGAACAGGGAGAGCCTCAACGTCGAGGGCTCCTTCCAGCACATCCTGACCGACCTCTACTCGTTCATCGCGACGACGATCGCGGGCGGCATCATCTACTTCACCGGCGGTTACTACCGCGCCGACGCGCTGGCCGCGCTCGTCATCGCCACGATAATGCTCCGGGCGGGCTTCGGGCTGGTGCGCGACTCGGGACGCATCTTCATGGAGGCCGCCCCCAAAGGCCTCGACCCCGACGAGATAGGGCACGTCATGATCTCACACCCGGGCATAGTCAACGTCCACGACCTGCACGTCTGGGAGGTCACCTCCGGCTTTCCGGCCCTCTCGGCCCACGTGCTGGTCGGACGCGACGAGGACTGCCACAGGCGACGCCGCGAGCTCGAAGAGCTGCTCGAGGAGAGCTTCGGGATAAGCCACACCACGCTGCAGGTCGACCACGAGACCCCGGAGCTCCTGGACATCCCCACGCAGGACGAGACCGAAGGAGCGCGCTTCACCCGCCCCCACTAACGCACCGTGATGACGGCCCGTCCGCCCGGCGGGCTCTCGTGGTGGAGCCGGTCCACCGCGCTCACGCAGTAGGTGTAGCGGCGCCCGGGGCGGGCCGTCCGGTCGAAGCAGGAACGCGTCCCGGAGCGGCCGGCCGGGACGACCTTGAGGATGTTGCGCCCGTCCCGCAGGTCGCAGGCTCCGGGCCTCCTCGCCCCACCGAAGCGGTAGACGACGTAGAGCGCATCATCCGGCCTCCCCCGGGCGTGCCACTCGAGCAGTACGCCCCGCCTGGTGTTCCTCGCCCGCAGCAGCACCGGGTGAGGCGGAGCACCGCCGGGCCGGCGCATCGCCGGGATCAGCGCGGGGTGCCGGTAGAGGTCGCGCGCGAGGCGGCCGCGGAATCCGAGCGGGTTCTTGAGCACGTCGCTCACGCTGAAGTAGACGTCGCCCCTCACCCCCGGATGGCGGCGGTCGAAGCGCACGTGCGAGGGCATCTCGTTTGGGTCGTCCCAGGCGCCGCCGCTCCCGATCTTGTACGCCGCCTGCCCGATGTACAGCTCCACCCCGCGACCCCGCACCTGCTCCGCCCACCACCGCACCAGCACCTCGTAGGGGGCGGGCCCGTAGCCGAAGTTCCAGTAGACCTGCGGGACGACGTAGTCGAGCCAGCCCCGCCGCACCCACCCGCGGCTGTCGGCGTAGAGGTCGTCGTAGGAGGAGAGGCCGCTGGTCGCCGAGCCCCGCGGGTCCTCCGAGCGGTTGCGCCAGATGCCAAAAGGGCTGATCCCGAACTTCACGTACCGCTTTTTGCGCTTTATCTGGCGGGAGAGCCCGCCCACGAGCAGGTCCACGTTGTTCCGCCGCCAGGCGGCCTTGCTCCGGAAACGCCCCCCGTAGCGGCGGAAGGTGCCGCCGTCGGGGAAGCCCTCCCCGGAGACCGGATAGGGGTAGAAGTAATCGTCGAGGTGGACGGCGTCCACGTCGTACCTCCCGACCACCTCCATCACCGAACGTTCGATGAGACGCCGCACACCGGGGATCCCCGGGTCGAAGTAGAGCCGGCCGCCGTAGCGGACGACCCAGCCGGGATGCTCACGCGCCGGGCTGCGCGGCGAGAGGCCGCGCAGGCTCGACCCGGTGCTCACCCGGTAGGGGTTGAACCAGGCGTGCAGCTCCAGCCCCCTGCGGTGGGCCTCCTCAACCGCGAAGGCGAGAGGATCGTAGCCGGGGCTCCTCCCCTGCCGACCCGTCAGGTAAGAGGACCACGGCGCGTACCTGGAAGGATAGAGCGCGTCCGCCGCCGGGCGCACCTGCAGGATGACGGCGTTCATCCCGAGCGAGCGCACGGCATCGAGGATATCGAGGAGCTCCCGCTTCTGACGGCGCGCCGGAAGCCCGGGACGTGAGGGCCAGTCTATGTTGGAGACGCTCGCGACCCAGACCGCCCGAAACTCCCGTTTGGGAACTTCAGGCCTGCCGCAGCGCTCCGGAGAAGCACTTCCCCCGCTCGCGGCTTCCACCGGCTTCTGCCACGCAGCCAGGTCGTAGAGCGCGAGACCGGCCACCCCGCCGCCCGCGAGCCCCAGGAAGCCCCGGCGCGAGATCGCATCCTGCATGGATTACCCCCTCCCTACGGTTGCAGGCTCATTGTGCCAGAGGGAGGGGGGCGGCGCTAGACCTCGACCAGCACGGCGTCCCCCTGGCCGCCGCCGGAGCAGATCGCGGCGAGCCCCCGCCCGCCGCCCCGGCGGCGCAGCTCGTAGAGGAGCGTCATCAGGATGCGCGCCCCGGAGGCGCCTATCGGGTGGCCGAGCGCGAGCGCCCCGCCGTTGACGTTGACGATCTCCGGGTCCACCCCGAGGATGCGCGCGGAGTGGATCGCGACGCCGGCGAACGCCTCGTTGATCTCGACGAGGTCGAGATCCTCCGCCCTCCAGCCGGCCTTCCTGAGGGCGAGCCTCGCGGCGTTCCCGGGCGCCGTCAGGAGGTCCGGCGGGCCCTCGGCGACCTTGGCGTGGGCGACGATCGTCCCGAGCGGCTCCAGGCCACGCTCCCTGGCGAACGTCTCGCTCGAGAGCACCAGGGCCCCCGCTCCGTCGGTGACGCCCGGGGCGTTCCCCGCGGTAACGGTCCCACCCTCCTCGAGCGGCGGCAGCTTCGCCAGCTTCTCGAGGGTGGTGTCGCGTCGGATCGGCTCGTCATGCTCCACGAACGTGGTCTGACCCTTTCTGCCGGGCACCTTCACCCCGACGATCTCCTCCGCGAGGCGGCCCTCGTCGGTCGCGGCGGCCGCCCTGCGGTGCGAGCGCAGCGCCCACTCGTCCTGCTCCTCGCGCGAGAGGCCGTAACGCCTCGCCCCTTCGGCTCCGAACCGGATCATCTGCACGTGCTCGAAGGCGTCGAGGAGCCCATCGTGGATCATCGCGTCCACCGCCTCGAAGTCGCCCATCCGCGCCCCCCAGCGCGCCTTCTCGAGCAGATACGGGGCGTTCGACATGCTCTCCATCCCGCCCGCCAGGACCACCCGGTAGTCCCCGACCCGGATCATGGTCTCCGCCAGGACCGCGCTCCTCAGGCCCGAGGCGCACACCTGGTTCAGCGTCTCGGTCGTGAGCGAGAAGGGGAGCCCCGCGTGCCGGTTGGCCTGCCGCGAAGGGATCTGGCCGACGCCAGCCTGCACCACGATGCCGAAGACCGAGTGCTCTATCTCTTCGTCCTCGACCCCTGCACGGTCGACGGCCTCCCTTATCGCCGCGCCGCCCAGCTCCGGCGCGCTCAGTGCAGATAGCGCACCACCGAGCTTGCCGAACGGGGTTCTCGCCGCCCCCAGGACCACGGCTCTCTCCACTTCGACACCTCCAGAGCGCCGCCAGCTACACCTACAGTCTACCCCGCCGCAGGTCTCGCAGCGCGGCGCGGGCGGCGAAGTAGCCGCACATACCGTGCACCCCGCCCCCCGGCGGGGTCGAGGAGGAGCAGATGTAGAGTCCCTCGGCCGGCGTGGCATACGGCACGGGGCTCGCCACGGGGCGGGTGAAGAGCTGCCCCAGGTCCATCAGACCCCCGTTTATGTCCCCGCCGACCAGGTTGGCATCCCAGCGTTCGAGCTCCGCGGCGTTCATCGTCGAGCGGGCGAGGATGCGTTCCATGAAGCCGGGGGCGAAGCGTTCCAGCTGCGCCTCCATCCTCTCCGTCATGTCGAAGGTCGAGCCGTTGGGGACGTGGCAGTATGCCCAGAGGGTGTGGTGCCCCTCCGGCGCCCGCGAGGGGTCGAAGAGGCTCGGCTGGGCGACGAGGACGAACGGCCTCTCCGGATGCTCCCCCCGCGCCACCGCGCCCTCGGCCCCGGCTATCTCCTCCAGCGTCCCCCCGACGTGTACGGTCGCCGCGAGGGCGCACTCCCGCGCCTCCCACGGCACCGGCCCCTCCAGCGCGTAGTCGACCTTGAAGACGCCCGGCCCGTAACGGTAGCGGGCGAGGCGCGCGCGGTAGCGGGCGGGCAGGCGCTCACCGGCCACCCCGAGCACCTGCCTCGGGGTCAGATCCAGCAGGACGACCTTCGCCGCCGGAAGCTCCGCCACGGAGCTCACGGGGCTTCCGACGTGGACCTCCCCGCCCAGGGAACGCAGGCAGGAGACGAGGGCGTCGGTGATCCTCTGCGCCCCACCCTTCGGGAACGGCCAGCCCGCCGCGTGCCCGAGCGCCGCGAGCACGAGCCCGAAGGCGGCCGAAGGCCTCTGCTCCAGCGGGAGGAACGAGTGGGCGGCGCAACCGGCGAAGAGGGCCCGGGCCCTCTCTCCGCGGAAGAGACCCTCCGCGAGAGCGCGCGCGGACCTCATGGCGTACATCCCGAAGGCGCCGAGCGCGAGCGGGTGCCGGGGTATTCGCGGCGGACCGAGGACGGCGCCCGCTATCTTCTCCCAGTCGTCGGCGATTGGGCCCATGATCTCGCGATAGGCTGCGGCGTCCTCCCCGAGGTTGCGGGCGGTCTCATCCACCGAGCGCCAGAGCAGCACGGCCTCCCCGCCCTCGAGCGGGTGGGCGAGGGGGACCGGAGGGTGGACCCACTCGAGACCGTGCTCCCCGAGCGGCAGCGTCCGGAAGAAAGGAGAGGAGTACCCGAGCGGGTGGATCGCGGACCCGAGATCGTGCACGAAGCCCGGGAGCGTCACCTCCCGCGAGCGGCAGCCCCCTCCAGGAACCTCCGCAGCCTCGAAGACCGCGACCGAGAGCCCCCGCCGCGCCAGCTCGACGGCCGCCGCGAGCCCGTTCGGCCCCGCCCCCACGATAACCGCGTCGCGGGATGCTCCGGCGCCCATTCCCCGGGCGGACCGCGTGGAGGAGTAGACACAAGTTCCGGGTGAGCCCATGACCCGCGTCATTATCCCAGAGTACCCCTGGCGTAGAATGAGCCACTGGAGCGTATGATGAGCACCCCCGCAGCCGCACTGATGGTGACCGGATCCCTCTCCGGCCACCTCTCGCAGATGCTCGGCGATCCGGCGACGATCCTCTTCACCGCCATCCGGGTTATCATCGTCTACCTGTTCCTGCTCCTGCTCCTCTACCTGGCCGGCAGGCGCACCCTGGGCCAGATGACGCCCTTCGACCTGGTCGTACTGCTCCTCGTCTCCAACGTAGTGCAGAACGCCATGATAGGACCGGACACCAGCCTGACGGGCGGCCTCCTCGGCGCGGCCACGCTCATCGGCCTCAACCACCTCGTGGCCCGCAACGCCTGGCTGAGGAGGCACCTGGAGCGCCAGCCGGTCATGCTCGTCTACCGGGGTCGGGTGCTCGAAGATCACCTGCGGCGGGAGGACGTGAGCCTGGCGGACCTGGAGGAGGCGATCCGGGAACACGGGATCGGCTCCACCTCCGACGTCGAGACCGCCGTACTGGAGATGGACGGGACGATCTCGATCATCGGCAAGCATCAGACAACCCCGAAGAGGGTCCGCCGGGTCAAATCCAGCCGCAACCGCTGATCCTTCGGCCGAGTCCATACGCCTCCCCTGCAGGTATAGAATGTCGCCAGGGGAAAGAGAGAAGGAGGAGCCGTGGCCAACATCGGTGATTACGCGAAAACCCGTGCAGGCTTCGCGTGGGAGACCCCCGAGCGCTTCAACTTCGGGCGCGACGTGGTCGACCGCTGGGCCGAGGACGAAGGACGCCCGGCTATGCTCTGGCTGGGCACGAGCGGCGGGGAGCGCCATCTCACCTTCGCCGACTTCGCCCGCCTCTCGAACCGCTTCGCCAACGCCGCCCGCGAGCTCGGCGTGAAGAGGGGCGACCGGGTGATGGTCGTGCTCGGCAAGGTCCCGGAGTGGCACGCGGTGCTCGTCGGGCTGCTGAAGCTCGGGGCGGTGGCCATCCCCTGCTCCCCGATGCTCCGGGCGGGGGATCTCGCCTACCGCGCCTCCCATTCGGAGGCGGTGATGATCGTCTCGGACGACGACGGCGCCGCGGAGGTGGAGAGGATGCGCCAGGATGCGCCCTCGATCCGGAACCTCGTGCTTCTCGGGGAAGGCCGCGAGGGCTGGGAGAGCTTCGCGGAGATCACCGGGGCCGCCTCCAAGGAGTTCTCCGCCGAGGACACCGCCGCGGGCGATCCGGCGTTCCTGCTCTACACCTCGGGCACCACCAGGCATCCCAAGGGCGTGCTGCACACCCACGGCTACACCCACGCCAAGCGGATGCAGTCCCGCTACTGGCTCGACCTGCAGGAGGACGACCGCCTGTGGTGCACCTCCGGGACCGGCTGGGCCAAGAGCATCTGGAACGTCATCCTCGGCCCCTGGAGCTGGGGCACCGAGATCTTCTTCCACGAAGGCCCCTTCGACCCGAAGGAGCGGATCGAACTGCTGCAGCGCCACGACATCACCGTCCTCTGCCAGGCCCCGACCGAGTACCGGCTTCTGGCGAAGACGAAGGAGCTGGAGGAGGCCGACCTCTCGAAGATCCGACACGCGGTCTCGGCGGGGGAGCCGCTGAACCCGGCCGTCATAGAGCGCTGGCGCGCGCTGCACGGGATCACGATCTACGACGGCTACGGGCAGACGGAGAACACGCTCATCGTCGGCAACTTCCCCGGCGTGGAGGTGAGACCCGGCTCGATGGGTTTGCCCTCCCCCGGCTGCGACGTGAGGGTCATAGACGAGGACGGGAACGAGTGCGCGCCAGGGGAGCCGGGGGACATCGCTTTGCGCCGGGGGATGCCCGCGCTCTTCAAAGAGTACTACCGCCAGCCGGAGGAGACGGCCGCCTCCTACAGGGGTGACTACTACATAACCGGCGACCGGGCCTACCGCGACGAGGACGGGTACTTCTGGTTCGTCGGCAGGGCGGACGACGTGATCATCTCGGCCGGCTACACGATCGGGCCGTTCGAGGTGGAGAGCACCCTGATCGAACACCCGGCGGTGGTGGAGAGCGGGGTCGTCGCCTCCCCCGACGAAGATCGCGGGAGCGTGGTGAAGGCTTTCGTGGTGCTCGGGGAGGGGTACGAGCCCTCCGAGGAGCTCGCCCGCGACATCCAGGAGTTCTGCAAACGCCAGAGCGCCCCGTACAAGTACCCGCGCAGGATAGAGTTCGTCGACGAGCTGCCCAAGACCGCGAGCGGCAAGATCCGCCGCGTCGTGCTCCGCCAGCGGGAGTACGCCGGGGCCTGAGACATGGAGGAGACGCTGAGGGGCACCACCCTCCTCACCCTGGCCACGAACGTGCCGGGGCCTGTCGCCGCGGCCCGTCTGCGCGACCTGGGCGCGCGCGTCATCAAGGTCGAGCCCCCGGGAGGCGACCCACTGGGGCTCTTCTGCTCGTCCTGGTACGAAGAGCTCGTCCGGGGAGAGGAAGTACTCCAGCTGGACCTGAAGCGGCGGGAGGACAGGGAGAGGCTCGAAGGGTTGCTCGCCGGGGCGGACCTCCTCCTCACCTCGAGCCGGCCCCCCGCGCTGCGGCGTCTCGGGCTCGGGTGGGAGGATCTGCACGCCCGACACCCGCGCCTCTCGCACGTCGCGATAACCGGCCACCCGCCCCCGGAGGAGGACCGCCCCGGCCACGACCTCACCTACCAGGCCTCCCTCGGGCTCCTCGATCCGCCGCACCTCCCGCGCACCCTGCTCGCCGACCTCGCCGGCGCCGAGAGGGCGGTGAGCGCGGCTCTCGCGCTGCTTCTCGAACGAGAGCGCGGCGGAGAAGGCGCGTTCTCCACCGTCCCGCTGCAGGAGGCGGCCGCCTCCTGCGCCGCACCGCTGCGCTACGGCCTGACCGCCCCCGGCGGGCTCCTCGGGGGAGCCTTCGCAGGGTACGGGCTCTACCGTGCGCAGGATGGGTGGGTCGCCCTCGCCGCACTCGAGCCCCATTTCCAGAGCCGCCTCGCAGGAGAACTCGGCCTCGAGGAACTGAGCCACGAAGCCCTGCAGGAAATCTTCTCCCGCAGAAGCGCCCGGGAGTGGGAGCGGTGGGCCGAGGAGCGCGACCTGCCGCTCTCCAGGGTGAGGGATGCTCCCGGCCTCATCGGCACAGTATCGCGGAGAGCTGCATCAGGGCCGGAGCCATCCGGGGACCGTACCAGGTGAGGAGCTTGCCGTCGAGCAGGTAGACGCGCCCCGAGCGGGCGGCGGGGACGTCCAGCGCGTAGAACTCCGGCAGGTCCGCGGCGGAGAAGGGATAGGGCTCGTCGGGGAGCAGTATCACCTCGGGTGAGGTCTCCTCTATCTCCTCCGGCGTCACCCGCGGGTAGCGCCCACGCCCGGCGAAGACGTTCTCGCCGCCGCACACCCGGATCACATCCCCCGCGTAGGTGTCGCCCCCCACGCTCATGTACGGGTTCTTCCAGATCGGGGCGAAGACCCGCCTGGGGCGCTCCGGGCGCGAGGATTCGAGCTTCTGGATTACGCGCTCAGTACGCTCCAGGAAGACGTCCGCGCGCGGGGCCTCCACCCGCCGCGCGAGCTCCCGCAGCATCGCGAGCGCCTCCGCGGCGGTCGCGGGTTCGCCCAGGAAGACCTCGACGCCGGCCTCCACGATCGCCTCGACGTCCTCCCGGCGGTTCTCCTCCCTCACCGCGACGACGAGGTCCGGCTCGAGCGAGAGGAGGCGGTCGAGGTCCACCCTTTTGGTCCCTCCGACCTTCTCCACCCGGCCGACCTCGCGCGGCGGCTGGGTGCAGTAGCGGGTGCGCCCGACGACCCGCCCGCCGGCGCCGAAGGCGAAGAGCGCCTCGGTCAGCGATGGGACCAGGCTCACTATCCGCCGGGGCGTCAGGGCCTCTAGACCTCCCGGAAGATCCGCTCGGAAGCCGAGATCGGATCGAGCCTGCGGGCGTAGACCTCCTCCATTATCTTTGCGTCCTCGCGGGCGAGCCGTTCTTTGACCTCCCTCTCCAGTCGTCCGGTAGCCCAGGAGACGACGAACTCCCGCAGCGAGGCACGCCTCCGCTTCTCCAGCTCCCCGCTATCCTCGAGGCGCCTCCGGTGCCCCTCTATCTCGGATTTGAGCTCCTCGATCCCCTCGCCGGTGTCCCCGCGGGTCATGACGATCGGCGGGATCGGGGCCTCCGGGTCGAGCTCGTGCCCGATCTCGAGCATCTGGCGCAGCTCGCGCTTGGCGAGGGTGGCCTGCGGGTGGTCCGCCTTGTTCACGCAGAAGACGTCCGCTATCTCCATGACGCCGGCCTTGAGCGCCTGCACCGCGTCCCCGGCGCCCGGCTGGATCGCGAGGACCACCGTCTCCGCGGCCGAGGCGACCTCGACCTCTCCCTGGCCGACGCCCACCGTCTCGTAGAGGACCACGTCGCAGCCGTAGGCCTCCATCGCCATCCCGGCGAGCCTCGAACCGGCGGCGAGTCCGCCCAGATGCCCCCGGCTCCCCATCGAGCGGATGAACACCCCGGGGTCGAGGAAGTGGTCCGAGAGCCGGATGCGGTCGCCCAGGATCGCCCCGTGCGAGAAGGGGCTCGAGGGGTCGACGGAGACCACCCCGACCTTCTTCCCCTCGGCGCGGTAGAGCTTTATCAGGCGGGCGAGCAGGCTGCTCTTGCCCACGCCCGGGGGCCCGGTGAACCCCACCGTCACCGCCCCCCCGGTATACGGGAAGATCTCGGAGAAGATCCCCGGCACCTCCGGGTCCCCGCGCTCTATCTTCGAGATCACCCGCGCCAGCGCCCGCCTGTCCCCGGCGAGCAACCTCCCGGCCAGGGTCTTCGTCCCGGCCCCCCCTACCCCCATCGGGTCTCTATACGGGGCGGATCGAGGAGCGTCTGCATCACCACGCAGTAGCGCTCGGTCTTCTCCCGGAGGGCGGCGAGCTCCTCCTCGGTCGCCCCCGGCGCGTCGATCTCGAAGCCGACCCGGATGCGCTCGAAGCCCACCGGCACCTCCTCCGAGATCCCCATCGTCCCGGCGAGGTCGAGGTCACCCTCCACCCCGACCTCTATGCGCCTGGCGTCGAGACCCATGTTCTCCGCGACCATCTGGCAGGTGAGCTGCGCGCAGGCCGCGAGCGCCCCGAGCAAAAGATCACCCGAGCAGGCGGCCTGCCCGCTCCCGCCCACCCCGGCGTGAGCCTCCGCCGCGTAGACCGCCCGGCCTATGTCCACCGAGCAGGAGACCGGCGTCTCCTGCCGGCTCGCCCTGGCCGAGAGCGTCACCTTCGAGGAGCCCGGCTCCTCGCGGTAGCGCTTCTTCAACGGCCTCTGCACCGACCTCAGGTCCATTCTCTTCTCCTCCTCTCCCAGAAAGGCGAGAGGGGCCCGGAGGGCCCTCTCGCCGCACCCCTCTGCAAACCCGTTCTCCCTACCCTTCCAGCAGCAGCGCCTCCGGATCCTCGATGAGCTCCTTGATCCTGACCAGGAAGCTCACCGCCTCCGCCCCGTCGATCACCCGGTGGTCGTAGGAGAGCGCCAGGTACATCATCGGGCGCACCACGACCTCCCCGTCGACGACGACCGGGCGCTCCTGGATCTTGTGCATCCCCAGGATCGCCACCTGCGGGGTGGTGAGGATCGGGGTGGACATCAGCGAGCCGAAGATGCCGCCGTTGGTGATCGTGAACGTCCCGCCGCGCAGATCCTCGAGCGTGAGCCTTCCCTCCCGCGCCTTCGTCGCGAGCTCCGCGATCTCCTGCTCTATCTCGGCGAAGTTCTTGCGGTCGGCATCGCGCACGACCGGCACCACGAGGCCCTCGTCGGTCGAGACGGCGACCCCGATGTCGTAGTACTTCTTGAGGACGAGCTCGTTGCCGTCGAGCTCGGCGTTGACCTGCGGGAACGCCTTGAGCGCCGCGACCGAAGCCTTGGTGAAGAAGCTCATGAACCCGAGCCGCGCCCCGGTGCGCTCCTGGAACGACTCCCGCCTCCTGCGCCTGAGCTCCATCACCGCCGTCATGTCCACCTCGTTGAACGTGGTGAGCATCGCGGCCTCGTGCTGCGACTGCACGAGCCGCTGGGCGATCGTGAGCCTCCTGCGCGAGAGACGCACCCGCTCCTCGGGGCGTCCCTCCGCGGCGGCAGGGGCCGGACGCGGCGCGGGGGCGGGCTCGGCGTGTCCATCGGCCCGCGGCGCCTCCTCCGGAGCGGGACGCGCCTGCTCCCGGATCACCCGCTCCACGTCCTCCCGGGTGATGCGCCCGCCGGAGCCCGAGCCCTCGATCTCCGAGAGGTCGACCCCGTACTCCCGGGCGAGCTTCCTCACCGCCGGAGAGGCCCGCCGGGCCCCCTCCTCGGCCTCCCGGTGGCCGTTGGTCGCCTCCTCTGTTTCGGCCGGCGCGGCCTCCGGCTCCTCCCGTTCCTGAGCTTCGGCGGTCTTTTCCTCGGCCGCGGGCTGAGCCCCGTCGCCCTCGGCGATCGTCCCGATAACCTCGCCGACGTTCACCGTCTCGCCCTCGCCCTTGGCGATCTTCTGCAGGACCCCGTCCTGCTCCGCCTCGACCTCGAAGTTGATCTTGTCGGTCTCGAGCTCCACCAGGGGTTCCCCGGCCTTCACCGCCTCGCCCTCCTTCTTCAGCCAGCGGCCGACGGTGGCGTCGGTGACCGATTCTCCGAGCTCGGGCACGTGTATATCAGCGGGCAATTCTCACCTCTCCTAGACTCTCGCTACCAAAAGACTCTCCGCCACGGGCCCCTCAGGCCCCCTGGGTGGTGCGGGCCTGGACGCCCCTGACCGCTGCCTCGGCCTTCCTTCCACCGTCCTCGCCCCGGAAAGCCCGGCTCACGATCTCGGCGTGCTCCCGGCGGTGGAAGTTCGCCGAGCCCTGCGCCGGACTCGGGCGGGCCGGCTTGCCGACGTAGATTATCGGGAGCTCCCCAGAGACCAGCTCGCGCAGCCTGGGCTCCATGAAGCTCCAGGCACCCATGTTCTTCGGCTCCTCCTGCACCCAGAGTACCTCGCGCAGGTTCGGGTACCCGCCGATCACCTCCCGCAGCTGCTCCTCCGGGAACGGGTAGAGCAGCTCCACCCGCGCGACCGCCGTGTCCTCGGCCTCGTCCCTGTACTCGCTCCCGACGAGCTCCGTGTAGAACTTGCCCGAGCAGAGGATGAGGCGCTCGATCGAGTCCGACCTCTCCCGCGCCTCCGCGTCGTCCAGCACCGGCTGGAACCTGCCGCTCGCGAGCTCCTCCAGCGTCGAGGCGGCCATCGGGTGGCGCAGGAGGCTCTTCGGCGTCATGAGGATGAGCGGCCTGCGGTTGTCGGTGAGCATCGCCTGCGCCCGCAGGATGTGGAAGTACTGCGCGGCTGTGGTGCAGTTGGCGACCCGGATGTTCTCCTGCGCGGCGAGCTGCAGGTATCGCTCGAGCCGGGCCGAGGAGTGCTCGGGCCCCTGCCCCTCGTACCCGTGCGGCAGCAGCATCACCAGCCCGGATGACTGCCCCCACTTGGCCTGCCCGCTGACGACGAACTGGTCTATCATCGCCTGCCCGACGTTGGCGAAGTCCCCGTACTGCGCCTCCCAGAGCACGAGCGCGTCCCGGGCGTAGACCGAATATCCGTACTCGAATCCCATCGTCGCGACCTCCGAGAGCGGGCTGTTGTACACCGCGAAGGAGGCCTTCGCCTGCGGGATGTTCTGCAGCGGCACGTAGCGCTCGCCGGTCTCCACGTCGTGGAGCACCGCGTGGCGCTGCGAGAAGGTGCCCCTCTCGGTATCTTCGCCCGTCAGCCGGATCGGCACGCCCTCCTCTACGAGCGAGGCGAAGGCCAGCGCCTCGGCGTGGGCCCAGTCTATCTTCTCCAGGCTGCCCCGGTTGCGCCGGAAGAGCCGCTCGAGCTTGGGGTTTGGGTTGAACCCCTCCGGCCTCTCGAGCATCGCCTCGTTGAGGGCCTCGAGCCTCTCGGCCGGGACGGCGGTCTCGGGGATCTCCACCAGCGGCGTGCGCGGAGCATCCCCCATCCCCTCTTCCTCGACCTTCTTCGCAGCAGGGCTCCTGTGTATCTCCTGCATCTTCGCGTAGACTTCCTCGACCAGCCGCTCGGCCTCGCCCTCCTCGATGATGCCCCGCTCTTCGAGCTCCTTCGCCCAGATCTCGCGCACCGAGGGGTGGTTCCTTATCTTCTCGTACATCAGCGGCTGGGTGTAGGAGGGCTCGTCCCCCTCGTTGTGCCCGTAGCGCCGGTAGCCCACCAGGTCGATCAGGAAGTCCTTGTGGAACCTCTGCCGGTAGGCATACGCCATGCTCACCGCCGCCAGGCACGCCTCCGGGTCGTCGGCGTTGACGTGGACGACCGGGATCTCGAAACCCTTGGCCAGATCGCTGGCGTAGGTCGTCGAGTAGGCGTCCTCCTTCTCGGTGGTGAAGCCGAGCTGGTTGTTGGTGATGATGTGGATCGTGCCGCCCGTCGCATACCCCCTCAGGCGCGAGAGGTTCAGCGTCTCGGCGGCCACCCCCTCGCCGGGGAACGCCGCGTCGCCGTGCAGCAGGATCGGCAGCGCGGCGTCCACGTCCTGCTCCGGGGCTCCGGGGTTCCCGCGATCCTCCTGCGCCGCGCGGGCCATCCCCTCGACGACCGGGTTGACGTGCTCGAGGTGGCTCGGGTTGGGGGCGAGCGTGACCTCGACCCGGGTGTCCTCCTCGCCCTCTTCGAGGTGGTAGCCCCGGATGCCGAGGTGGTACTTCACGTCCCCGACCCAGCCCTCTCCCGGGCTCTCGGCCACGGAGGGCTGCTCACCCTTCTCCGGCTGCTGGAACTCGGCGAAGATCTTCTCGTAAGGCTTGCCAAGGACGTGGGCGAGCACGTTGAGCCTGCCGCGGTGGGCCATCCCGAGGACCGCCCCCGGTATGCCGGAGTCGGCCGCGAGCTCGAGCAGCCGGTCGAGCATCGGCACGACCATGTCGTTGCCTTCGACCGAGAAGCGCTTCTGCCCGAGGAACGTCCGGTGCAGAAACTTCTCGAAGGTGTCCACCCGCGTCAGGCGCTTCAGGAGCCGCTTCGCCTCCCCGGCATCCAGCTTCCCGCCGAAGCGCTCGCTCTCGACCGCCTCGCGCAACCAGAAGCGCTCCTCGGGATCGTGGACGTGCCCGAAATCGTACCCGGTGGTCGAGCAGTAGAGCCGGCGCAGCTCGTCCGCGGCCTCCTTCGCCGTCGAGGTCCTCCCGGCGACCGGCCCGTCGACGATCGAGGAGGGCAGCTCCGCGAGATCCTCCTCGCTTATCCTGTAGAAGGACGGGTCGAGCGTGGGATCGCCGGGCGGCTCGCTCCCGAGCGGGTCCAGGTGCGCGGCCATGTGCCCGAAGTCCCTTATGTGCCGGATGAACTTGGTCGCCCCGACGATCTTCTCGACGTCCGCCGGAGCCGCGGCGACTCCGCCTCGTCCATCGAGCGAGACCTCGCGCGGCCTCCAGTGCTCGAACAGCCTGCGGGTCTCCTCGTCGACGGAGTCGGGATCTTCCCTGAACCGCTCGTAGAGCTCGAGCACGTATCCCAGGTTCGGCCCGTAGAACTCTCTCTCGGATATCTCAGACAAAGCGGATCACACCCTCACACGTCGTAAGATCTCTATGTTGTGCGGCATGAACTCTCGCCTAGCCCCGGCCGGGGCGCGAAGCCCATCCCGCGCCGTCTCGCAACCGCCCCGTTTCTCGAGGTAGACAGACAACAATTTGAACCTTCTTAATGATAACTCACATCCATGGTACGGTCTTTCGTCCGTAACGCACGCTCTCTCACATCGTATTATTACCCGGATGCGGTTCCTCCATCCCGGCTGGCCGTGCGATGGCGGCCGTGCGATGCTCCAGAGAGGCTTGCGAGGGTGAAGAAGGCTGTGGGCGAATCCAAGAAACATGGCGGAACCTGGCGGCTCCTGAACCTCTTCCTGCTGCCGCTCGCGGTGGCGTCCTGGGCGGTCGTGGGCCCGCTCCAGCAGACGCTGCACGAGCTGCCGATGCTCCGTTTCGGCGCCGCCCTGCTGCTGTTTTTGATTCCGGGGTACGTCATCTACGAGAGGTGGTTCTCGCAGGCGTTCGGCGGAGCAGGGGCCATCCCGGCCTCCTTCGCCTTCAGCGTCTCGCTCTTCGGCGTGCTCGGGGTCCCCTTCCTCATCCTGCACGAGAGCCTCTCCGCCTACCTCACCCTCTGCGGCGGGGTGGTGGCGCTCTCGCTCGCCGTCTCGCTGTTGGGGACCATTCTGGGCCGGCACCGTCCAGAGCCCGCGCAGAGGAGGCCCGAGGAGGACATCTCGGGTGCCGCACGGTGGCTCTGGGTCCCGCTCGCCGGCGGGGCCGCCGTGCTGGGGTACGCTGCCCACGTCAGATACCCCATGGTGGACGGGGACACCTGGGATTATCTGGCCTGGATCCGGGAGTACCTGAACACCCCGCACCTGGCCCTCTACGACCCGTATTTCGGGGAGAGGATCGCGGCCATCTCCCGGGTGAAGATAAACGGATGGCTCCTGGAGCAGGCGGCCCTCTCGCGGGTCGCCGGCATAGATCCGGTCACGCTGGTGTTGCACTATCTGGAGCCGACGCTCGTCGTGGTCGCCCTCCTGGCGTTCTACGCCCTGGGGGTCACCCTCTTCGGCAGCCCCCGGACTGCGCTCCTCGCCGCCACCCTCTACGTCCTGTTCCTGCTCGGACACCTCGAGCCCACCCCACAGAGCCTCGGAGGCGAGATAGTGGCGCGTGTCGTGCAGGACAAGTTCCTGACCCGTTACCTCTTCCTGCCGGTCGCGCTCGCGCTGGCCCTCTGGTTCGTCCGGACCCGGCGGGCTCGCTACCTCCTGGGCTTCGCGTTCCTGTGCTGGGCCGTCGTCACGGTGCACCCGGTCGGCCTCGCCGTGATAGCCATCTCGGTCGGCGGCTTCGGCATCGTCCACCTTCTGTACGGGTTGAGGGAGAGAAGGGCCTGGCTGGAGACCGCAGGCCTCGCGCTGCCTTTCGCGAGCATAGCGATCGGCCCCCTCCTCTACGCCATCTTCAAGGGCATCCCGCCGACGGCCAAGCTCTACGACGCCGACATAGGCGGTACTCCGCCGGAGGTGCTGGCGAACATGGTCTTCGTCCGCCCCGAGTGGCGGCACATCTTCCGGCTCGGCGACGGCCTCTACATCATGCACCCGTACCTGCTGCTCGTCCCGGCCATCGCGCTGGGCTACATAGCCGGCGTGCCCTTCCTCGTCCTCCGGCTCCGCCGGAGCCTCCCGGCCCGACTCCTCCTCGGCACCCTCGCCGTCTCGACGCTGGTGTGCTACCTGCCCCCCCTGGCCACCTTCGTCGGCAACGAGGTGATAGCCCCCGGCCAGCTCTACCGGATGGCCTGGCCGATCCCGCTGGCCACCGTGATGACCGACGCCTGGATGGCGGCCGTGCTCGTCCGGCGCCTCGCGGACAGCCTCACGCGGAGAGGCCTGCGCGGCATCTCGAGCGGTCTGCTCGCGCTGGTCTTCGTCATCGTCCTCGCCGGCTTCGCCGCTCCCCAGGCCTCAAGCGGCATCCGCACGCTGGACGACGGCCCGCCTCCGCTCGACCGTTCCTTCTTCTTCGACCCTATCTTCCGCTGGATGGGAACCCACATCCGCCGGCCGGCGGTCATAATGGCCCCCGACCACGACAACATCGCCATCCCGGCCTACTCCGCCCACCTGAACGTGGTCAGCTTCCGGGGCGACCCGATCCTGGAGCACCTGGATCAGCTCGAAAAGCTCTCCGATGACAGGATCAAGGTGCCCCAGCGCGACCTCGACGTGCACAAGTTCTATTCGGGCCCGACGATGCTCGAAGCCTACAAGATACTGCGCCGCTACCACGTGCAGTACGTCCTGGTCTACACCCAGACCCCCCTGAACGGGCAGCTGATGCACCTGCCGGGCTTCGTCCACATCCCCACCCCGAGCCAGCGGTACAGCCTCTTCAAGGTGGACTACCAGGAGTTCGCCCGCTACATAGGGATAAGGCCTCCGGCAGGAGGATCCTGATCCCCAACCCGGGAGGCTGGTTTGGTTGAGGATCTCACAAAGGCCATCCTGGCGGCGGTGCTGGTCGGGGTACTGCCGGGGTATTTCTGGGAGCGGCTCCTCTCCGGCAGCCGCGACGTCCCCGAACGCCTGGCCTACTCGGCGGCCCTCTCCTCCCTGCTCGTCCCCGCCGCGGCCCTCGCCCTCTCCTGGACCACGGGCGGCGGCGTGACGCTGCAGGTGGCCCTCGCGGCGGTCCTCTCCGTCTTCCTCTGCGGGCTCGGGGCGCGGCTGCTCCTGGGCCCGGCCATTTCGGAGGATACGCCGCTCCTCTCACCGCCACCGCCGTTCGGCCGGCTCTCCCTGACGGTCGCGGGGCTGGCGCTGGCGCTCGTCGCCACCTCCATGCTGGGCTTCCTCTCCCCAGCGACCTCGGCGCTACCCATCGTAGTGCTGCTGGTCGTCGCAGGGGTAGCAGCGAGCGGGGCTCTCGGTGGCGGACAGCCCGCTGGAACCTTCGAGAGCCCGCGGAAGCCGCTGCTCTCCGCGGGGCTCCTCTCGGCGGCGCTGCTCGTGACGCTCGCGCGCGGCTACTGGGGACCCGTGGTCCACGACTGGCCCTACCTGCGCGGCGGCGACCAGTTCTCCCACGCGGTGATGGCCGAGCAGATGCTCTGGCACGGCTCCTACTCCTCCTACCTCATCTACCCGCCCGGCTTCCCGACGCTGGTCGCGGTGATCTGCCGCATCGGCGGGCTCACCCCCCTCGAGTTCTTCCCGGTGCTCGCCCCGGCGCTCCCGGCGCTCGGATCGCTCGCCGCCTACGCGCTGGCCCGTCGTCTGTGGGGCTGGGAGTTCGGGGTGGCGGCGGCTTTTCTCTCGGGGGCCGTCGCGAGCAGCTCCTACGACGATTTCGCCCAGGCCCGCTACCCGAACTTCTTCTCGGCCTACTTCCTGATGGTGATGGGGGCCGCGGCCCTCCTCACGCTCTACCGGAAGCCTTCGATCCGCCAGGGAATGCTCTTCGCCGCCCTCGGCTCCTCTGTCGTCCTCTACCACCCGGTCGGGACGCTCTACACCGCCCTCCTCCTGGCCTGCGTCTCGGTGCTGATCGTGCCGTACCTGTTCCTCACCCGCCAGCGCAGGGAGGGCACCGCTCTATTCCTCTCCCTCTCGCTCACGGCCGCGCTCTCGGTGATCTGGGCCTGGAGGACTTATGGACTTCCGCACCTCCTGTTCGGCGGGAGCAAACCCGGCGGCACGGAGCAGGCCGTCGCCGTGACGATCGGCAGCCAGAGCCCGCCGCCTCCAGCCAGCATGCTCGCGGAGCTCTCACCCCCCGTCCTCTGGCTCGGCCTGCTCGGTCTGCTGCTCCTCGCGCTGCACGTGCCTTCCCGCAAGGAGATCCCCGCGCGGGCCACGCTGTTGTTGTGGGCCATGATCCTCTTCGCCGGCAGCCGGACCTCCCTCTCCGGGTTCCCGGAGCGCTTCGCCCGCGACCTCAGCATCCCGCTCGTCGCGGCGGCGTCCCTCGCTTCGGTCTCGCTCGTACGCCCGGTCTGGCGGGCCGGTCTACCCCGGCTGCTCCCGAAGACCGCCCTCGTCCTGCTCTGCACCGTCGTGGTGATCCAGGCCGCGCTCGACCTGGATGCCGCGCGGCTGCCGGGGCAGGCGGTATTGAGCCCCTCCCTGGCCCGCGCCGGCGCGTGGCTGCGGGAACACAACCGCGGAGGCAACATAATCTCGACCCCGTACCTGGGGCGGGGGATCTCCAACCGGGCGGTCCTCGCGCTGGGCGGCTACACCGGTCTGCAGTCCTACCGCGAGCACCGCATAGAGCACCCCCGCTCCCTGCCGACCGCCGGCAAGAGGCCCCTCCTCGTCTCGCAGTGGGTGCTGCACCACCCCAGGGGCGGGCGCACCGCGAGGCTCCTGCGGGAAAACGACGTGCGGTACATCGTCATATACAAGCGATACCCCGGCGTCAACTGGCGCGCCTTCGCGGACGCCCCGGATTACCGCAGAGTGTACGAGAACCGGGCCATCGTGATCTTCGCTCCGAAGAATGCCCAAACGCCAGGCGGCGTGGTTTAACATACGAATCCCCTGTCCGGAGCAGCATCGCGAGAGGAGAGTGACCCTTTTTGAGACGCTTCGAGACCAGAGCCGTCCACGCCGGCGAGCGGCGCGGCGGTGGTGGGCGGGAGCCCGCCACCAGCAACCCCATCTCGACGCCCATCTACGCCTCGACCACCTTCTGGCACCCGGACGTGCAGACCACCGACCGGGTGCTCGGCGGCGAGGAGGCGGGTTACAGCTACACCCGCTACGGCAACCCGACCGTCACCGCCTTCGAGGAGGCCGTCGCCGCCCTGGAGAGCCCACGGGGCGGGGCGCGCTCCTTCGCCTTCGCCTCGGGCATGGCCGCGCTGCACGCGGCGCTTCTCGCGGCCGAGCTCTCTCCCGGGGGACGCGTGCTGGCCGCCGAACAGCTCTACGGCTCGACCGCGACGCTCCTGGTACAGATCTTCGGTTCGAGCGGGGTCGAGGTGCGCTTCGCCGACTTCTACGATCTGAAGAGCCTGCAGAGGCAGGTCGAGGAGCTCACCCCCCGCGCGCTGGTCGTAGAGTCGATCTCGAACCCCCTGCTGCGGGTCGCCGACGTGCCACGCCTGGCGGAGCTCTCACGCTCCGCCGGAGCCGCCCTGATCGTGGACAACACCTTCGGAACCCCTTACCTGCAGCGCCCGCTGGAGCTCGGCGCGGACATCGTCGTCCACAGCGCGACCAAGTATCTCTCGGGGCACGGGGATCTGACGGCCGGTGTGGTCACCGCCGGCCCCCCCTACGACGCGGCCCTCGACCAGGTGCGCAAGCTCACCGGGGGCATCCTCGGCCCGTTCGAGGCCTGGCTCGCCCTGCGGGGGCTCAAGACGCTGCCGCTGCGCGTGGAGCGCCAGTGCGAGAACTCCCGCAGGCTGGCCAGCTTCCTCGCGGAGCACCCGAAGGTGCGCCGGGTGAACCACCTCTCGATGGAGGACCACCCGGACCGCGAGGTCGCCCGGCGTACCCTCTCGGGGCCGAGCGGGTTGCTCTCCTTCGAGCTGGACACCGAAGGGCGCGAGGGGGTCTTCCGGTTCCTGAACGCGCTCGAGGTGTGCGTGCGCACCCCGAGCCTGGGGGACGTCTACACGCTGGCCACCCATCCGGCCACCTCCTCCCACCGGGACCTCCCACCCTCGCGCCGGGAGCGCCTCGGTGTCGGCGAGAACCTGGTGCGCGTCTCGGTCGGCATAGAGCACCCGGAGGACATAAAAGAGGACATCGCCCGGGCCCTGGAGAGGGTCTGAGGCCGCCCGCCTACCCCCCGAGCTGCCGCAGGAGCTCGTCGGGATCGGTCGTCGGGCTCTGGCAGGCGTAGTTCCTGCAGACGTAGGCGGTGGCCCGCCCGCCGCGCGCCTCTCTCCCTTCGAGGAGCGGGCTGAGCGCGGCGGCTCGCTCGTCGCGGGGGGAGCGCCCGGCGACGACCCTGTGCGGCAGGTAGCGTGAGCCCATCGCCCGCAGAAGCTCCCTGGTGTCCTCCGCCCCTGGCTCCCCGATCACGGCGACCTCGTAGGGACCTGCCAGGTAGAAGTCCAGCACCGAGAGCAGCCACCCGAAGGCCCCGGGCACCTTCTCCATCGCGCCGCTCGTGGAGGAGAGGACCTTCTCCGCCTTCTCGCGATAATCCGGACGATCGAGGAGCAGGGAGAGCTCGAGGAGCACGCCGGTCGCGACCGAGTTGCCCGAGGGGGTGGCGTCGTCGTAGAGGTCGCGCGGGCGGGCTATGAGCTCCTGGTGGCCGGCGTGTGCGTCGTAGAAGCGGCCTTCGTCCTCCTCCCAGAAGAGCGCGACCATCTCCTCGGCGAGATCTCTGGCCTCGACGAGCCAGCGGGGCTCGAGCGTCGCCTCGTGCAGCGCCAGGAGTCCTTCCACGAGGCAGGCGTAGTCTTCCAGGTAGCCGGGCACCTCTCCCGCACGCCCGTCCTTGTACGAGCGACGCAGCCTGCCGTCCGGGCGCGTCTTTTCCAGCAGGAAGGCGGCGTTTCTCCGTGCGATCTCCAGGTAGTCCTCCCGACCCGATACCATCGAGGCCAGCGCGAACGAACGCAGCATGAGCCCGTTCCAGGCGACGAGGATCTTCTCGTCGCGCCCCGGCCGCACCCTCCGCCCGCGCGCGGCGAGGAGCTTCTCCCGGATTTCCTCCACGCGCCGCCCGAGCTCCTCCGGGGAGATCCCGAGCTCGCGCGCGACCTCCTCGGGGGGACGGGGCACGTGCAGGATGTTTTTGCCCTCGAAGTTGCCCCGCTCGCTCACGCCCCAGTAGACCTCGGCCAGACGTGCCTCCCCTGGGGGAAGGGCGTCGCGGATCTCGCGCACGCTCCAGACGTAGAACCTCCCCTCCTCGCCCTCGGAGTCCGCATCCTCGCTCGAGTAGAAACCGCCCTCGGGCGAGGTCATCTCGCGCGCGACGTAATCCAGGGTCTCTCCGGCCACGCGGCGGTAGAGGTCACGCCCGGTGAGCCGGTAGGCATCCAAATACAGCCGGGAGAGGAGCGCGTTGTCGTAGAGCATCTTCTCGAAGTGCGGCACGAGCCAGCGGGCGTCGACCGAGTAGCGGTGGAACCCGCCGCCGAGCTGGTCGTAGATCCCACCGCGCGCCATCGCCTCCAGCGTGAGCTCGACGCCGGAGAGCGCCTCCTCGCTCCCGGTGCGCAGGTGATATCGCAGCAGGAACTCCAGGTTCATCGGCTGGGGGAACTTCGGCGCGCCACCGAAGCCCCCGAGACGCCGGTCTATCTCGGAGGTGAGCTCCTCTCCCGCCCTCTCGAGCAGAGAAACCCCGGGAGTTCCCTCCGGCATCGCGACCTCGACGGACCGGCGCAGGTAGTCGCGGACGCTCCCGGCGCTCCTGAGGACCTCCTCGCGGCGGTTCTCGTAGGCGTCGGCGACGCTCGCCAGAACCTGCAGGAAGCCCGGCATCCCGCCCCGGGGTTCGCGCGGGAAGTAGGTCCCGGCGTAGAACGGCGCCCCCTCCGGCGTCAGGAAGACCGTCATCGGCCAGCCGCCGCTGCCGGTCATCGCCTGCACGGCGGACATGTAGAGCGAGTCGACGTCCGGGCGCTCCTCCCGGTCCACCTTGACGTTGACGAAGTGTTCGTTCATGAAGGCCGCGGTCGCGTCGTCCTCGAACGATTCGCGCTCCATGACGTGGCACCAGTGGCAGGCCGAGTAACCCACGGAGAGGAGTATGGGCTTGTCTTCCTCCCGCGCCTTCCTGAAGGCCTCCTCCCCCCAGGGGTACCAGTCCACCGGGTTGTCCTTGTGCTGGAGCAGATACGGGCTGCTCTCGCGGGCCAAACGGTTCGCCACTGTGCGCCTCTCCTGTGCTCGCCTGGGACTCTCCTCCAAAACGTATCACACGGTCGTGTATTGTCCCCGCGGAGAGTTTGGGATTGGAGTTTTGCCGGGGAATAAAATAGATTAGTCTATGAATTGCTTGGGCCTTCGAAGAGAAAGCGTTAGCCAGAAGAGAAGGAGGCGAGAGTGAACCTGCAGGAACTGGAGAAGACCGCCCGGGCCCTGGTGGCGCCGGGCAAGGGCATCCTCGCGGCCGACGAGAGCTTCGGTACGATCGAGAAGCGCTTCAAGGCGGTCGGCATCGAGTCGACCGAGGAGACCCGCCGCGCCTACCGCGAGATGCTGTTCACCACCGAGGGCATCGGGGAGTACCTCTCCGGCGTGATCCTCTTCGACGAGACGATCCGCCAGAAGGCCTCCGACGGTACCCCGCTGCCGAAGGTGCTCGAGAACCAGGGGATAATCCCGGGCATCAAGGTGGACAAGGGCGCGAAGGACATGGCGCTATCCCCGGGAGAGAAGGTGACCGAGGGCCTGGACGGCCTCAGAGACCGCCTCGCCGAGTACCGGGGGATGGGCGCGCGCTTCGCCAAGTGGCGCGCGGTCATCGCGATCGGCGACGGCATCCCGACCCGCCGCTGCATCGAGGCCAACGCCCACGCCCTGGCCCGCTACGCGGCGCTCTGCCAGGAGGCGGGCCTGGTGCCGATCGTCGAGCCGGAGGTCCTCATCGACGGCGACCACTCGATCGAGCAGTGCTTCGAGGTGACCGAGTGGATGCTCAAGACGACCTACCAGCAGCTCTACGAGCAGCGGGTCGAGCTCACCGGTACGCTCCTCAAGCCGAACATGGTCATCTCGGGCAAGGAGGCCCCGGTCCAGTCCGGCGTGGAGGAGGTGGCCCGCGCCACGGTGGAGTGCCTGCTCCGCAGCGTCCCGGCGGCGGTGCCCGGCGTCGTCTTCCTCTCCGGCGGCCAGGGTGACATCCAGGCGACCGAGCACCTCAACGCGATGAACCGCATCTACAAAGGCCGCCTGCCGTGGGAGCTCTCCTTCTCCTACGCCCGCGCCCTCCAGCAGCAGCCGATGGAGATCTGGGCCGGCAAGCCCGAGAACGTCGAGAAGGCCCAGAAGATCTTCCGCCACCGGGCGAAGATGAACAGCGCCGCCCGCTCCGGCAGCTACACCGAGGAGCTGGAGAAGGAGGCCGCCTAGAAAACACGTTCCATCGTCCGCGAGGAGGCGCCGGAGGGTTTCCGGCGCCTCCTCCCTTCCTGCCCGTTGAACGGTTCACGTCCCTCCCGAATAGTATGTATTAAGAATATAGGTGCAATCTGAAGATATAGTGTTCGTAGAGGAGGGTGCGTGCAGGAGTTAAATTTCAAGGGCTCGGGATCGGCACGAGACGGGAGAGAAGAGATGAGCAGGACGAAGAGTGGAGATCCGGCGCACGACGTACTCGGGTACGAGCGGCAACCGCTGGATGCGATCTTCCGTCCCGAGACCGTGGCGGTGATAGGGGCCACGGAGCGGGTGGGGAGCGTGGGGCGGACGCTGATGTGGAATCTGATCAGCAACCCCTTCGGGGGTACGGTCTTTCCGGTGAACCCACACCGGGAGAACGTGCTCGGGATAAAGGCCTATCCGAGCATCTCCGAGGTACCGGCACGGGTGGATCTCGCGGTCGTGGTCACACCTGCGCCCTCGGTCCCGGGGGTCATCCGGGAGTGTGCCGAGGCCGGGGTCGGCGGGGCGATCGTGATCTCCGCCGGGTTCAAAGAGATCGGACCGGAGGGAGCCGAGCTCGAGCGTCGGGTCATGGAGGAGGCCCGCAGGGGCCGCATGCGCGTCATCGGGCCCAACTGTCTCGGGGTCATGAACCCGCACACCGGGCTCAACGCCACCTTCGCCAAGGGGATGGCCCGTCCCGGCAACGTCGGGCTTTTGAGCCAGAGCGGGGCGCTCATGACCGCGATTCTGGACCGCAGCTTCCAGGAGAACGTGGGGTTCTCGGCCTTCGTCTCCGTCGGCTCGATGATGGACGTGAGCTGGGGAGACCTCATCCAGTACCTCGGGGACGATCCCCACACCCAGAGCATCGTCATCTACATGGAGAGCGTCGGGGACGCCCGTTCTTTCCTCTCCGCGGCGCGCGAGGTCGCGATGACCAAGCCCATCATCATAATAAAGCCCGGCCGTACGGCCGCCGCCGGGAGGGCCGCTGCCTCGCACACCGGCTCCCTCACCGGATCCGACGAGGTGCTCGACGCCGCCTTCCGGCGCAGCGGCGTGCTCCGGGTGAACGAGATCTCCGAGCTGTTCTCGATGGCCGAGGTGCTCGGCAAGCAGCCGCGCCCGAAGGGACCGAACCTCACGGTGCTCACCAACGCCGGGGGTCCAGGCGTGCTCGCCGCCGACGCCCTCATCGCCGGGGGCGGCAGGCTCACCGAGCTCTCCCCGGAGGCCAGAGAGGCACTCGACAGGGTGCTCCCCGCGGCCTGGAGTCACAACAACCCGGTGGACATCCTGGGAGACGCCGACCCCGAGCGCTACGCCCGGGCGCTCGAGATAGCCGCCGACGACCCGAACAGCGACGGCCTGCTCGTCATCCTCACCCCGCAGGACATGACCGACCCCACCGGCACCGCCGAAAAGCTCGCGCCGTACGCCAGAAAGACCGGCAAGCCTATCCTGGCGAGCTGGATGGGCGGCATCGACGTCGCCGCCGGCACCTCCATCCTCAACGGCGCAGGCATCCCCACCTTCGAATTTCCGGACTCAGCCGCCCAGGCCTTCACCAACATGTGGCGCTACACCTACAACCTGCGCGGCATCTACGAGACCCCGGAGCTCGCCGTGGATGTGGCGGGCGAAGAGATAGACCGTGAGCGGGTGCGTGAGGTGATCGAGGGCGTAAGGAGCCGGGGCAGGACGCTCCTCACCGAGTACGAGGCCAAGGAGATCCTCGCAGCCTACGGCATCCCCGTGGTGGAGACCCGTCTCGCCAGGAGCGCCGGAGAGGCGGCAGAGTACGCCGAGAGGATGGGGTATCCGGTCGTGCTCAAGCTCAACTCCGAGACGATAACCCACAAGACCGACGTGGGCGGTGTACGCCTGGACCTGCGCAACGCCGACGAGGTGCGCCGGGCGTACGAGGAGATGGAGCGGAGCATCCCCGAAGGCTTCGACGGCGCCACGGTGCAGAGGATGGTCGAGACCGACGGCTACGAGCTGATCGTCGGCAGCAGCATCGACCCCCAGTTCGGGCCCGTCCTGCTCTTCGGATCGGGCGGCTCTCTGGTCGAGGTCTACCGCGACCGGGCGCTCGCCCTCCCGCCGCTCACCACCACCCTGGCCCGACGCACGATGGAGAGGACCAGGATCTACCGGGCGCTCAAGGGCGTGCGCGGACGGGACCCGGTGGACCTGCCGGCGCTCGAGCGGCTGCTGGTGCGCTTCTCCCACCTCATCGTCGAACAACCCTGGATCCGGGAGCTGGACATAAACCCGCTGCTGGTCTCCTCCGAGATCCAGATAGCCCTCGACGCCCGCATCGTGCTGCACGACCCCGACACCGCCGAGGAGGACCTCCCGCACCCGGCGATCCGCCCCTACCCCACCCACTACGTCTTCCACGAGCAGACCAGGGACGGCGAGCCGGTGACCATACGCCCCATACGCCCCGAAGACGAGCCGCTCATGGTCAAATTTCACGAGACCCTCTCGGAAGAGAGCGTCTACATGCGCTACTTCCACATGCTCGGCCTCAACCAGCGCATAGCCCACGAACGCCTCACCCGCATCTGCTTCATCGACTACGACAAGGAAATGGCCCTCGTCGCCGAACGCCGCAACCCCGCGACCGGCGAGCGCGAGATCATGGGCGTCGGACGCCTGAGCCGCAGACCCTTCGCCCCTGAGGAAGCCGAGTTCTCGATCCTCATAAGCGACCGCTTCCAGCGCCGCGGCCTCGGCCGACTCCTGCTGCAGAAGCTCCTCGAAGTCGGCCGCGAAGAAGGCCTCGAGCACATCACCGCCGACATCCTCTTCGACAACCGCCCGATGCAGCGCCTCAGCAGAGACCTCGGCTTCAGACTGCACCGCGATACCCGGGAGATGGTCATGAAGGCCGACCTCGATCTGCGCCAGACCGTCTGACCCCGGCGGGCGCCCCGCCACGGGCGCCCGCCATACCCCCATATCCGGGCTATCATATGGCCTCATGCCCAAAACTACCCGAGGAGGAGACGGATGAGCATCGTCGCCTGGATAGTCTTCGGCTTCATCGTCGGCGTCATCGCCAAACTCCTCACCCCAGGCCGCGACCCCGGCGGCTGTATCCTTACCACCCTCATCGGTATAGCCGGCGCCATCATCGGCGGCTACGCCTACAGCCACTTCATAAACCCCGCCTACACCACCCGCTTCGACGCCGGCAGCATCGCCGTCTCCGTCCTCGGCGCCATCTTCCTCCTCGTCCTCTACCGACTGCTCTCCGGCCGCCGTCTCTGATCCTTACTGCAAACGATTCTCATAAACAAGAATAAGAACTGTTCTTGATTTTTCCCGAATCCCGGTTAGAATTGCTGCGTAGCGAGCCGAAGGAGAGAGCAGGAGGCGTCGGATGGCACCGATACTGGAGAGATTGGGTTTTGGCAGCAAGGAGATGACCACATCGGGGCACAACAAGGACTTCGTGCTGAAGGTGGTGCAGCCTTCGCTGGTTGGCCTGATGGACGGTTCGGTCTCGACGCTGGCTCCGATCTTCGCTGCGGCCTTCGCCACGCACGACAGCCGGTACACGCTCCTGGTGGGTCTGGCGGCGGCCGTGGGGGCGGGGATAAGCATGGCGTTCTCCGAGGGTCTCTCCGACGACGGTTCGCTGACCGGGCGGGGCAACCCGATGCTACGCGGGGTGATCACCGGCGTTGCGACCTTCATCGGGGGCATCTTCCACACGCTGCCGTTCCTGATTCCGCACGTGACGCTCGCGCTCTACGTGGCCTTCGGTGTCGTCGGTGCCGAGCTGCTCGTCATCTCGCTCATCCGCTACCGCTACTTCAGCATGAGCTTCTGGATGAGCGCGTTGCAGGTGATGGTCGGCGGTGGGCTGGTCTTCGCCTCGGGCGTCTTGATCGGGAACGCCTAGCGCAGGCCGAAGACCTCCCGGAAGCGAAGGACGATCTCCCGCTCGACCTCCGAGAGCGGGAGATCTCGTCCGAGCTCCCGCGCCAGGCTCGTCACGCCGTACTCGCGGATGCCGCAGGGGGTTATGCGGTCGAACCAGGAGAGATCCGTGTTCACGTTCAGCGCGAAGCCGTGAGAGGTGATCCAGCCGGAGGAGAACTTCACCCCGATCGCGCAGATCTTGCTCTCCCCCACCCAGACCCCGGTGTACTCCGGGTGCCGCCAGCCCGAAAGCCCGTAGCGGGCTATCGTGCGGATCACGACCTCCTCCAGGTCCCTCAGGTAGCGGTGGGTGTCGTGCACCTTCAGCCGGATTATGGGGTACCCGACGATCTGGCCCGGACCGTGGAAGGTCGCGTCCCCGCCGCGGTCGATCCAGAATACCTCCGCCCCTAAAGAGCGCAGGTATTCCTCCCCGGCCCCCAGGTTCGAGGCGTCCTTCGCCGCCCGGCCCACCGTGTAGACCGGCGGGTGCTCCAGCAGGAGGAGGGTGTCCGGGATCTCGTCCGCCCTCCTCTTCTTCACCAGCTCCCGCTGCAGCTCCCACGCCCCGGCGTAGGGCGTCAACCCCGGAAGCCGCCGGACCTCGAGCGCTTCCTCCCTGCTCTCGAGCACGGTCTCAGGCGCGGGCACCGAGCGCGCCGCGGCGCGCCCCCTCGGTCTGCTCGTGGGCGTGGTAGGAGCTCCTCACGAGAGGACCGCTCTCGACGTGCTTGAAGCCGAGCACGTCGAGCCCGTAACGTCTGAGCAGCGCGAACTCCCTCGGCTCGTAGTAGCGGGCCATCGGCAGGTGGTTCTCGGTCGGTCTGAGGTACTGGCCGATCGTGAGGATGTCCACCCCGTGCTCCCTGAGGTCGCTCATCGTCTGGTGGATCTCCTCCTCGACCTCGCCGAGGCCCACCATGAACCCGCTCTTGGTCAGGACGTCCGGGTCGAGCTCCTTCGCGTAGCGCAACACCTCGAGCGAGCGCTCGTACTTCGCCTGCGGGCGCACCGCCGGGTAGAGGCGCGGGACGGTCTCGATGTTGTGGTTGAAGGTGTCGGGCTTCGCGTCTATGACGGTCTTTATCGCGTCGCGGTCGCCCTTGAAGTCCGGCGTGAGAACCTCCACGGCACACCCGGGGATGGCCTTGCGGATCTCGCGGATCGTCGCCGCGAAGACCGACGCCCCACCGTCGGGCAGCTCGTCGCGGTTCACGCTGGTGATCACCGCGTGTTTGAGCCCCATCACCTTCGCCGCGTGGGCGACCCTTTTTGGCTCCTCCAGGTCGAGCGCCTGCGGTTTGCCGGTGAGCACCGCGCAGAAGCCGCACGAGCGGGTGCAGACGTTGCCCAGGATCATGAACGTCGCCGTGCGGTTGTTCCAGCACTCGCCGATGTTCGGGCAGCGGGCCTCCTCGCAGACGGTGTGCAGCGAGAGACCGCGCATGGTCTGCCTGATGTCCCGGTAGCCCGGGCCGTCCGGGACGCGCGCCTTGAGCCAGGCGGGACGTCCGTGCGCCCCCTTCTCCTGTCGGAACGGCAGGTACTCGGTGGGACGCCCGTCGGGCGGCGGTGCGACGGGGCGGTCCTCCCAGCGGTGGCGCACGGTGTAGGTGCGGGTCCCGTCCTCCAGGACCTTCAGCTCGACCTTTCTCCTTCGGACCACGGCTCTCCTATCCTCGCTTCGCCCTGCCTCTCTGCATATACTATCTCAGAGCTCCGGCCACAGGGTACAGGTCAGGGCGGACGAGAGCGGCAGGGGTACGATCCCCCACCCCTCCCGGCTGTCGAACCGGCCGTAGCGAAAGCGCCCGAAACTTTCCCCGCCCGTGCGCCGGAATACGATCTTCCTCTTTCGATCCTTCGGGAACTCCGGATCGTAGACGTAGACTAAAAGCTCACCTTCCGCCTCCTCCAGCCGGTACGGCACGACGGCGTGTGCCAGCGCGAGCCGCCCGAAGAAACCCCGCCCGGCGCGCGGCCCGAAACAGAGGATGTGCGGGTCGGGGTCCCCGGCGACCCTGATGCGCCCGGCCACGCGTTCGGGACGGCCGCCGCGCGTACGCACCCACCCCCGCACCACCCGCAGGACCGTCCGCGGGCGGAACTGCAGCAGGTGGTAGCGCCTGAGATCCCCGATCAGAGCAGGGTCCGGAGAGAGCCGGGAGAGCGGCCGAAGCCACCGGCGCTCCACACCGCAGAAGGCCGCGAGCGAGGCGGCGGACATCCCGAAGCACAGCCCCCGCCCGTACAGCAAAGACCCCAGCCGGCCCCCGGAGGACCCGGACGGGTTGGCGAAGCCGAACCCGTCGCGGGCCGGGTCGAAGGAGCAAGCGCTAGAAGTGGATCGCGTGTCCGTCGACCGCGAGAGCCGCCTCACCCATCACCTCGGCGAGCGTCGGGTGGGCGTGGACGGCCATCCCGATCTCCTGCGGGGTACCCTCGACCAGCTTGGCGAAGACCCCCTCCGCGATCAGCTCGGTCACGTGCGGCCCGATGGCGTGCATCCCCAGGATCAGATCGGTCTCCGCGTCGGCGACCACCTTGACGAACCCGTTGGGCTCGCCCTCGATGAGGGCCTTCCCGATCGCGCGGAAGGGGAACTTACCCTCCTTGACCTCGTAACCCTGCTCCTCGGCCTGCTCGCGGGTGAGACCGAAGGAAGCTATCTCCGGGCGGCAGAAGGTCACCCGCGGGATCATGTCCTGATCGAGCGGCATCGGATCCTCCCCGGCCATGTGCTCCACCGCGACGATCCCTTCGTGCCCGGCGGCGTGGGCGAGCCAGTAGCCCCCGATCACGTCCCCCGCCGCGTACACGCCGTCCTCGGCGGTGCGGTAGAACTCGTCGACCTGGATGATGCCCCGGTCGCTCACCTCGACCTTCGTGGCGTCGAGGTTGAGCTCTTCGATCGCGGTCTTGCGCCCGACGGCGACGAGGAGCTTCTCCGCCTCGAGCGTCTGTTCGCCGTCCTTGCCCTCGACCTTTATCTTCACCCCGTCGCCGCTCTTGTCCAGGCTACCTATGTCCGCCTTGGTCCCGGCGAGCACCCGGATACCCCGTCCCTCGAACTCTTTCTGGAGCTGGGCGGAGACCTCCGGGTCCTCGAGCGGGACGATCCTCTCGAGCACCTCGACTATCGTCACCTCGGTGCCGAAGTCGTTGAACATGCTCGCGAACTCCACGCCCACGGCCCCGCTGCCGAGGATGATGATCGAGGAGGGTACGCTCTCGTTCTCGGTCACCACGTCGTCGCTGGAGATTACCTTCTCGTGGTCTATCTCGAGGCCGGGCAGCGTGTTGACCTCGGATCCGGAGGCTATCAGGACGAACCTGCCCTCGAGTTCCTCCTCGCCGCCGTCGTTCAGAGCGACCTTTATCTTCTTCGGTTCGACGAAGCTGCCGACGCCGTTGTAGACGCGGACCTTGTTCTTCTTCATCAGGCCGGCGACCCCGCGCCGCAGCTGGTTGACCACCGCATCGCGCCGCTTGGCCACCTGCGGGTAGTCGAACTCCACCTTGCCGGCCTTTATCCCGAACTCCTCGCCGTTTTTGAAGTCGCTCAGCATGGAGGCCGTCTGGAGAAGGGCCTTGGTCGGGATGCACCCTACGTTCAGGCAGGTACCCCCGAGGTGTCCCCCCTCACGCTTCTCGACGAGCGCGACGCTCATCCCTAGCTGGCTGGCCCGGATCGCGGGTATGTAGCCCGCGTTTCCTCCGCCGATGATCACGAGGTCGAAGCTCTCTGCCACTTATCCCTCTCCTTCTCTCGACTCCACTTCCAATGGTAAACTCTGATCCCCCTTACCACCATCCTCCGGCTGACAGACGGGGCACAGGTACGTCCCCCGCCCCCCGACCCGCTCCCGCACGACCCTTCCCCCGCATCCCGGGCACTCCTCCCCCTCACGCTCGAAGACCCGCAGGTGGTTCTGGTGCTCCCCGGGACGCCCGAGCACGTCCCGGTAGAGCCGGACCGTCGTCCCCCGGTGCTCGATGCCGGCCGCCAGGTTCCTCCTTATCGCGGCGTGGAGCCTCGCCCACTCCTCCGCCGAGAGCGTGCTCGCCCTGCGTCGCGGGTGGATCCGGGCGTCGAAGAGGATCTCGTCGACGTAGATGTTCCCGATGCCCGCGACGACCTTCTGGTCGAGCAGAAGAGGTTTTATCTGCGCCCGGCGCGTCCCTATCCTCTCCCGCAGGTAGCCCACCGTGAACTCCTCCGAGAAGGGCTCGGGTCCGAGGCCGGCGAGCCGGCCCTCGAGCCCTTCGGGCCCGAGCAGCCGCGCCCGGCTGAACTCGGTCTGGTCGCGCAGGAAGAGGCGGCGCCCGTCGTCCAGATACAGCACGAGCATGACGTTCCTCGTCGGCTCCTCGACCGGCGGGACGAGCAAGAGCTGCCCCCCGATCTTGAGCTGGAAGACGAGAGCCTCCCCCGACGAGAGCTCGACGACGAGGTGCTTGGCCCGGCGTCTGGCGCCGGTGATCCGGACGCCCCCGAGCCCGCGGACGAAATCCTCCGGCGAGGGCTCCTCGACGAGCCGCTCGTCTCTCAGCTCCGCCCGCTCTATCCCCGCCCCGACGACGAGCCCGCGCAGGTCGTTCTTTATCGTCTCTACCTCGGGAAGCTCGGGCATCTCTACCCGGCCGCGCCCCTCGCCGTCCCGGTGAGGGGCACGGGCTCGCCGTAGACGGCCTTGTAGAGGCCGTCGAGCATCACCGACCGGGCGTCGAGCGAGCGCATCGTCCCCTCGCGCACCCGCCGCTGGCCCTCCTCGTCCTCCGCGTAGGGGGCCACGGCCTCCATCATGATCCTGGCGTGCTCGACGTCCATCGTGACGTGGGAGGTGAACATCTCGAGCGCCTCGTCGTCGAGACCGGCGGCCTTCTTGAGACCTTCGGCGATCCTGGCGTAGATCGGCGGGACCGGCCACTCGCTCGCCGGTCCCATCGCCCCGAGCCCCAGCCGGATGTCCGGGTTGCGGCACAAGTCGTAGTGGGCGCTTATGTAGAGCTCTATCTCGGGCAGGGTCGGCGGAGTCTCCCACTCCTCCTCGCTGATCTCCAGCGCCCGCATGAACCTGCGGTAGAGCGCGGGATGGGTCTCCTCGGGATCGAGGTTGCCGTACTCGTCGAAGAGCACCGAGGCCAGCGCGAGCTGCAGCGGCTCGTCGTCGCGGCAGTTCGAGATCAGAGCCGCGAGGTACAGCCGGCTCACCCGGACGTGACGGTAGTACTGGATCGCGAACGTCCTCACCCCCTCGGCGCTCACCTCCCCCTCCCCGAACCGCTCCAGGAACGGGTGCGTGAGCGCCGGGTGTCCTATGACCTCCCGCTTCAGACGCTCAAGAAACTCTCCCGAGTCCAACTCGACCTCCTGAAAGCCTACGCCAGCAAAAGTTTACTCCACCAGCCCACACCGGGGGCTCTAGCCACGCGAAGAGCCGTTTTTGCAGGACATTCACCGCTGTGATCCACTCCTCTGGAGGTATAATCTTTTTGTGAGAGAGAACACGGAAACCAAAGAACGCCAGGGTTGGCTCTCCGTCCCGCGCCGCAGCGAGGACGAGAAGCTAGACCCGCACGTCTACGAACGGGGTATGAACGGGCTGACGGTGGCGGAGGCGACCGAGCGGGCCTTCCCCCGCGTGATGGAAATCCTCCGCCGCAGCGGGGAGAGCTACTCGGAGTTCGAGGAGCAACTCGTCAGGCAGACGATCAGGGCCGCCCTGATCTCGCAGGTCAGCCGGGCGAACCTCTACCGCATCGCGGGCATCCTCGTCGCCGACCGCCGCGACGAGGGGGCCCACCGCGACACCTCGCTCGCCCTCGCCTACGTGAAGGCGCTGCGGGAGGCCTTCCTGCCCCGGCTCTCCGTCGGGGAGAGCGTCGAGACCCCGGCCGGGAGCGGCGAGGTATGCTACGTCTCCGGGGACGGCGCGAACGCGGTCGTGAGGCTCTTCTCGAACGGAAGGGAGCTGTGGCTGCCCGCATCGTGGCTCTCGCGTCCGGACCACGCGCCGGAGGCGAGGGCTTCCTGATCCTCACGTGCTAGCATTTGACGACCATGGGTGAGATAAGAGTGCTTCTGTTCGGTGCGGCGGCCGACCGGGCGGGGACGAGGGAGGTGCATCTCGAGACGCCGGAAGGGACCACGCTCGGCGAGGTCTGGGAACTTCTGGCCGGGCGCCATCCCTCCCTCTCCGAGATGGGTGAGACCCTCGCCTTCGCCGTAAACGGGGAGTACGCGGGCATGGACGAGGTCCTCTCACCCGGAGACGAGCTCGCCGTGCTCCCGCCCGTCTCCGGCGGATAGGCGATGATCGAGATCACCGAAGATCCCATAGACGTCGGGGGGGTCATCGACGCGGTGCGGCGCCCCGACTGCGGGGCGGTCTCGGTCTTCCTGGGCACCACCCGGGTCGACGAATCCGGGGGCGCGTGCGTCGAATACCTGGAGTACGAAGCCTACCGACCGATGGCCGACCGCAAGCTAGAAGAGATAGCCGAAGAGGTAAAAGAGCGCTGGGACGTGCGCGCGGTCTCCATCGTACACCGCCTCGGGCGGGTGGAGCCCGCCGAGCCCAGCGTCGCGATAGCCGTCTGCGCCCCCCGGCGCAGGGATGCCTTCGCGGCGAGCAGGTACGCGATAGAGAGGATCAAGGAGATCGTCCCGATCTGGAAGCGTGAGGTCTGGTCCGACGGCTACGTCTGGGTCGGGAGCCAGACCGGGACGCGCCCCTCCCCGAATGGATGAGGGGAGGGGCGCAAAAACTCGCTCAGAGGTTCGCCGGGTCCCTGTCCTTGGCCGAGTTCCACACGCCGGGATCCTCGGCCCCCTCGGCCTCGCCCTGCTCGGCGAGCCACCTCTCGGCGTCTATCGCGGCCCGGCAGCCGTCGCCGGCGGCGGTCACGGCCTGCCGGTAGCGCCGGTCGGCCACATCCCCCGCGGCGAAGACGCCGGGCACGCTCGTCATCGTGTGTTCCTTCTGCAGGATGTAGCCGCCCTCGTCCATCTCCACGCTGCCCTTGAAGAGCGCGGTGGCCGGGTCGTGGCCTATGGCGACGAAGAGGCCGTCGACGGTGAGCTCGCTCTCCTCGCCGCTCTTGACGTTCCTGAGCCTCAGGCCTTCGACGGAGTCCTTGCCGAGGACGTCGACGACGACCGTGTCGGTGATGAACGAGATCTTCTCGTTCTTCCTCGCCCGTGCGAGCATTATCCTCGAGGCCCTGAACTCGTCCCGGCGGTGGATGATCACGACCTCGGAGGCGTGGTTGGTGAGGTAGAGCGCCTCCTCCATCGCGGTGTCCCCGCCCCCCACGACGGCGACCTTCTTGTCTTTGAAGAAGAACCCGTCGCAGGTGGCGCAGCCGCTCACCCCCCGGCCCATCAGGCGCTGCTCGTTCTCGAGCCCGAGCCAGCGGGCCCTCGCCCCGGTGGCGATTATCACCGCCCTGGCGAGGACGGGCTCCTCCTCGCCCTCGGGCCACAGCCTGAAGGGCCTCTCGGAGAAGTCGACCCGCTCTATCTCGTCCGGGCGCATCTCGGCCCCGAAGCGGGAGGCCTGCTTCTCGAAGTCCTCCATCATCTGCGGGCCCATCACCCCCTCCGGGTAGCCGGGGAAGTTCTCGACCTCGGTCGTGAGCATGAGCTGCCCCCCGGCCTCGTATCCCTGGAAGACCACCGTCCGGAGGCTGGCCCTCGAGGCGTAGAGCGCCGCCGTGTACCCGGCGGGCCCGGATCCTATTACGGCCACGTCGTAGATCACATCCGCCACGATATAAAAACTCCCTCTCTCGCTTGACGCGTTCCCCCCTATTCTATACCCGCCCCGAAAGCGGCAACCCGCGCCCTATTCCCTCCAGCTCTCGAGGAAGTCCCGCTGCTCCGGGGTGATCTCGTCGATCCCCATCCCGACGGCTTCGAGCTTGATGCGGGCGACCTCGTCGTCTATCTCGCGCGGCAGCAGGTGCACGGAGGGGGAGAGGGACGTCCCCTCGTTGGCCAGGCGATGCGCGCAGAGCGCCTGTATGGCGAAGGTGAGGTCCATGATCTCGACCGGGTGCCCGTCCCCGGCGGTCAGGTTCACGACCATCCCCCGCCCGACGAGGAAGAGGCTCCTGCCGTCGGGCATGACGAACTCCTCGACGTCGCGGCGCGCCCGGCGGACCTCCGAGGCCGAAGCCCTCAGCGCCTCGACGTCTATCTCCACGTCCACCCCTCCGGCGTTCGCCAGGATCGCACCGTCGCGCATCCGCGCGAAGTGCTCACGCCCCAGCACCCCCCTGTTCCCGGTCGCGGTGACGAAGATCTCACCCGTCCCGGCGGCCTCCAGCGCCGGCAGCACCTCGAACCCGTCGGCGTACGCCTCGAGCCCGCGCACCGGATCGACCTCGCAGACTACGACCCGCGCCCCGAGCCCGGCCGCGTACCGGGCGATACCCCTCCCGCACCAGCCGTAACCCGCGACGACCATCCGCTTGCCCCCGAACATCAGGTTCGTCGCGTGCATGATCGCCTCGAGCGCGGACTGTCCGGTGCCGTAGCGGTTGTCGAAGAGGTGCTTGCACCTGGCGTCGTTCGCGGCGATGCAGGGAAACCGGAGCTCACCCCCGCGCTCCATCGCCCGGAGCTTCGCGACCCCGCTCGTCGTCTCTTCGGAGGCACCGCGTATGCGCGGCAGCAGCCCCCGGCGGGTGGTGTGCGCGATGCGCACCAGCGCCGCCCGGTCGTCTATCAGGAGCGCCTCGCCATCCGCCGTGGCGGCATCGAGCGCCCGTTCGAGGTCCCGGTCCGCCTCCTCCGGTGGGCTCTCGGAGGAGGCGAAGACCGTCACCCCGCGCTCCACGAGCGCCGCCGCCACGTCGTCCTGCACGACGAAGGGCAGCGGGGCGGCCACGGCCACCCGGGCTCCGGCCCCGGCGAGCACATCGGCCAGGCGGGCGGTCTTGGCCTCTATCGGCAGACAGATGGCGACCCCGAGATCCCTCAGCGATCCGTCCTCGAGGTAGCGCCCCCGCACGGCGTCCAGCACCGGGGAGTGCCGGGCGGCCCAGTCCATCTTCCTGTGCCCCTCGGGGGCCAGCGAAGGGTCTCTGATCGAGGACTCCATCAGCGATGATGTTACACGAACTTCCAGACCCGGGACCAGAGAACGGATCCCGCCGGCATTCCACTACCCGCCGTGCACCCTCTGCCGGAGCAGGACGATCCCGACGAAGAGCGCACCCGCGGCGACCGAGGCCGGCGTCTCGAGACCCTGCGAGAGCGCTCCGGCGTACCGCCGGACGATCTCGTCGCCCAGGATCATCTCCGCGGCCACGTAAGCCAGCAGCCCGGCGCCCGCGTAAGCCAGCCAGGGGAAGCGATCGAGGAGGGAGCTCAGGAGCGTTGCGCCCCACACCACGAGCGGGATCGTGAGAAAAAGTCCGAAACCCAGGATGAACAGGTGTCCGCCCGAAACCCCCACCAGCGCGATCACGTTGTCCAGCGACATCACCACGTCGGCGATGATGATGATCCTCACCGCCTGCCAGAGCCCGCCGCCGGCCCTGACGTGCTCGCCGGCTGCTTCCTGATCTCCCAGCGCGAGTTGCCAGGCGATCCAGAACAGGAGCAGCCCGCCCACCGCCTGCAGCAGCGGGATCTCGAGCAGGAAAGTCACCGCGACGGCGAAGACGATCCGCAGCGCCACCGCCCCGCCCGCACCGAGCAGCACCGCCCGCCGGCGGGTCGCGCCTTTGAGCCTCCGCACGGCGAGCGCTATCACCACGGCGTTGTCCCCGGAGAGCAGCAGGTTGACGGCGAGCACGCCGGCGAGCCGGGCCAGGGCCTCGCTGCTCGGCAGATCCGGCAAGGCTCAGAGCAGGGCCACGGAGACCACCGCCGCGGCGACGAAGATCGCGTACATCGCCCCGCCGCCGAGCAGCGGCCAGGCCCGCAGCGGCCGTTTGGTCGAGAGCAGCACGTAGAGCATCAGCCCCGAGAAGAGCGCGAGAACGACCGAGATGGTGCCGAGCAAACCGAGATCCCACTCGGTCAACACGAGCCCGATGGAGACGGGAACCGTGCTCTGGAAGACCATCGCGCCGGTTATGTTGCCGAGCGCCAGGGTGTCCTTGTCCTCGCGAACCCACAGGATGGAGTTGAACTTCTCGGGCAGTTCGGTCGCGAGCGGGGCGAGCACGAGCGCTATGAGCCCGGCCGGGATGCCCAGGGCGTGCGAGGCGCGCTCCATACCCTCGACGAAGAAGTGGGCCCCGAGCGCCATCACGACGAGCGAGCCGAAAAGCTGCACCGCCGCGGCCCACGTGGGCGGTCTGGAACCCCGTCGCCAGAGGGTGAGCCGCTCTGGGACCTCCTCCAGCATCGCTCCTCCAGAACGCAGGACGCGCTGCACGTAGAACGCGTAGGCGCCGACGAGCAGGACGGCCAGGACGACCTTCGCGTAGAGCGGAAGCGGTACCACGCCGGCGCCGGCGGCCAGGGCGAAGCAGACGAGGAAGAAGCCGAGATCCCTGCGCGTCGTGACCCGGTCTATCTCCAACCCCATCCCGTTCCCCCGGCGCCCCCTGAAGGCGATGACCGAAGCCCCGACGACGAACATCGCGAGCGTGGCGAGCAGGAAAGGGGCACCTAGGATGGCGCCTATGCCTATCTCCCCCGACGTGGCTGCATTCTCACCGGTGACGAAGGCCCCGAGGAGCGCGACGATCGGGATCATCGTCTCCGGCAGCGCCGTGCCGACCGCGGCGAGCACGCTCCCCACGGCCCCCTGTCCCATGTTGAGCCTCGACCCGACGATCTCCACGGCGTTGGTGAACAGGGAAGCCGCGAACAGAATCGCGACGAGAGAGAGTACGAGCTCCAAAGCGGTCATCCGGGAATGGTTCTCCTTCCTGTACCTGCACAAAAGACCCCGCCGGCCCGTGGTCGTGGTAGATTCTACATGCTTATGAGAGGAGAAGAGCTTTGAGCAGAGACGGGAGGATCACCGGAATCCTCTCCGCCGTGGCCCGTGGGGAGCTCTCTCCGGAGGCGGCGGAGAAAGAACTCGGCAAGTTCGAGGTGCGCTACCTGGACCCGTTCGCCGTGCTCGACGCCGGCCGCGCGTCCCGCAAGGGCGTCCCGGAGATCGTTTACGCGGCGGGCAAGCCCCCCCGGCAGACCTCCGCGATCTGCGCCGAGATCCTGCGCGCCCACGACCGGGTGCTGGTGAGCGCCGCCTCCCCGGAGCACGAGGAGAGGATCCGGCACGACCTCCCCGACACCCCACTGCGCCGGGCGGGCAGAGCCCTCGTCGTCGGCGACGGGGAGCCGGAGCCCACCGGAGGGCGGGTGGCCGCGATAAGCGCCGGGACCTCGGACATCCCGGTCCTGGAGGAGGCCGTGGCCGTGGCCCGGGAGATGGGGGTCGCGGTCAAGACCTTCAACGACGTCGGCGTTGCGGGGATACACCGCCTCGCCGGCCCCCTGGAGGATATCGAACGCCTGGATCCCGACTGCGTCATCGTCGCCGCCGGGATGGAGGGGGCGCTCCCGAGCGTGGTGAGCGCGCTGGTTTCGGTGCCGGTGGTGGGCCTTCCCACCTCGACGGGCTACGGGCTCGGAGGGGACGGCACCGCCGCGATAATGAGCATGCTGCAGAGCTGCTCGCCGGGCCTCTCGGTGGTCAACGTGGACAACGGTGTGGGCGCCGGCGTGGTGGCGGCGATGATCGCAAACCGGGCCGCGAGAAGGAGTCGCCGCTAGGGATGCGCCTGTTCGTGGCCGTCTTCCCGCCTGAGGAGGTGCGGCGCGACCTGATCGAGGCGGCCCGCACGCTGGAGGTCGCCGGGGACGTCCGCTGGATGAGGCCGGAGGGAGTCCACCTCACGCTGAAGTTTCTGGGAGATGTGCCGGAGGAGAGGGTGGACGAGGTGCGCCGCGCCATCGAGAAGATCGGCGGACGCCACGAGAGCTTCGGCGTGGAGATAAGCGGCTTCGGTGCGTTCCCCTCGCGCAGGCGGGCCCGGGTCGTCTGGGCCGGGGTGAGCGAGGGCGTGAAAGAGCTTGCGGAGCTGGCCGGGGACGTCGAGCACGCGATGCAAGGTCTGGGCTTCGCCCGAGAGCGGCGGCCCTACAGGCCGCACCTCACGCTCGGGCGTGCGCGCAAGAGACCGGTCTCGCTGGGACCCCAGGAGCAAGATCCGCCAGGAGAACGGCGTTTCACGGCTCGCAGAGTCGAGCTCGTCCAGAGCGTCCTGGGTCCGGAAGGGGCCACCTACCTCACCCTCGCGGCGGCGAGGCTCTCAGAAGACGGCGAGTAGAGGCCCCACGGACACGATGATGAAGAGGATCGTAAGGATCACGACCACGATCATTACGAAGTTGCTGGAGCTCATCTCACCACGCCTTTCAACCGAGTAGGCCACCAGTGAACTTTATTCTAGCCTCCACGAGGGGCGTCCGGGAAGCGGTCTCCTACAGCTCATCCGCGTAGAACACCCGGCGGAACGGGACGTGGGTTCCGGCCTCCAGAGCCTTCCGCCTCGCGGCCCCGAACTCTTCGACCTTGCCGGCCGCCATCCTCACCCCGGGATCCGGATCGGCCCGGAGCTTGAGGAGATCTTCGGAGGAAGCCCTCACGTTCACGCTCTCGACGATGTTTGAAGGCCGGGGCTCCCTGTAGAAGATCCGGCAGCGGTAGACGTCCTCCACCGCGTCGTAGAGCACGAGCAGCATCTCCGGCTTGACCGCCGACGGCGGGGTCTCTCTGGCCTCATAGAGCAGACGCCGCCGGCGATAGACCTCCTTCTGCCAGCGCTCACGGTCGGCGCGGGCGAAAGGACCGCTCCGGGAGCAGGCCTCGTCCCGCCGGCGCTCGGCGTCCGCCAACCACTCCGAGAGCCCATCCAGGTCCATACACGCGCCGCAGAGCGGGCACCTGAACCCGACCCCGGCCACCGGCCGCAGTCCCTCCAGATGCTGGCATCCCCCTCCAGATCCCTCCATGGCGGAGGCCATTTTACATCCTGGTGCCCCCCGGGCGCCAGCGGCAGCAGGATGCTATCCTCCGCAGACAGCGTGAACCGACAGGAAGTACATCTCGTACTGAACCCGGCGGCGGGGCGCGGGAAGGCATCCTCCTGCAGGGGGGAGGTCTCGCGCTTCCTCTCTTCCAGAGGGCTGCGGCCCGTCTGGCACGTGAGCGGCTTCCCCGGCGAGGCGACGAGCATCGCCGCGGGGCTGCCGGATCGTTCGTTGGTGGTCGCGGTGGGCGGGGACGGGACTGTGCGCGAGGTTGCCTCGGCGTGCGTCGGCACCGGTAAGGTACTCGGGGTCCTCCCGGCCGGGAGCGGAAACGACTACGTGAAGGCCCTCGGCGTGGGCACCGGGATGAGACGCGCGCTCGAGACCATAGTCGCCGGCAGGGTGAGCCCGGTGGACGCGGGCGAGGTCAACGGGGCCGTCTTCATCAACGGCGTCGGCATCGGCTTCGACGCCGAGGTCGCCGCCGGGGTGGTCAAGGCCCCCGGCTGGCTCGGCGGTTCCGGCCGCTACGCCTACTCCGTCCTCAGGCTGCTCACCGGGTTCACCTGCCACGAGGTCACGCTGCGCCTCGACGGCGAGCGAGAGATACGGACCAAGACCATACTCGTCGCCATCGCCCTCGGGACCACCTACGGGGCGCGTTTCCGCCTCGCTCCCCTGGCCCGCCTCGACGACGGGCTCTTCGACGTGGTCTTCTCCAGCGAGATAAGCCGCGGCGAGGTGTTGAGGCTCGTCCCCTCCGCGCTGCGCGGCACCTTCCTCAAACACCCCAAGGCGCACCTGGAGAGGGCACGCGAGGTGGAGGTGGAGATGCAGCATTACGTCCCGGCCCACGCCGACGGGGAGCTCCTCGACCCCACCCTCGCCTACCGCATCCGCATCCTGCCGGACGCCCTGCAAGTCCTCCGCCCGTAACACAAGCGCGGCGCATTTTGTGGTAGAAATATATTCTTAGGTTTCTCTCGGTGAGCGTCCCTGCAATCCAGAGAGAGGAAGAGCAAGACGGTTTCCGGAGGAAGATGAGAGCGTTCGTATTTCCCGGTCAGGGCGGCAGCGTGAGCGAACCGGCACGGGAGCTTCTGCCCAGGATACGCGAGATAGTCGGGGATCGGATACCCGATCAGGTCAAGCACTTCGTACGCGCCGCCCAGGACGCGGACGAGAGCCGCAGGCTAAACCTCGTCCCCGACGTGGTGGCCGGACACTCCCTGGGCGAGTACGCGGCGGCCTACGCCGCGGGTTGCTTCGACTTCGAGACCGGCCTGTGGCTCGTGGCCCAGAGGGATAGGTTCCTGGCCGAGGCCGCGCGGAAAACACCGGGAGGCATGATCGCGATCCTCAAGGCTCCTCCGGAAGAGGTCGAGCGAGCGCTGAAGGACACGCCGGGCTCGGTCGTCGCCAACTACAACTCCCCGCGCCAGACGGTCGTCTCCGGCCTCAAAGAGGCGCTCGGGGACGCGGTGGAGAAGATCCGGGGCCGCAAGGTGCGCCTGAACGTCTCCTTCCCCGCGCACTCGCCTTACATCGCCGCGGCGGGTGAGAGGATGCGCGAGGTGCTCGACTCGATCGAGTTCCGGAAGCCGGAGGTACCCATGGTCAGCGCCGTCGACGGCTCGGTCTTGACGAGCGCGCAGGCGGTCAGGGAAGCGCTCAAGGAGCAGATGGTCGCCCCGGTCCGGTGGGTGAAGGTCGTAGAGACGCTCACCCGCATGCGGGTCGAGGAGTGGGTCGAGCTGGGCGGCAGCGGCGTGCTGACCAGGATGCTCCGGGATTTCGACCTGCCCTCTCTGAAGGGCATCACATTCGAAGACCTCCGGGCCCGGCTCGGCCGGCAGGCCCAGAACCTGTTCCCGGGCGGCCCGCGGCAGGAAGACCCCGGCGACGAACGGCCGTGAACGTCTTCTTCGACGTGCAGGGCACCCTGATCTCGGAGGGCGGAGTCCGTCCGCACGTCAGGGAGGTCTTCCACAGGCTCGTGGAGGCCGGGCACAACGTCTACGTCTGGTCCGCAGGAGGAGCCCCCTATGCGGCGGCGGCCGCCGAACGCCTGGGGATCTCCGATCTGGTGAGCGGATGCTGCGACAAGAGCTTCCCCCCGGTCGAGGTGGACTTCACCGTGGACGACAGCCCGATCGTGGAAGGCGAGGTGGGCTACTTCACGATCCCTCCCTACCGGGGTGACCCGGATGACGACGCCCTCTACCTCGCCCTGGACGAGATACTGAGCCACGCCTAGAGGGGCGGGGCGAAGGATATGAACGCCACCATCTCCCACGCAGAGATCCTCCTGCGCCTGGTGGTGACGGTCGTCCTCTGCGGGGCCATCGGGTTCGAGCGCGAGGTGCGCGACCAGCCGGCGGGCTTCCGGACCCACATCATCCTCGGGCTGGGCTCGGCTCTCTTCACGATGGTCTCGGCCTACGGCTTTCAGGAGTTCTTCGGCGAGAAGACCGTGCGCTTCGACCCTTCCAGGATAGCCGCCCAGATCGTCTCCGGCATCGGGTTTCTCGGGGCCGGGGCCATACTGCGCCAGGGCATAACGGTCCGGGGCCTGACGACCGCGGCGAGCCTGTGGACGACCGCCGCGATAGGTATGGCCGTCGGGGCCGGATACCTCTTCGGGGCCACGGCGGCGACCGCCGGTGTGCTTGCGACCCTGCTCGCGCTCAGACGCTTCCGCTCAGCCTTCATCTCCCGGCTACGCCTGGAGGTCTCCGACCTCGAAGTCTCCTTCTCCCGTCCGGACGCCGACCCGTCACCGCTCATCTCCGTCCTCGAAGCGCACCACGCCACCGTGCGTACGCTGGACGCCGAGATAGAGGGCGGGAGGGCGACCTACCACCTGCAGGTGCGGGTGCGCCCGCCGCACGACCTGCACGCGGCGCTCGGCGAGATCGCGCGCCAGAGCGGCGTCGAGCGCGTGGCGGCCACCGGCCTCAGAGATCTGGAATAGCGAAACGGGGGCCTAGAGGCCCCCGCTCCCTTCTTTACCCGGAAGACGAAGCCTACCTGGCCGCCTCCGCCTTCGCCTCGGCCTCGGCGGCTTCCCTGGCCGCCGAACCACAGGAGATCGAAACCACCTCGTCCTCGACCGCGGTGACCTCCCCCTCGGCGCTCGCCCAGACGCCGATCGAGAAGCCCTCGTCGACCGGCTCGCCGATCTTCTGCTCGTAGGAGACGTGCTCGCCCTTGGAGACGAGCGGGGTGGCGGGCTTGAGGAACCGCCCCCCGAGCGGCACGTTCACCCCGCTGACCTTGCCGACCAGCGAGACCACACCGTTCTCCGGGGGCTTCGTCTCTATGTCGGCGAACTCCTTGCTCGGCACGCCCTTGGGGATCAGGAGGAACCCGTTCGTCGTGCGCCGGACGAAGCAGTCGCCCTTGCCGAGCTCCTCGATGCCCATCTCGTTGAGGTACGGGCCGCCGTCGATGACCGACAGATGCGAGGAGTTCTCCACGTCCACCCCGGCGATCTTCAGGATCTCCGTCGCGGAGGCCCCGAGCGGCGCCTCGAAGACCTTAAGCTCGAACTCCGGTCCGAAGACCTGCAAAAACTTCGTGGTCACCGGCTTGCCGAGGAAGAGCGCGTTGTAGATGTTGTGCAGCGTCTCGGTGTTGTTGACGATGATCCCCGCATCCAGCGGCAAACCCGGCCGCTTGGAGCCGTCCGGCATCTCGACCCGCCGCGGCACCTTCTTGTCCGTGGCGTGCTTGATCAGGGTCTTCTCCTCGCCCAGAGAGTACTTGTCCGGGACGTAGGCGATGTCGAAGAGACCGTCGGCGTGCTCCGCGTAGTCGGAGTACCACTCCCGGTCCTTCTCGTGCACCCCCATCCGGATCTGCTCGAACCCGAAGATCGCCTTCATTGCCTCGTACAGCTTCAGGAAATCCTCGATGTAGATCCGGTGGATCAGCTTGTCCGCCCAGTAGCCCGGCTCGCTCTCGGTGGAGTTGACCAGCAGCATCGGCTGCGGGTTCTTGTACTTGAAGTACGTCGGGAATCCTCCTCCCCCCGCCCCGACGATGCCGGCCTGGCGCATGATCTCGACCGCTTCGTCTTTGCTTAGCGCCTTTACTTCCTCGAGACTGCGCCGCTTCAACTCGACCACGACTTTTCCTCCGTGAGCTCCCCAGGTGCTTACAGTTACAATCTTCGCCTAAGCATTACAGGCAGTATACACTTTGATCCTTTGTGTGGCCAGTGGCGCGGCCACCGCTCCCGTGGAGTCGCCTTCAGGCGTAGTGGGTTCGCCCTCGCGAAGACTGGTGGCTCTGGAGGGCGAGCAGGAGGGCTTCTCCGGAGCGGGAGAAGGTGACCTGATAGGGATGCTCCTCCCTCTGCGGGAGCTTCTCTTCGAGTCGTGGGAGGGGCACGAACTCGCGGATCACGCTGGGAACAGGGGACGCGGGGGCGGCGGGGAAGAAGCGCTCACCCCACACCCGATGAGCCTCCGATGCTCCGAGCACCCTCCCCCCGCGCCGGGCGAGGCTCGCGAGCCAGGCTTCGACCTCCTCGCACGGGGCCTGGTACGCTCCGAAGAGCAGGTACGCCCCGCCGAGCTCGCGGGCTTCGGACATCCGCGGGTTGATGAGGACGAGGTGCCAGAGCGGAAGATCCTCCTCCAGCGCGCCGGCGGCGGCCTCGAGCGCCGGTCCGGCACCGTCGAAGGCCACCGCGAAAGGAACGTCGGCATCGGCCCGGCGGGTCCGGAGGCGGGCCCTGACTATGATCCCAGAGCTCCCGTCCTCGGAGCCCAGGATCTCGCCCAGCCGCTCCCCGGGGACCTCCCGCAGCTCGCCGCCGGGCATGACGACGTCGACCGAGGGAACGTTCTGGCGCAGCCTGCCGTAGCGGAAGGAGCCAACACCCACGCCGTCGGTCGCAAGCCACCCCCCCACCGTGGCCCGGGGGGCGCTGGTGGGGTAGACGGCGAGCCCCCTGCCGCGCAGGCGCAGCTCGTTGTCCAGCGTGAGCCACAATGCGCCGGGCTCCGCCTCGGCCCAGTCTTCGTCGCCCTCCGGTATGCGGGTGTTGCGCATCAGATCGAAGCGGATCACTATGCCCTCCGCCGGGTCGTCCGCGAGGGAGAGCCCGGCCCCGCGGGGTGCGAGCGGCACACCGTATTCACGCGCCAGCCTCGCCAGGTAACGCACGTCATCGGATCCTCCGGGCCAGACGGAGACGAGCAACGCAGACCCCGCAGCAGAACGGAGTTTGAGGCGGTCCCCGAACCGCTCGCTCAACGCCCTCACGAACTCTTCGCGACCCTTCTCCGTCATTTCCCGCGCACTCCAGACATCGGCCATTTTCAACTATAGCAGGATACGGATGCAGGAGGAGGACGGATTGATCCATTTTGCCCAAGATCTGGTCCAGATTGACCAACGTACAAGCAGCCTCCAGACGAAGATATGACCCCGCCTCTTCTTTGGTCAATCTTGCTCATCGGTATGGGCCATCTTGCTCAGGGCACGAGCGGTCCCCGCGGATACATTTCCTACCGTAGAGTACCAGAGCGGATCGGAGGGAAGAGATGAGCGCCGGAACGCTGGGCAGGGCCGCAGGGAACGAGATCCCCGAACCGAAGATCTCCCGCCTGCTCTTCTCGGACCGCAGGCTGGCTCCGGTGTGGCTTGGGATCCGGCTGTACGTCGGGGGGGAATGGCTGCGCGCCGGGTGGGAAAAGCTCACCGACCCCTCCGGCGTGTGGGTCGGGAGCAAGGCCGGGGCGGCGGTCACGGGCTTCGTGCAGGGGGCGCTCGCCAAGACCACCGGGGAGCACCCGGACGTCAGCGGGTGGTACGCGTCCTTCCTGAAGGACCTCGTGCTGCCCAACGCCGCCGCCTTCTCCTACGTGGTCACCTTCGGGGAGATACTGGTGGGGCTCGGCCTGATCTTCGGTCTCTTCACCGGGATAGCCGCCTTCTTCGGTGGCTTCATGAACGCCAACTACCTGCTCGCCGGCACCGTCTCGACCAACCCCGTCCTGTTCATCCTGGCGACCTGGCTGGTGCTCGCCTGGCGGGTCGCGGGGTACTGGGGACTCGATCGCTGGGTGCTGCCGCTGGTGGGGGTGCCCGGAGCGCCGGGGAAGCTCTTCGAGGGCCGCGCCGCCAGGAGGCCTGCAGAGGACCGACCGAGGGAGGAAAGGAGGAGCAGAAGATGACCGAGCGACATCTCCCCGGCGTAGGCTGGATACTGAAGAGCGTCGAAGGACGCATAGAGCAGTGGCGCAGAGAGGTAGCCGCCCGCGAGGCCGAGGTCGAAGCCAACAGGGAGAGGCTGTGGGAGGAAGCCATGAAGCGGGAGCGTCTGTTCGCGAGCGCCTCCAGGGAAGAGAGCGGACAGTCCCCCTCTGAGGCAGCCGAAGAAAGGAAGGTGGTCTTCGTAATCCACACCGCGGAGATGGCGAAGGCCCTCGACGCGCTCGCGCGAGAGAAGGCCACGCTCACAGAAGTGGTCCCCGCAGGAGGTGGCTTCGGGGCCAGCAGCGAAGTAGACGGCTCCTGGCTCGTCTTCGAGGCCGGAGAGTGAACCGCCGGAGCCTCCGGGAACGCGAAGCCGGCGGGACGCTTCCGGCGGATGGAGAGGGTGATCGGTGATGCTCGACTCAGTCTACGTCGGCAGACAGGAGATCGAGGCTTACGTCCCGATCACCGGCGAAGAGGCTATAGAAGAGGTGAGGAAGCTGGCGGCTGCCCTGCGAGGCAGCCGCATCCTGCACCTCAACGCCACCCCCTACGGCGGTGGTGTGGCGGAGATCCTGCGCTCCGAAGTGCCGCTGCTGCGCGACCTCGGGATCTCGGCCGACTGGAAGACCATAACCGGAGACAAGGAGTTCTTCGGGGTGACCAAGGCCATGCACAACGCCCTGCAGGGAGCCGAACGGGGCCTCACGGAGCACGAGAAAGAGATCTATCTGACCTACTCTACCCGCAACGCCCGCCTCCTGGAGGAAGAGTACGACCTCATCGTCGCGCACGACCCCCAGCCGCTCGCGATCCCCAGGTTCCACGGCCGCGGTGAGACGCGCTGGATCTGGAGGTGCCACATAGACACCTCCGAACCCCACCCCGGCCTCTGGGAGTTCCTCAGGCCCTTCCTCGACGACTACGATGCGGCCGTGTTCACCATGCCCGGCTTCGTCCCCCCGAGGTTCCCGATCGAGAGGACCGAGATCATCCCGCCCGCCATAGACCCACAGAGCCCCAAGAACTTCGAGCTCGGGACCGCGACCGCCTCCAGGGTGCTGAGGTGGATGGGCGTGGATACCGAGAGGCCACTTTTGACGCAGGTCTCGCGGTTCGATCCCTGGAAGGATCCCCTCGGCGTCATCGCGGCCTACCGCCTCGTCCGGGAGGAGGTCCCGGGGACGCAGCTCGCGCTGGTCGGATCGATGGCCCTGGACGATCCCGAAGGGTGGGAGGTCTACCGCCGGATAAGGGACGAGACCGCGAAAGAACCCGACATACACCTCTTCACCAACCTCACCGGCGTCTCAAACGTGGAGGTCAACGCCTTCCAGCGGCTCTCGGACGTCGTGATCCAGAAGTCCATCCGCGAGGGGTTCGGGCTGGTCGTCTCCGAGACGCTCTGGAAACGGACGCCGGTGGTGGCGGGCAGGGCCGGCGGCATCCCCCTGCAGATGGAGGGTGGTGCGGGGGGCTTCCTGATCGAGAGCGTCGAAGAGTGCGCGCGGCGGGCGCTGGAGCTGCTGCGCGACCCCGACAGAGGCAGAGAGCTCGCGAGCAGGGGACACGACCTGGTGCGCGAGCGGTTCCTCATAACCCGGCTCCTGAAGGACGAGCTCGCGCTCTACGCCTCCCTGCTCGACGCGGCGTAGAGGACAAGGAGGTTACGAGGCATGCAGCTGCAAAGAGTGCTCCTGGCGACCGACGGCTCCCAGGACTCCCGGCTCGCCGCGAGGGCCGCGGCGGACCTGTGCAAGAAGTCCGGGGCGGAACTGCACCTGGTGCACGCCTACCGCTACCCGCAGGACTACGGCTACCCCGGCGTGCTGAGCGAAGACTACGTCGAGGCGTGCGAGGAGAGCGCCCGCATGGTCGCCGAAGACGAGAAGCAGGCTATAGAGAAGCGGGGCTGCCCCGTCGCAGGAGTCCACGTGGAGGCCGGCCCCGCCATCGAGGTCATACTGGACGCCGCCGACGGGCTGAAGACGGACCTGATCGTCATGGGCAGCCGCGGGCGAGGGCCGATCCGGCGGCTCGTCGTAGGCAGCGTCTCCGAAGGGGTGGTACACCACGCAGACCATCCGGTGCTGGTCATGCGCGGCGGGGAGGAGGCCTGGCCCCTGCGGTGGGTCGTCATCGGCGACGACGGCTCGGAGGCCGCCCGCGGTGCCGGTGAGCTCGCCGCCACCATCGGGGGACACTTCGACGCCCGGGGAGAACTCGTCAGGGTCTTCCCAGAACTCCCCGAGCAGGATACGAAAGGCCGGGCCTTCAACCCCAGGCTCGTCGAGGACGCACTGCGCAGGGCGGAGCGGGCGCTGGGGGAGAGGGCAGGCGAGCTGGAACGTCCCCTCGGGAGACGGCCCGCCATCGTCGTCGCGACCGGAGACCCGGCGGAGAAGCTCGTACGTCTCGCGGCGGAGAAAGAAGCCCCCCTCGTGGCGGTGGGGAGCAGGAGGCTCGGCGCGATGCAGCGCCTGAGGCTCGGCAGCGTCTCGACGAACGTACTCCGGGCCGCGGAGGGGCCGGTCCTCGTCCATCCAGCCCGACGCTAAAGGGGCGGTCCCGTGTCCATGCCAGGCAGGATAGTCCTCGCCACCGACGGTTCCCGGCAGGCCTCCCTCGCCGCCAGGGCCGCCACCGACGTCGCGCGCCACTCGGGCGCGCAGCTGCACGTGATCCACGCCTGGAAGCCGGTGCCCGTGGCACACTTCAAGGCTCTAGTACGCGACGAGATGGAACGGGAGGCCAGGGAGATACTGGAAGGACAGCTCGCGGAGATAGAGAGGCTCGGTGGACGGGTCGCCGGGAGCCACCTGAAGATGGAAGCCCCGGTGGACGCCATCCTGGACCTGGCCGGAGAGCTGGGAGCCGGGCTGGTGATCATGGGCAGCAGGGGGATGGGAGCCGTCGGACGCCTCACGCTCGGCAGCGTCTCAGAAGGCGTGGTCTACGACGCCTCCATACCGGTGCTGGTCGTGCGCGGCGGGGAGGAGGCCTGGCCCCCGCGAAGGCTCGTCGTGGGCGATGACGGCTCGGAAGCCGCCCGCCAGGCCGGGGAGCTCGCGGCCTCGATCTGCTCACCCTTCGGCGCCTCCGGGCTCCTGCTACGGGCCTACCCGGAGCCCCCGGGAGGCGAAGAGCCGGCCAGGGTTCTCCGGGAGGAGATGCGTCGGGGCGCCGCAGAGCTCGACCGGCGCGCCGCAGAGATGGAGCGCCTGCTCGGCGGCAGACCAGAGATCCGGGTCGTCTCGGCCGACCCGACGCAGGCCATCCTCGACGCCGCGGAGGAAGGGGGCCGGTCGGCGCTGGTGGCGATGGGGCACCGGGGGCTGGGCGTCGTGCGCAGGGTGATGGTGGGTAGCGTCTCGGCAAAGGTGCTGAAGACCTTCGAGGGGCCCGTCTTGATCCACCCGCAGCCCGAACGATGAACCCGTCCAGGATGCGCGTCCTTCGCGAGCGGACGAAGTCTTTTGGGGCGTACGTGGGTCGGCGCCGGGAACGGCTGCTGGCGATCCTCATCCTCGGCGCGGTGCTCGTCGGCAGCATTCTCTACGTGACGGCTTCGCCGGAATCCGGCAGGCTCATCTGGGCCCTCGGCCTCGTCGCAGGACTCGTCCCACTCTCCTACTCGGTGGCTCGCAGCCTGCTGCGGGGCGACGTCGGGGTGGACCTCATCGCGCTGGTGGCGATGGCCGGCTCCCTACTTCTCGGGGAATACCTGGCCGGGGTCGTGATAGCGCTGATGCTGAGCGGCGGAGGCGCCCTGGAGACGGTCGCCGTGAGCCGGGCGAGGAAGGAGCTCACCACGCTGCTCGAACGCGCCCCGAAGGTCGCACACCGACGGCGCGGCGAGGACCTCGAGGAGGTGCCGGTCGAGGAGCTCGAAACCGGAGACGTCGTCGTCGTACGCGCCGGGGAGGTCATCCCGGTGGACGGCATCCTGCTCTCAAGGACGGCGGTGGTAGACGAGTCTGCACTCACCGGCGAACCGCTCCCCGTCTCCCTCGCCGCGGGGAGCACGCTCCGAAGCGGCGCGGCCAACGCCGGGGACGCGTTCGACATGAGGACGACACGTCCCGCGGCGGAGAGCGCCTACGCGCAGATAGTGAAGCTCGTGCGCGAGGCCGAACGGCAAAAGGCACCCTTCGTCCGGCTCGCGGACCGCTACGCGCTGTTCTTCCTGCCGCTCACCGCCGCGGTCGCAGGAGGCGCCTGGCTCATGAGCGGGGAACCGGTGCGAGCGCTCGCCGTCTTCGTCGTGGCGACCCCCTGCCCCCTGATCCTGGCCGCCCCCATCGCGCTCATCTCGGGGCTCTCACGGGCGGCGCACCACGGGATCATCCTCAAAGGCGCCTCCGCCATAGAGAAGCTGGGCAGGGCCCGCACGGTGATCCTCGACAAGACGGGCACGGTCACGCTGGGAACCCCGGAGATCGAGGACATAACCCCGCTCGACGGAACCTCCCCGCTGGAGCTCCTGCGGCTCGCCGCCTCCGTCGACCAGCTCTCGGCCCACGTCCTGGCGGAGGCGATCGTGCACGGAGCGAAGCGGCGCGGGCTGCGGCTCACACTCCCCGAGGAGGTGATCGAAGACCCCGGACAGGGCATCGAAGGCTACTTGGAAGGACACCGGGTCGCGGTAGGGAGCCCGGCCTGGCTGCGCGAGAGAGGCTACGGGGGAGGGCAGATCCCACACCCGTCTGCGGACGACGCCCCCGGAAGATCCAGGATACTCGTCGGGATGGACGGGCGGGTGGCCGGGAGCATAACCATGGGCGATCGTCTGCGAGAGGACGCCAAGGGGCTCGTCGGGCGGTTGCACGCGGCGGGGATCGAGCACGTGGTGCTGGCCACCGGTGACTCGCGGGAGGTCGCCGCGGAAGTGGGCGAGCGCCTCGGCGTGGACGAAATCCACGCCGGTCTCTCTCCGGAGGACAAGCTGAAGGTGGTGCGGGAGGCGCAGGAATCCCCCTCCCTCAGACCGGTGGTGATGGTCGGTGACGGGGTGAACGACGCGCCGGCGCTCGCGCTCGCGGACGTAGGCGTAGCAATGGGCTCGGCCGGGAGCACGGTCTCCTCGGAGACCGCCGACGCCGTGATCACCGTCGACCGCATAGACCGGGTGGTGGACGCGATCCTGATAGGCCGGCGCTCGTTCGGCATCGCCCGCCAGAGCGTGGTGGCCGGGATGGGGATGAGCCTCGCGGCCATGGTCTTCGCCGCCTTCGGCTACATCGAACCCGTCGAGGGAGCCCTGCTGCAAGAGGGAATAGACCTCGTCGTGATCCTCAACGCCCTGCGCGCGCTGCGGGCAGCCTGAGGCGGAAGATCGCGCCTTTGCCCGCCGCATCGTTTCCGGCGATGAGCTCCCCGCCCTGGGCGCGGGCGAGATCCCTCGCTATGGCGAGGCCGAGCCCCGCCCCGCCTCCCTCCCCGCCGCGGGAGCCCTCGGGACGGTAGAACCGGTCGAAGATGTGGGGCAGATGCTCTTCGGGGATACCACCGCCCGTGTCGGCGACGCTCACCTCGGCCTTCCCGTGACAGTGTGCCCCGCCGAAGATGATGCTGCCCCCGGGAGGCGTGTGTCTGAGAGCGTTGTCCACCAGGGCCGCGAGTATCTGCGAGGTCCTCGCTCGGTCTCCGACCGCCGGGAGCCCGCCGGGATCGCCGACGTCCAGCTCGATGCCCGCGGAGAGCGCCCGCGGCGCGAAGCGCTCGGCCGTCTCGTGCAGAACCTCCGAGAGGTCGAAGGGTTCGCGGGAGATCTCCAGCTTGCCGGCGTCGAGGCGAGCCAGAAGCAGCAGATCGGAGATAAGGTTCTTCATACGCTCGGTCTCGGAGACCAGGTGCTCCAGCGGCTCCAGGACCTTCCGATCGGTCGCGACGCGGCTCGCCAGCTCGGCGTCGACCCGGATGACGGTGAGCGGGGTCTTGAGCTCGTGGGAGGCGTCGGCCACGAAGGTACGCTGGCGCTCGAAGGCCTCCCTGACGGGACGCATCGCCCTCCCGGACATGTACAGCCCGCCCACGGTGGCGAGCACGAGCGAGAAGATCCCGATCGGGACGAGGACTTCCACGAGCTTCCCGACGGTGTTACCGATGGTCTCGCGCGACTGGGCGACCTGCACGACGCCCGCCACCCTCCCCGAGCGCACGACGGGCATGCTCACCACCCTGACGTCCCCTGCGGGGGTCTCTATGGTGGCCGCCAGCGGACGGTCCATCCTGACGGCCTCCCTGAACTGTCCCAGAGCAGGCAGACCCAGCGACGAGGCGTTGCCGGACCGGGCCGTGACCTCGCCGTCGTGGGTGAGGCGGGCCCACGCGAAACCCTCGACCCTCTCTCGCTTCCGCAGCGTCCCGCCCTCCTCACCACCCGCGGGGACACCCCTCTGCTCGCTCCTCGCCTCCCGCTGGAGCAGCTGGTCCTGACGGTACGTGAGCTGCCGGGAGAAGCCGAGCACCACGACCGCGCCAAAGATGGTGAGGATGAGGGCGAGTATCGCCACGTACCCGAGGGTGAGCTTCAGCCGGATCCTTCCGAACACCGAAAACGCCCCCTGGCCCCGCTACCGCTCTTCGAAGGCGTAGCCGACGCCGCGGACCGTACGTATGTGCGAGGGTTCCCCCTCCCGGTCGAGCTTGTTCCTGAGGTGCGAGACGTAGAGATCCACCACGTTGGCATACACCTTCGCGTCGGCATCCCACACGGTCTCCAGCAACACCGGGCGGGTAAAAACCTGCCCGGGGCGGCGCATCAGGGTGGCGAGCAGCGCGAATTCCTTGGCCGTGAGCTCGATGCGCTCTTTGCCCCGCCACACCGCGTGCCGCGCCGAGTCCAGCACGACGTCCCCGACCCGCAGCAGCGGCTCGGAGGGCTGGCTCCGCTGGCGACGGGTGAGCGCCCGCACCCGCGCCAGAAGCTCGGCGAAGGCGAAGGGCTTGGGCAGGTAGTCGTCGGCGCCCGCGTCGAGCCCCTCGACGCGGTCCTCTATCTGGTCGCGCGCGGTGAGCAAGAGCACGGGGGTCGCGACCTCCGCCGCCCTCAGGCGCCGGACGAGCTCCACACCGTCGAGCTCGGGGAGCATCCAGTCGACGATCAAAAGATCGAACTCCTCCGAGAGCGCCGCCTTCAGGGCTTCTCTGCCGGCGGCGGCGGTCTCGGCCGCATACCCTTCTTCCTCGAGCACCTGCGCGAGGCGGGAGGCGAGGTACGCTTCGTCTTCTACCACCAGGATCCGCTTCATCCACCCGGTAATGCTAGCGCACGCCGTAGATACAGAGGAGCTTTTCTGTCGAAAAGCTCATGCAGCGTACACACGGGCGAAAGGCTCGCGGTCCACACTACCCCTGCACCACGAAAACGACTTCGAAAGGAGCCTGGGAGATGACCGGGACGAGCAGCACAGCAGGTTCCGGCCGAGCCGGTGGCCGGGGGAGGGTCTCGCACCGCAGGGAGCTGGCGGTGGTCACCTTCACCGCGGTGGCCTCGATAGCCGGCATCGGGGGGTTCCTGGCGGCGCACCAGCCCGTCGCGTACACCCCGCAGACCGCCGTCCGCCAGACCCCGGCCGACCAGACGGCCCAGAACGCGGAGACCGGCGGAGGGGACGAGGGTCGGGCAGCCCTCGTGCAAAGGTCCCCGGGAGCGTCTCCCTCTTTCTCGAACGTATCCCGGGCCGCTCCCTCCGCCGTCAGCCAGGGGTCGGTCCCTGCGGGACAGTGATCGGCGGTGGCGCTCCACAGACGAACCCGGCAAGGACGGGCTTTGGGCACCGAGATCCGGCTGGTGGTCGTGACGGACGATCCCGGGACCGGTGACGAGGCGCTCCGGCGCGCGGTCGACGATCTGGAGAGCACCGAGCAGGCGCTCTCCCGCTTCCGTCCCGAAAGCGAACTCTCCCGGCTCAACCGGGAGGGGACGATGATCGCCGGCGGCCGGCTCCGTGCTGCGATCGAAACCTCCGTGCAGGCCTACGAGTGGTCGGGCGGGCTGCTCGACCCGCGTGTGATCTCCTCGCTCGAAGCCTTCGGCTACGCATCCTCCCTGCCCCGCAGCGACGTCGGCGTCGTCACCGCCCCGGGTGGCCTCGAGCCGGTGGAGATGCGGCGCTGGATCGAGGAGGACACCGGCAGGGTAACCCTCCCTCCGGGCGTCCGGCTGGACCTCGCAGGGGTCGGGAAGGCGCTCGCGATCGGGTGGGCGGCGATGCAGCTCGCCGGGCACGCCGGGCTGCTGGTGGACGTGGGGGGAGATATCGTGGCACTGGGCCGCGACGAGCGTGGAGACCCCTGGCGCGTCGCGGTGAAGCACGATAAGGTGGTGGGAGAGTTCTCGGGCGACTCTCTGGCCGTCGCGACCTCCACCACGACCCTGCGGGCGTGGAAGGCGGGCGGGCGCCGGGCCCACCACCTGATCGACCCGCGCACCGGCGCCCCGGTGGAGAGCGATCTGCTCTTCGCCACCGTCGCCGCACCCACGATCATCGAGGCGGACCTGGGCGCGAAGCTCCTCATCCTCGGCGGCATAGAGGCCGCGGCGGCGCTGGACGAGAGGTGCCGGGCGGTCGTCACCGACCGGCGGGGCCGGACCATCTCCCTCACCGGCCGACGGAGCGCGGAGCGAGCCTCGTGACGTTCGCCATACTCTCCGGGCTCTCGCTGGTGATGGCGATCACGTCCGCCGTGAGCGCGCTGTCGAACCTCAAGGGCGAGTCCCAGGTGCAGGGCTGGACGACCGCCGGGGCCGGGACGCTGGCGCTCGTCTTCGCGCTGCTCGGACGCTCCACCCGGCCCCTGGACCTCGCCACGGTCCTCGGCGTGCTCCTCTTCGGCGGCATCGCGGGCGCCGGGTGGGCCCCGAAGGGCAAGCGACACCTCCTCGCCGCGGGGGCGGCCGCCCTCTCGCTGGGTGTCGTCCCGCGCCTGCTCGCCACCCTCTCCGCACCCACGGGCGCACCCTCCTTCACCGGCCTCAGCCTGCCGTGGGCGGTGGCGCGGGCCGCGGGCTTCGTCGCCTTCGCGTGCGCCACCGGAGCCGTGCTCCTGGGTACCAGGCGCTCCGCCAGGCTCCCGGTCGGGGGCCTCCCCGCCCGGCTGCATTCGATGCACCGGGCTCTCGGCGCGGCGGCGCTCGTGGCGCTCTCCGTACACCTCTTCGCGCTGTGGACGGACAGCTTCGTCAGCTTCAGCTGGGCGCAGCTCCTGCTCGTTCCCTGGACCTCGAGCTACCGACCTCTCGCCGTAACGCTCGGGTTTCTGGCGATGGTCGCCATGGTCCTCACCGCCTCGAGCGGCCTCCTGAGGAGGCACCTTTCCGGCTGGAGGACGGTACATCTCCTCGCCTGGGCGACGTTCGCGCTGGGGCTCGTACACGGCATCCTCGCCGGGAGCGACACCGGTTCGCTCCCGGCTATCGGCTTCTACCTGGCCGCGCTGGTCGCGGTCGGCATCACCTGGCTGAGGCGGTTCGGGGAGAGACCGGCCGGGAGGGAAGACCCCTCGCCGAAAGACGCTCCCCCGGGGAGGTTGCCCGGTCACACCCGGACGGTTAGTATCCGGGAGATCCCGGAGAGGAGCAGGAAGAGCGGACGACACCGGTGAGAGAGAAGAAACCCCTGCTGACCTTCACCCTGCTGACGCTCCTGGCGGCCCTCGCCCTGGGGGCATGCTCTTCGGCCTCCGGCCCATCGCAGGCACACTCGCGGGCACCGTCCACCTCCCTCCTCGCGCGGCAGAAGATCTGCGGTACGCGCTCGTCCCCGCCCCGGACCTACCGGCACGTTATATGGATCTGGCTGGAGAACAGAAGCTACGATCAGGTGGTGGGGAGCGGGTCCGCACCTTACATGAACCGTGTCCTGATCCCCGACTGCGGCCTGGCTACCGACTACCACAACGTAACCCATCCCAGCCTGCCGAACTACATCGCGGCCACCTCGGGGCTGGGATACTCCTCGCTCAAGCGGTTCTCTTCCGACTGCGAGCCGCGCGGTTCCTGTACGACGAGCGCCCCCTCCATCTTCTCCCAGGTACGCTCGTGGAAGGCCTACGAGGAGTCCATGCCCACGAACTGCGCGAAGAGCAACTCCGGCGAGTACGCCGCCAAGCACAACCCTCCCCCCTACTACACCAGCCTCACCGGCTGCGCCTCGAGGGACGTTCCCTACGCCAGACTCGGGCACGACCTCAGGACGAACACCCTGCCAGCCTTCTCCTTCATCACACCCAACCTGTGCCACGATGCCCACAGCTGCCCCCTCTCCGCGGCCGATTCGTGGCTGCGCACTCAGATCCCGAAGATCGTACGTAGCAGGGCCTACAGGAGCGGAGAGACGGTTGTTTTCATCACCTTCGACGAGGGAGCCGAAGGGTTCGGCTCCAGCGACCGGTGCGCCTCGAACGCTGGCGACCCGGGCTGCCGGGTGGCGACCATCGTGATCAGCCCGTACACCCGGCCCGGGACCCGTTCGGGGGAGCCGTTCAACCATTACTCGCTCCTGCGCACCACCGAACAGTTGCTCGGCGAACACCGCTTCCTGGGAGAGGCCGCCCACGCCAGGAGCATGCGCGGCGCGTTCGGTCTGTGAACGTCTAGTCGGGGACGAGCCCGAGCCTGCGGGCGACGGCGAGGGCCTCGAGCTGCGAGTGTGCCCCGAGCGCCTGCAACAAAGAGCGGATGTGGTTCCTCACGGTGGCCTGAGAGAGGTAGAGCTCCTCCCCTATCTCCCTCGCGTTCTTGCCCTGCGCGAGCAGCCTCAACACCTCCAGCTGCCGTTGCGTGAGCTCGGGGGCTCCTTTCTGGTACGAGGCGGAGACCGCCGGCGACTTGCGGGCGCGCTCGATGATCTCGCGCACAAGCTCGGACTCCGGCAGGCGCAGCCGGCTGTTCTCCAGGGCCAGCGCCGTCACGTACGCCAGCCCCTCGGCCAGCGCGAGATCCTCCTCCCCGTAGCGGCGCTCTGGGCTGGACGAGGCCATCCCCAGGGCCCCCAGGATGCGCCCCCTCACCCTGAGCGGCACGCACAGGTAAGAGACCGGCTCCAGACGCCGCAGGATCTCGAGCTGCTCTCCGCTGCGCGCTACGTCCCTCAGGAGAGCGTCGTTCACCCGAGGGATCAACTCCGAACGCCCGCTCCTGAAGACCTCGGGCGTACCGTGGGAGACGCCGGCGCCGAAGGGGTAGTCGAACTCGTAACGTCTTGCGTCCTCCCCCTCGGGTCCGCCGGAGCGGACCAGCACCAGCCTGTGTATCCTCGCTTCGTCCTCCTCTACCACGTCGACGAAGCACCAGTCGGCCAGGTCCGGCACGACCAGGCCCGCCGCGCCGGTGAGCACGGCCCGGTCATCGGTTAGAGAGGAGAGCCGCGAGTTGGCATCGGCGAGGAACTCGAAGCGCCGCTCGGAGGCACGGGCCCTGGCGGCGCGCTCCTCGAACTCACGCTCGGTCTGTGAACGCTCCAGCGCAGCGCCGATGATGGTCGCGACCTCCTGCAGGAACCCGACTTCCTCCTCGCTGAAGGTGCGTCTGGTGGTGGTGTGGGCCCCGAGCACGCCCCAGGGCAGCTCGCCGAGGTAGATGGGGGTCGTGATGCCGCTCTTGGCCCCGTGCTCGGTCAGCAGCGGCGAGGCCCTGAAACGCACCTCGTTCTCCAAATCCTCGGACACGACGGGGCCTCTGGAGATCAGGGTGTAACCGGCCTGGGAACCGAGTCCGACCTCCACCACGGCCTCCCCCACATACCCCTCCCGCCAACCGTCCCCGGCCCACAGCAGCAGCCGGTCCCCCTCGGGTATGAGATGGACGATCTCGCAGTACTCGACGCGCAGCACCCTGGTGACGGTGCGTGCCGCCTGACTCAGGAGGTCGTCCACGGTGTCCCCGCTGGAGAGCGCCTGGAAGGCGAGCGCGCCCAGCGCCTCCTGCATCTCGAGCCGCCTCCGAAGGTCCCCGCCCGACGCGGGGTCGGGTGGAGGACCCTGTTCGTGCCGGTCGTCCGTCGTGCCCATAGCGATGAGTCCCCTCTTCTTCCAGGGGCCTTCCGCCCCCGCGAGAACGGGGATCTCATCTTATACCGGCCAGCGGGGCTCCGCAATCCGGTGAGCGTTACCGGTGGACCACCAGCACGGAACCGTGGGCGTGACGGACGACCGGGCCGGAGACGCTGCCGAGGAGGGCCCGGCGCACCCCTCCCAGCCCCCGACTCCCCACGACGATCAGGTCCGCCCCCAGGCTCTCCTCCAGCTCCGTTATCCCGGCATCCGCCCTCCCGAACTCCAGGTGCACCCGGGGCACCACCTTCTCCCCGGCTGGCCCCATCTGACCCTCCAGGAATGCGAGGATGCGACGTCGAACCCTCGCCTCGTCCACGTCCCACGCCATGGGCCCCAGACGCATCCCCTCCACGACGTAGACGGCGTGCAGCTCGCCGCCGGAGGCGGCACAGATCTCCGCCGCCATGCGGGCCGCTGCGGCAGATTCTCTGGAGCCGTCGACGGCGAGCAGGACCTTCTCGGGGAGGGAGTCGCCCCGCGCCACCAGCACCGAGCAACGCGCGTTGCGCACCACGCCCTCGGAGACGCTCCCGAGCAGGGTGCGGCGGAGCGCGCCGAGGCCGCGGCTGCCGACGACGATGAGCCCGGCTCCGATCTCCTCCGCGAGCGCCACGATCCCGGACTCGGGGTCCCCCGTCCCGACATGCACCCCGATCACGGCGAATCCCGCCTCCTCGAGCCTCAGGGCCTCCTCCCTGGCCCGCTCCTCCGCCTCCCGCCGCGCGAGCGCGACGGCTTCGAACTCCGGGTTCGGGTGCGGCGGTCCCCAGCCCGGCGACCCGTAACCTGCCGGCAGCCGGCCGACGCTCGCCACGTGCAGCTCCGAGCCGAGCGCCGCGGCGAGTCGGGCACCGAGCATCGCGGCGCGGCGTGCCCCCTCCGACCCGTCCACCGCCACCAGCATCCTGACAGGAAACATCCCGCTCCTTTACGAATAGAAGATCAACGTCTCCCCGGGCAGATCAGCACCGGTCCCTCGGCCGCCCGCAGGACCCTGGTAGAGACGCTTCCGAGCGCGATCCGTCCCAGGACCCCGAGCCTCCGGCTACCCACCGCCACGAGCGCCTTCTCTCCACCCCCGATCTCGGCGGCCACCCGCAGGATCTCCTCCGCCGCATTCCCCTCGATCAGCCGGGCCTCGGGACGTCGACCGAGCAACCCTCCAAGCTTCCATGCCCGCCCTTCGAGGGCCTGCTTCTCCCAGTAGAGGGCCTCCTCCCGTTCTGGGACCCGACCTTCTCTCCAGCCCCCTTCTGGCTCCGGAGGCCACCAGAAGGCACGAACCACGACCCCATCGGCGCCGAACAGGCCACCGATGCGCGCAGCGAGCTCACCGGCCATCGCGGCGGCGTCCGAACCATCGTCTCCGACGACCACCCGCTGTGGAGGCCAGGCCCCTTCCCCACCGCGTACGACCAGCACCGGGCAGGGGGCCTGGTGTATCACCTCTTCGGAGACGCTGCCGAGCGCGAGGCGTCCGAAGGCCCCGAGCCCCCTGCTGCCCATGACCAACAGGTCGGGCCCGAGCTCCCCGCAGATCTCGAGTATCCCGCCGACAGGAGAGCCCTGCACGAGGTGCGTCCCCGCCACCCCGCCGCCGGCTTTCTCCACCGCCGCGGCCGCTCTCTCGAGAACCTCATTCGCCTCCCTCTCGTAGAGGTAGGAGTAGTCGGTCCACGTCACGCCCGGGTAGGCGACGTGGGTGGGGACCGGGCGCCAAGCGTGCACCAGATGGAGGTCCGCCCCCGTACCCTTTGCTATACCGGCGGCCGCACGGGCGGCGAGCTCCGCGTCCTCGGAACCGTCGGTCGCCAGGAGTATCCTGTTCACGAGCACGTCCAACGACCGCCGACCTCAGCGTACGACGAGCACGGAGCAGTGGGCATGGCGCACGACCGAGTCCGAGACGCTCCCCACCAGGGCCCGCCTGAGCCCCTTCAGCCCTCGACTCCCCACGACGATCAGATCCGCCCCGATCTTTTCGGCGAAGCCGACGATCTCGTGGTCCGGACGGCCCAGGAGGAGGTGGGCCTCCGCCTCGACACCCCCTGACTCCGCCAGCTCTTTCGCCCGATCCTCGACGAACTTCCGCACCTCATCCTTCTCCCGCTCCAGGCTCCACTCGAACCTCTCGCCGATGAGCGGGTGTGTGTAAGGAAGCTGAGGATCGAGCGGCAGCGCACAGGCCACGTGCAGCTTCGAACCGGTCGCCCCGGCCACCTCGGCGGCCACCCGGCTCGCCGCGGCGGCCGCCTCGGACCCGTCCACCGCCGCCAGGATCTCACCCCCTGAGAACACCCTCTCCTCCCGTGCCCCGGGACGGACGACCAGCACCGGGCAGTGTGCGTGCCTCACCACGCCCAGCGAAACGCTCCCTATGAGCACCCGCTTGAGCGGTCCGAGGCCGCGGCTGCCGACGACGATGAGCCCGGCTCCGATCTCCTCGGCCAGATCCACGATCTCGTGGATCTCGGCCCCCAGCCTTATGTGGGTCTCGGCTTCGTCGGCGAGCCCCTGCTTTCGGAGTTTCTCCACCTCTTCCCGCAAGAGCTCGCCGGCCTCCCGACGGGCCTGTTCGTTCCATTCAGCGGCCCCCAGGTCCCGATAGGGGTACATGGCGGGCACGAAGCCCACGGTGGCGACGTGCAGCTCGCTGCCGGTAGCCTTCGCCAGCCTGGCGGCGGCGGTCGCGGCTCGCCTCGCGCTCTCCGACCCGTCCACCGCGGCCAGTATCTTCGTCGGGAACATGCTCATTCAAAGACCTCCTTCGATCCGGACTCCACGCGGTCCTTCCCGCTTCCTTCCTCGACGTCCGCCCCGGCTCTCCGGGGACCTTCGCCGCCACCTCGGACCTCCTCTTCCGCCCCTCCTCCCCATCGCTCACGCCGGTATTCTCCCCGCGAACGGACCTTTGGCCCTGAGCAAGTTTGACCGTCGTCATGGTCAAGATTGATCACGAACGACGATCGCCGGACGGGTAGAGGCTTTGCCGATCGAAGTCCGTCACCGCTCATCCCGCGCCCTTCCTCGCGGACCGCTCCACATCGAGCACCCGGAGCACCGTCGGGACCACCGCGTCGGGGCTCAGGCTGATCGAATCTATACCCCTCTCGACCAGGTAGGCCGCGAGCTCCGGGTAGTACGAGGGGGCCGGCCCGCAGATGCCGACCTTCCTGCCCGCCCGGTGAGCCTCCTCTATGAGCATCGCGCACATCTTCATGACCGCCTCGTCGCGCTCGTCGAAGAGCGAAGAGATCCGCTCGGAACCCCCATCCACCCCGAGAACGAGCCGGGTGAGATCGCTGGAGCCGATGCAGAAACCGTCGAAAAGAAGGGCGAACTCCCGGGCCAGGACGAAGTTGGAGGGGATCTCGGCCATCACGTAGACCTCCAGGCCGTCGTCCCCGCGCCTCAGCCCCCCTTCTTCCATTACCCTCAGCACCCGCTCGCCCTCTTCGGGAGTGCGGCAGAAGGGAACCATGACCTTGAGGTTCTTGAGGCCGAAGAGCTCCCTCACGCGCCGGACGGCCGCGACCTCGAGCATGAAGCCCTCCCGGTAGTCCGGGTGGTAGTAGCGGCTCGCCCCGCGCCAGCCGAGCATGGGGTTCTCCTCTCGCGGCTCGAAGAGTTCGCCGCCGAGGAGGCCGGCGTACTCGTTGGTCTTGAAGTCGGAGAAGCGCAGGATCACGGGCTTCGGCCAGAACGCCGCGGCGAGCGTCCCTATGCCCTGCGAGAGCCTGTCCACGAAGAACTCCCGCCTGTCCTCGCAGCCCTGGGTGCGGCGGGAGACCTCCAGCTTCACCCTCGGCGGCAGCGAATCGAAGCGGGTGAGGGCCAGCGGGTGTACACCGACCCAGGAGGCGAGCACGGACTCCATCCGCGCCAGCCCGACGCCGTCGTTCGGAAGCCTCGCGAGCCCGAAGGCCCGCTCGGGGTCGCCGACCTCCAGCATGATCCTGGTCTCGGGGCGTCCGATGGAGGCAGGGTCCACCTCCGTCTCCTCGTAGCGCAGGGCTCCCCGGTAGACCCTGCCCGTCTCGCCTTCCGCGCACGAGACGGTGACGGGCTCGCCGCCGGGCACCTTCCGGGTGGCGTCCTGCGCGCCCACCACGGCGGGGAGGCCGAGCTCGCGGGCGACGATCGCCGCGTGCGAGGCGCGGCCGCCCCGGTCGGTTACTACGGCCGCGGCGGTCTTCATGATCGGCTCCCAGTCCGGGTCGGTCATCCCGGTCACGAGGACCTCGCCGGGGCGGAAGCTCGCGATCTCACCCGGGTCCTGGAGCACCCGCGCCTCGCCGGAGACCACGGCATTCCCGACCGCGAGCCCCTCGGCCAGCACTTCCCCCTTCTCTTTGAGAGAGTAGAGCTTCACCTTCGGAGCCTCGCGGGCACCGTGCACCGTCTCCGGCCGCGCCTGGATCATGAAGAGGTCTCCGGTGAGGCCGTCTTTGGCCCACTCGATGGCCAGGAAGGTGCGCCTGCCGTGCTTCGCGCCGTAGTGGTCCTCGATCAGGACCGCCCATCGGGCGAGCTGCAGCACCTCCTCGTCGGGGAGGGAGAAGGTTTTTCTCTCCTCTACGGAGGTGGGCACGTTCTCCACCGCGCGGTGGCCGCTCTCGTCGTAGGTAAGGCGGGACTCCTTCGTCCCGAGCCGCCGGCGCACGAGCGGCGCGTAGCCCTCTCTCAGGGTCGGCTTGTGCACGTAGAACCCGTCGGGGACGACCCGGCCCCGCACCACGTTCTCCCCCAGCCCCCAGGTCGAGGCGACGTAGATCACATCGGGGAATCCGGACTCAGGATCGAGGGTGAAGATCACGCCGGAGGAGGCCAGATCGGCGCGGACCATCTTCTGTACCCCGACCGAGAGGCCCACGCCGAAGTGGCCGAAGCCCATGTCCTCCCGGTAGCCGATGGCCCGGGGGGTGAACAGGCTCGCGAAGCACCGTTTGATCGCCTCCAGAAGCTGTACCTCGCCGCGCACGTTCAGGAAGCTTTCCTGCTGGCCGGCGAAGCTGGCGGTGGAGACGTCCTTCGCGGTGGCCGAGGAGCGCACCGCGACGTCGGCGTGCTCCTCGCCGCAGGCGGCCGAGAGCTCGCGGTAGCAACGCAGGACCTCGACCTCCACGTCGTCCGGGAAGATGCCACCGAGGATCGCATCCTGTATCCTGCGGCTGCGGCGGACGAGATCCTCCACGTCCTCGCACCTCGACCCGGAGAGCGCCTCGCGTACGGGCCCTTCCAGATCGTTCTCCCGCAGAAAACGTCGGTAAGCCCCGGCCGTGATCGCGAACCCTTCCGGCACCCGGATCCCAAGGTTCCCGAGCCCGCGCATCATCTCTCCCAGAGAGGCGTTCTTCTCCCCGACCAGCGGCACGTCCTCAAGACCTATCTCCGAGAACCGGCGCACCCAGCGCAGCCGCGCCTCCATCGCCCGATCCCTCTATCGCTCCATCTTCCACACCCCCGGAAGAGCCGGCCGGCCTCTACCAAACCTCCATCCCGCGCTCAGCCGGCCGAGAGGACAACCTTCAACGCCTGCGTATGCGCGGCATCGGCGAAGGTGTCGTAGGCGTCCATGATCTCTTCCAGCGCGAAGCGGTGGGTGGCGAAGGGGGTCGGGTCCACCCGGCCCTCGGACACGAGCCGCAGCAGGGTCGGGGTGGAGAACGTGTCGACCAAGCCGGTGGTGATGGTTACGTCCCTGGTCCAGAGCTTCTCCAGATGCAGCGTCGCCGGGGCGCCATGCACGCCCACGTTGGCCACGTGCCCGCCGGGACGGACGAGCTCGGTGCACAGCTCGAAGGTCTCCGGGACGCCGACGGCCTCCACGGCGACGTTGGCCCCGAGGCCGCCGGTCAGCTCCATGACCCTCTCGACCGCGTCCTCCGTGGAGTCGTTGATCGTCACGTCCGCACCGAAGCGCCGGGCCTGCTCGAGGCGGGACTCGGCGAGGTCTATGGTGATGATCCTGCTCGGCCCGTAGAGCCTCGCGGTCAGCACCGCGGCGAGCCCTATGGGGCCGGCCCCCACGATCGCGACCGTATCACCGGGCTCCACGTTCCCGTTCAGCACCCCCACCTCGTAGCCGGTGGGGAGGATGTCCGAGAGGAAGACGACCTGCTCGTCGGAGAGCCCCTCCGGAACCCGGTAGAGGCTGTTGTCCGCGAAGGGGATCCGGACGTACTCGGCCTGGGTCCCGTCCACGAGGTGCCCCAGGATCCAACCGCCTCCCTGCAGGCACTGGCCGTACATCCCCCGCCGGCAGTACTCGCAGCGCCCGCAGGCCGAGATGCAAGATACGAGGACCTTATCCCCTTCCCGGAAGTTCTCCACCCCCGTCCCGGCGTCGACGACCGTGCCGACCGCCTCATGGCCCAGCGTGCGCCCCTCGGCGACCTCGGGGACATCACCCTTGAGGATATGCAGGTCCGTCCCGCAGATGGTCGTGGTGTCTATCCTCACGATCGCGTCCGTCGGACGCTCGATGGCGGGATCCGGCTTCGACTCCCAGCTCTTCTTCCCCGGACCGTGGTAGACGAGCGCTTTCACGTTTGTCCTCCTCTCCGTATCTTTTGCGCCCCAGTCTCGCTCCAGGGTGGAGGGGAGACATGATCAATCGTGACCATCTCGATGAGCCAGGTTGATCATGTTTCGCCTCCCTCCGGGAAAAGAGGGCTCATCCCCGACGGGCGGGTTCATCCTGCGCCCGGCTCCCCCTCTCCACGTCCCGGTAATATTCGCGCCAGATGATCCTGTAGATGCGCACAAGCCGCGGCAGGTCCCTCAGGCCCGGTATCCAGGGGACGAGCAGCAGGACCAGCGAGAGCGCGCCGATGGTGAGCATCGCCGCCAGGTCGGCGCTCGCGGCCCAGACGGTGGTGTACGGTGGTATCTGGTAGAGCAGGGTGTAGAGCCACAGCCACGCCTGACCTGGCCAGTTCCCCGTCTCGTTCATGACACCCCACTGGTTGCCCTGGAGGTTGTAGTGGGTGGCAAGGTCGTTGAGCGTCTGTGAGGCGGAGATGAAGAGCAGCGGCCGGGTGTAGTCGGCCTGGTAGAACCTGCCTCCCTCGCTGCCGACGAGACCGTCCAGAGCCCCGCTCATCCCCAGCTTGAGCTCCGCCTCCATCATCGCGAGGACGGGTCCGTAGTCACCGGGAGAGACGTGTATCCTCCCACCGGCGACGCGCGCCCCTTTCGCTGAGAGAGCCCTCTGCAGATTCCTCTCCCACGCACGCCGCTGAGATGGGCTCGCCGCGTCGTAGGCTTTGATGGCGCGCTCGAGCCGGGGGTTCGTGCGAGCGGCGGTCTTCAGGGGAGAGAGCACGAAGTCGCGCGCCGGGTTGATGGGCACCACGACGCCCGCCCACTTCTGAGGTGAGATGGGACCGAGGGCCTGAACCGAACCCGTACCGTGGTTGTAGGGTGGGCCGTAGGTGGAGATGTCGCTCGTACCGTCGAGGTAGCCGAGCGTGGTTTTGGTGAAGGAGAGCGGGTGCTGCTGGGCGGTACGCTTTATGGTTATCGCCCGCTCGTCCGGCGAGGAGAAGACGATGGCCAGGACGGTCGCCAGGGCGAGGACGCCCAAAACGGCGAAGAAGAACTCCTTGATCAGGTCGGACTCGATCATCGGGTAGCCGCGGTAGTACTCCTGCGGGCTCTGATGTCTTGCGGTCCCCCTCATCTCTCGTCCTCCTTCCGCTCCGCCCGCTGCGACTCCGAAAAGTTCGGCGGGTAAGGATGCACGACCCCGCGCATGCGCACCTGCAGCACATGCCCCGCGACGAGCAACACGATGATCAGCGGGAAGAAGAGGATGTGCAACCCGAGCATCTGCCCGAGGTCGAGCACGTTGAAGAGGCCGCCGAGCCCCACGGCGTTGAACGCGTCCTTCGCGGAGAGCCCGATCCACTGCGCGTCGAAGTTGGTCTGGCTGAGGTAGCCGGTGAAAGCAGCGGGGACCGAGACCAGAAACGCGAGCACGCCGGAGACCCAGGTCCACGCCCGCCCGTCGCGCCAGGCGCCCATGAAGTACTGCGCCCACAGGTGCAAGACCATGCAGAAGAAGAAGAGCTGCACACCCCAGAAGTGCAGGCTGTTGAAGAAGTGCCCGAGCGGGCTCGTGTGCCACCACTGCACCCCTCCGATCACCAGCACTATCCCGGAGAAGAAGATCACGACCAGCGAGGAGAGGGTCAGCACCCCGAGCAGGTAGACCGCCGAGCGGACGTAGGCCGGGAGCCGGTCCGGCAGGAGCTCCTCCGCGGGCAGCCGCTCGCCGAGCACCTGACGGGTGCGCCGGGTCCAGTTCACGGGCGCTCCTCCCGCCGCACGTCCTCATCGCCCTGCACGGGACGCCCGGACCCAGGATACGGGAGCACGAGCGCCGCGACGAAGGCCAGCACCATCAAGGCTATGACGATCGCGTTCGCCCAGGTGATGACGAGGAAGTGCCAGTGGATATAGTGCTGGGCCCCACCGAGGCTTACCAACCCCTCACCTCCTCGACGACGAGAGCTTTTCCTTCGCTCATGTATACGGCCGGGACGGCCGGCATCGCCTGGTCAAAATCGACCATCGAGCTGATCAAGATTGACCATCGACCAAAGGGGGAGTCTGAGAGGAGCGCCCTGGGGCCAGCTCTATCTCGACGTGCTCCACTCCGTCCTCGACCCACAGCCGCTCGGGCAACCCCAGGTCTCTGAGGAGGTTGAGCATGCGAGCGTTCTCGGGGAGCACGAGCCCCCAGAACCGATCGACACCCCTCTCGAGGGCAGCCTCGATGAGCCTGCGGGTGAGGCCGAGCCCGAGCCCCTTGCCCTGCCAGCGGTCCTCCACCAGAGCCGCGTACTCGGCCCGGCCGGTCCCGCCCTCCCTGACGTAGAGCACGACCGCCACTATCTCGTTCTGGTCCCCGGGGTCCAGGGCCACGAGAGCGAGCCCCGGTTCACCGTCCAGCCGGACGAAGCTGCGGGCCATCTTCTCGGAGAGTTCGGTCACGGCGCCGAAGTAACGCAGGTAGATCGAGTGCTTGCTCAGCCTGCGGTGAAAGCGTTTCAGCGCCGGAACATCCCCCACCCGGATGGGACGGAACGCCACGAGCGTCCCGTCATCGAGCGCCAGGTAGCCGACACCCAGATCCTGCCTCTCACCTGAAGCGTTCACCTCTCTCCTCCCCCGGCGGCTGCCACTCTTCCACCTCCCACGCACCGCCTCCCCCGCGAACGAGCACCGCAGGCCGAAGACCATAGGGCTCCGGGGCGATCTCCCGGGTCAGGTTCATCAGCTCGATCCTCTCGGGAACGAACCGTACGAGCACGTAGTCCTCGCTCTCGGGGCCCTCGGACCAGAAGGCCTCCCACTCGTCTCGCCAGTACCGCCTGCGCAGACGCACGTCCTCTTCCAGAGAGGCTGGACCGTAGAGCGCGACGTAGGCCATCTCCACCGAATCCAGGAAACCGAGCACGACCCCGGGGTTCTTTCGGATCTCGCGCACCTTGCGCGACCCCCTGCTGGTGCCGAAGCGGATCGTCAGGTCGTCCTCGGCTGTGAAGGGCTGCATGGTCCTAAGGTGGGGTGCGCCCTCCTCGCCCACCGTGGCCAGGAAGCAGTAACGCGTCCCCTCTATGGTGGACCTCACGACCTCCAACAACCCCCGTGCCGACGCCTTCAAAGCTCTCCTCCCTCGCTAGCGGGCTCGCTGGTGATGCTGTTCTTCGTAGCCCTCCATGGCTATGAAACGCCCGTGCCAGCCGTGGTACCAGACGCTACCCGCATCCCCGTGATCCTGCCGTCTTTCTTGTGACGACCGCCACCCCGAGCCAGGGGAGCCACCGTGCGCGGCGCCTGCCTTTAGAGCAGGCGTTCACCCGGGGATCTCCTTCCGGGGGTCCTCCTCCAGCAGGCGCAGGCGCTCCTCGTACTCTTCGGCGTCGATCTCACCCCGGGCGAAGCGGCGCCGCAGTATCTCCTCGGCGGATTCCTCCGGGGCATCCCGCCCGGCGTCACCGGGACCGGGCGACAAGAGTCTCAGCACGGCCCACACCAGCAGCACGAAGAGCCCGGCCGCGAACAGGAACGGCACCAGCATCCGCACGAAGGCCCACGCGCCGAAGCCGCTCCCCATCATGCCACCGGGCCCCCACCAGCCCATCATGCCGCCGTATCCCATGGCGGGCACGAAGAAGAGGCCGCCGAGCAAAGCCAGGACGAGTATGCCCAGAATACCGGTCAGGATCTTGCCTTCCCTTCTCATCTTTCGAACCTCCTCGTGAAATCGGGACCTGTCGACGTAGCACGCTCGAACCCGAGAAAACAGACCTCGCTGCGCTCAGGGCTTCTGCGGTGCGGACGGCCGCGGTAGCCGCATTTCATCCGACATCCCCATGCCTCTTCGCCTCCGCTCGGGTTCTCACCCGGTCAGAAGATAGAACGGCCGGGCATACTGTCCATGGTCAATTTGTCTCATTCGTCTGGGCACGATTGACCAAAACCCTCGACGGGATCCGATGCCCAAAATCGGCCACTTTTCGCATCCTCATGGGCGTAGAGTCGGGGTACGGACACCACGGTCCCCCGGCAGGCAAAGGAGCCCTCAGGCTCGAGCCCGCGGGATGCGCACGACGAGCACGGAGCAGTGGGCGTGCCGGACGACCGAGTCCGAGACGCTCCCCATGAGGGCCCGTCGCAACCCTCCCAAGCCCCGGCTGCCCACGACCACCAGGTCTGCCCCGATCTCTTCGGCGACCGCGACTATCTCCACATCCGGCCTTCCCAGGACGGGGTGAGTCCCCGCGACCTTCGCTCCCATCCCTTCGAGCCTCTGCGCCTGCTCGTCGACGAACGTTCGGGCGTTCTTCCTGGCCAGCTGGAGGATCGGAGGCAGCTCCTCCTCCTGCGGTACGTCGTAGGGCAGGACCAGAGGCTCCGGGGCAACGTGGATGAGGTGCAACTCAGAGTCGACCACCTTCGCGATCCCGGCGGCTATGCGACCCGCCTCGTCCGACCCTCTCGATCCATCCACCGCCAGCAGGATACTCCCGACCCGAGGAGCCTCGTCCCCTTCCCCACCCCTCACCACCAGGACGGAGCAGTGGGCGTGCCGGACGACGCTCAGGGAGACGCTGCCGACCAGAGCGCGGCGCAGCCCGCCGAGCCCCCGGCTGCCCACGACCACCAGGTCCGCCCCGATCTCTTCGGCGACCGCGACTATCTTCGCATCCGGCCTCCCGGCACCCGCGTGCGCCCCGGCCACCGTGCCGCCGGCCTGTTCGATCCTCCGGACCTCTGTCCGAAGCTTCTCGCCGGCCTCCTTCTCCGCCCGCTCGAAGACACCGTATCCCACGCCGTAGATACTCTCCGGGGCGGGCTCCACCAAAACCACGTGCAGCTCAGCCTCCATCCCCCTGGAAAGCTCCACCGCGAGACGCCCCGCACGATGCGCCTCCGAAGAGCCGTCCGTAGCCAGCAAGATCCTCTTTGGCTCTCCGATCACCGCCCGTCCTCCTCTCTCGAAGCCTTCGGACTCCGGCGTCATGGTGGGCCGGCCGTCCCCCTCACACCTGAGCAGAGAAGATCATCTACCTGATCAATATTGACCATCCCGGCACTCGGAGAGCCGGAAAACCGTGAAAAACCGCTTCAGAGCATGGTCAGAGGCTCCACCCTCACCGACCTCCTTCCCCCGCACGTATCTCGCCGCGGCCGGAGAACCTGCGGTAACCGGATTCGATCCCGAAGGCCAGCCCCACCAGAACGACCAGAACCACGAGCTGCCCCGGTGAATTCACAAATGTCTGCCACAGCAACGCGGCGAGCGCCAGACCGCAAGCCGCCACACCCGCCGCCGAGATCCAACGTCGTCCGCCGACCGAATCCGCGAGCCTGACGCCGGCACCGTTGACCGCTCCGAAGATGATCAGGAAACCGGAGCTGCCCATCGTAGAGATGCTCGATACATCGAAAAAGTTGGCGACCACGAGCGTCGCGCCCGAAGTCAGGAACAGCCCCGAGAGCGGCCTGTTCCAGATCTTCCGCTCCAGGAACGCCGGGAGCTCCCCGTCCTTTGCGATGATGTAGCTGAAACGGGCCGCGCCGTAGAGGGTCGCGTTGATCGCAGAGACGGTGGAGAGCATGGCGGCGACGGCTATCAACATGAACCCGAAATCCCCGAGAAAAGGTCGGGCGGCGGCTGCCAGAGCGTAATCTTTGGCCGCGACGATCCGGCTCACCGGCAGGTTCCCGACCGCGACCAGCGCCACCAGCACGTAGAGCACGATGACGAATCCCACTGCCGAGTAGAAAGCCTTCGGCAACGTCCGTGATGGGTCCCCGACATCCCGGGCGGTGTTGGCTATAAGCTCGAATCCCTCGTAGGCGAGGAAGATGATCATGCCACCCGCCACCAGCCGCAGCGGGGACTCCCATCCCGCTGGCGTCACCCGGTGGAAGTCCACTCCCCCAAGTCCCACCGCCACGAAGAAGAGCAAGATCGCCAGCTTCAGACCGACCACCCAGCTCTCGGCACGGCCGATGACGTCGGCAGAGAACATGTTCAGGGTAGTGATGGCGAGGATGGCGGCGCTCAACAGGACGTGTCTGCCCAGAGGTTGCAGCGCTTCCGGCAGGAAGGTGGCGCTGTAGCTGCCGAAAGCAGAGGAGTAAAGCGAGAGCATCACGATGTAACTCAGCCACAACAGGACGTTCAGGCCGCCGGTGAGGAGTCCGGGGCCGTAAGCCCGGTTCAGGAAAGCGACGGTTCCTCCCCTGCTCGGGTACCCGACGGAGAGCCGGGCGTAGGAGTAGGCGCTGAGCAACGCCACGAGGCCTGCGATCGCGAAAGCCACCGGCGCGCCACCCCCGGCCAGCTGGGTCGCCAGGCCGAGCACGGCGAAGATCCCTCCACCGACCATGCCACCGATGCCGATGGAGACCACGCCGAGATAACCCATCTTTCCTGCGGGCGCTCCGGAGTACGTGCGTCCCCGGCCCCCTTCCCCCGGTTGGTTCATGCGCTCCAGCGCCACCCGCTGATCTCGGGCATATCCTCCAGATGCTCCTGCGAGTAGGCGGTCGCCCGGTCGATCAGGTTCCGCAGTTCGGCGATGAGGGTGGGAGCGCGATCCCGCAGGCGGACACCCGGAGATTCCGCCACACGCCTCAACGCCTCGATCGCTAGGTGATAGCGGCTCATGCCGTTCATGACGACCATCTCGAAAGGCGTGGTGGTGGTTCCCTGCTCGCTGAAACCCCGCACGTGGAAGCGCTCGGCGTTGACGTGCCCGTGGATTATCTCGTGGATGGCGCGCTGGTAACCGTGGAAGGCGAAGACGACCGGCCTGTCCGCCGTGAAGAGCTCTACGAAACGCGAGGCGGTCATACCATGTGGATGGAACTCCCGCGGGAAGAGGGACATGAGATCCACCACGTTGACCACGCGCACCTTCAGCTGCGGAGCGTGCCGACGCAGCCAGTGGGCCGCCGCGATCGTCTCCAGGGTCGGGATGTCCCCGGCGCATCCCAGAACGACGTCGGGTTCCTCGCCCTCCGGAACATTGGACGCCCACTCCCAGACGGAGGCACCCCGGGCGCAGTGCTCGACGGCGGCATCGATATCCAGCCACTGCAGCTGGGGCTGCTTGTCTATGACGATCAGGTTGACATAGTTGCGGCTGCGGAGGCAATGGTCGGCCACCGAGAGCAGACAGTTCGCATCCGGGGGGAGATAGATGCGGGCCACCGTGCCCCGCTTCGAGAGCATCACGTCTATCAGCCCGGGCCCCTGGTGCGAGAAACCGTTGTGATCCTGGCGCCAGCAGGTCGAGGTCAGCAGGACGTTGAGCGAGGCGATGGGCTCCCGCCAGGGCAGCGTCACAGCCCTCTCGAGCCACTTGGTGTGCTGGACGATCATGGAGGCGCAGACCATCGCGAACGCCTCGTAGGTGGCGAACAGCCCGTGACGTCCGGTGAGCAAGTAACCCTCGAGCCAGCCCTCGCACAGGTGCTCGGAGAGCACCTCCATGACCCGACCATCGGGGGAGAGGTGGTCGTCCACGTCCACTCTCCTGCCGACGAAGCAACGGTCCTCGACCTCGAAGACGGCGCCGAGGCGGTTTGAGTTGGTCTCGTCGGGACAGAACAGACGGAAGTTGGCCTCCCGCTCGTTCCCGACGAAGGTGTCCCGGAGGAACTCCCCGAGCCGGCGGGTCGACTCGTGCCGAACGGTGGCGGGTCGTTCGACGGGCACGGAGTAGTCCCGAAAGTCTGGAAGATCGAGCTCGACGAGCATCCTGCCCCCGTTGGCGTGAGGGTTGGCGCCCATGCGCCTGTCCCCCACCGGCGCGAGCGCCGCGAGCTCGGGAACGGGATAGCCGTCTTCGTCGAAGAGTTCTTCCGGGCGGTAGGAGCGCAGCCAGGTCTCCAGAGCCGCGAGCTGAGCGGGATCTCTCCTGACGTCGGGCAACGGGACCTGATGGGCCCGGAAGGTGCCGGCGACCGGACGGCCTTCCACCTCCTCCGGCCCGGTCCACCCCTTGGGCGTCCTCAGCACGATGGCCGGCCAGCGAGGTCTCTCCGAGAGACCGTCCCCTCGTGCAACTCGCTGGATCTCTCTGATCTCCGCGTAGCAGTCCTCGAGCGCGGCGGCAAAATCCTGATGCACGCGGTTCGGGTCGTCACCCTCGACGAAACGGGGCGCGTAGCCGTAGCCTCCGAGGAAGTCCGCCAGTTCCTCGTCCCGGGAACGGGCGAGGACGGTGGGCCGGAGATCTTGTACCCGTTGAGGTGGAGCACGGGCAGGACCGCACCGTCGCGCGCGGGGTTGAGGAAAGCCACGGATTTCCAGGAGCCCTCCAGAGGACCCGTCTCGGCCTCGCCGTCCCCGACGACGGCGCAGACGAGAAGGCCGGGGTTGTCGAAGGCGGCCCCGAAGGCGTGCGCGAGGACGTAGCCGAGCTCTCCTCCTTCGTTGATGGAACCCGGGGTGGTGACGCTCGCATGGCTGGGCACGCCACCCGGCGTCGAGAACTGCCTGAAAAGACGCCTCATCCCCGCGGCATCCCGGGACACCTCCGGATACACCTCGGAGTAGGTCCCTTCCAGGTAGACGTTGGCCAGGACCGCGGGCCCGCCATGACCAGGGCCGGCCAGGAAGATGGCGTCCACATCCCGTTCCCTGATCAACCGGTTGAGGTGGGCGTAGACGAGGTTGAGCCCGGGAGAGGTACCCCAGTGGCCGAGGAGCCGCGGCTTTATGTGCTCCGGACGCAACGGCTCGCGCAGCAGGGGGTTGTCCTTCAGGTAGATCTGCCCGACCGTGAGGTAGTTCGCCGCCCGCCAGTAGCGATGGATGCGGTCCAGCTCCCGCGGCGAGAGCGGACCTTCCGCCGGGGTGGCTTGGGCCGTGGGGACGTTCTCGCCCTCGACCACGCTGGAGACTGTCACGTCGAAACGGTACATCTTCAGGCTCCTTCCTCCTCGACGATCCTTCTGGTATGCCGCGCTATCACGAGGTCTTCGTCGGTGGGCACCACGCGTACGGTGACCGGTGAATCGTCCGCGGAGATCACCGCCGAGTGGGAGGCGTTGCGCGCGGTGTCGAGCCGGACGCCCATGAACCGGAGCCCTTCACAGATCCGCTCCCGCAAGGGAGCCGCATGCTCGCCGATACCCCCGGTGAAGACGAGTGCGTCCAGGCCGCCCAAGGTGGTGGCCAGCGCGCCGATGAACTTCCTCGCCTGGTAACAGAAGAGCTCCAGTGCCTCCGCCGCCCGTGGATCGTGCGGCTCACGCGCCAAGAGCTCGCGCACGTCGGCGCTGGTCCCGGAGACGCCGAGCAGCCCCGACTCCTTGTTGACCAGCGTATCCAGCCCGGCGACGTCCATGCCCCGCCGGAGCAGGTAGAGGAGCACACCCGGGTCGAGATCTCCGGAGCGGGTGGCCATCACGAGCCCGCTGGTCGGGGTGAGTCCCATGGTCGTCTCGAGACACCTCCCGCCTCTGACGGCCGCCATGCTCGCCCCGCTGCCGAGATGAGCGATGATGGTGCGGCCTTCGTACGCTCCGGGATCCAGGGTGCGCAAGCGCTCCACGACGTACTCGTATGAGAGGCCGTGGAAGCCGTAGCGCAGGACACCCTGCCCGGCGAGGTGGCGGGGGAGCGCGTAGAGCCGCGCGACGCGGGGCAGCGTCCGGTGGAAGGCCGTGTCGAAGCACGCCACCTGCGGAACCCCGGGATAGACCCTCCCCAGCTCCTCCACGGCCCCGAGCGCCTGTGGCAGGTGGTCCGGGTCGAGCGGCAGGGCACGTTCCCTGAGGGAAGCCACGAGCTCTTCGGTGATGACCCTGGGCTCCCTGAAGCGCCCGCCGTGTACGATCCTGTGACCTATGGCTCCGAGGTTTCGATCCATCCCGCACCCCCGCAGATACTCGAGGAGCGCACGGACGGCAGCCGTGTGGTCGGTCAGAGCACCCTCGACCCTCCAGGCACGCTCCCCTTCCCGGCCCGACACCTCGAGGAGGCTGCCGGAGGAGCCGATACGCTCCACCACGGCACGCGTCTCCAGCCTCAGAGATCCTCCCTCGACGCCGTAGATGGCAGCCTTGAGGCTGGAAGACCCCGTGTTGACCGTAAGCAGGCGCCAAAACCCCGATCTCTCGCTCAACTCACCCCCGAACGCTGCGTACCCTCGGTCGCTTCCGACCGGGTCAGGATACGTGAGGGGGAAGAGGGCGGGTTGATCCATTTTGCCCCAAGATCTGATCCAGATTGATCAACGTACGCGTGCACCCGACGGAAGGGACGGGCTCCTCCCAACACCCTCTTTGATCAATCTTGCTCATCGGTATGGGCCATCTTGCTCAGGTCACGCCCGGCCTCCACGGATAAATTCGCGGCGTGCGGGGAACGCCGCCGGGGCCGCAGGAGAAGAAGAGGGCACCCGTCGACGAGGGCGCATGCCCCCATGAGAGAAGCCCCCAGGGTCACGAACGTGCAGCATCAGGGAGGGATGCGAGAACGTGCAGCCAGCAAAGAGCATCGGGAATCCGGCCGGTGAGAGGACGGGACCGGGCCGACCCGAGGAGATCGAACGCACCCCCACCGCAGAGCTCTTCGAGAAGCTCGGGAGCTCCAGGGAAGGCCTCACCGAGCAGGAGGCACGGACGCGCCTCGAGCGGTACGGGCCCAACTCGCTCGAAGAAGAGCGGAGGAACATCCTGCTCGAGTTACTCTCATACTTCTGGGGGCCCATACCGTGGATGATAGAGGTCGCGGCCATCCTCTCCGCGGCGGTCCGTCACTGGGCGGACCTGATCATCATCCTGGTGCTGCTCATCTTCAACGCCGCCGTGGGTTTCTGGCAGGAGTATCAGGCCACGAACGCCGTGGAGGCCCTGAAGAAACAGCTGGCGCTCAAGGCGCGCGTGCTCCGTGACGGGGAGTGGACCGAGATCGAAGCTTCACGTCTGGTCCCCGGAGACATCGTCCGCCTCAGGATAGGAGACGTGGTCCCCGCCGACGTGAAGCTGCTGGAGGGAGAGTACCTGAGCGTCGACCAGTCGGCGCTCACGGGAGAATCACTCCCGGTGGATAAACGCGCCGGAGGGGCAGCCTACTCGGGATCGACGGTCAAACAGGGCGAGATGGTGGCCCTCGTGGTGGGCACCGGCCAGCAGACCTACTTCGGTAAAACGGCCCGGCTCGTGAGCTCCGCCCGAACCGTCTCACACTTCCAGCGCGCGGTGCTGCAGGTCGGGGACTTCCTGATCGCGGTCGCCCTCGCGCTGGTCGCCGTGCTGATCATAGCCGAGCTGTTCCGGGGGGCACCGTTTCTGACGCTCGTACAGTTCGCCCTCATTCTCACAGTCGCCTCCATCCCGGTAGCCATGCCGGCGGTGCTCTCGGTGACCATGGCCACCGGCGCGCTCGCGCTCTCCCGGATGAAAGCCATCGTTTCCCGTCTGGAGGCCATAGAGGAGATGGCTGGCATGGACGTCCTCTGCTCGGACAAGACCGGCACCCTGACCCAGAACAGGCTCACGCTGGGCGATCCCGTCCTCTTCGGAGCCCGCGACGAGCGGGAGATAGTCCTGATGGCCGCTCTGGCCTCCACCAGAGACGGGCAGGACCCGATCGACCTGGCGGTGCTCTCCGGGCTGCAGGCGGGTGGGTCGGAGCTAGATAGCTACGCAATACGACGCTTCGTCCCGTTCAACCCGGTGGACAAGCGCACCGAGGCCGAGGTCGAAGACCCCTCGGGTACGGTTCTCAAGGTGACGAAGGGAGCGCCCCAGGTGATCATCGACCTGTGCAAACCGACGCCGGAGCTCCGGGCGAAGGCGAACGTGCAGGTGGACGAGCTCGCGGCCCAGGGCTTCAGAACGCTCGGCGTGGCACGCAGCCCCGACGGAGAAAGGTGGGAGTTCCTGGGGCTCCTGCCGCTCTTCGATCCCCCGCGGGAAGACTCCGCGGAGACCCTCGAGCGGGCCCGCGAGCACGGCATCCGGGTCAAGATGGTGACCGGGGACAACATGGCCATCGCCCGGGAGATCTCCTCCCGCCTCGGGCTGGGGACGAACATCGAGCGGAGCACCCTTCTGGAGAAGGTGAGCAAGAGCGTCCCGCCCCCGGCGGACGCGATCGAACAGGTCGAGGCCGCCGACGGCTTCGCCGAGGTCTTTCCCGAGCACAAGTTCGCCCTGGTAAAGGCTCTGCAGGAGCGGGGACACATCGTGGGGATGACCGGAGACGGGGTGAACGATGCTCCAGCCCTGAAGCAGGCCGACACCGGCATCGCGGTCTCCGGTGCCACCGACGCCGCCCGGGCTGCCGCGGACCTGGTGCTGACAGAGGCCGGGCTCTCGGTGATCGTCCGGGCCGTCGAGGAGGCTCGACGGATCTTCGAGCGGATGAACTCGTACACCATCTACCGCATCACCATGACGCTGAACATAATGCTGTTCGTGGTGGCGACGATGCTGGCGTTCGACTTCTACCCCCTGACCACCGTGATGATCATACTGCTCGCCCTGCTGGACGACGTCCCGATCATGGCCATCGCCTTCGACAACACCCGCCTCGACCCGCGACCGGTGCGCTGGCGCATGGCGCGGATGCTCGTCCTCTCCTCCGTGCTGGGCGCGACCGCCCTGATCCAGAGCTTCTCGCTCCTCCTGATAGCGCGGCACTTCCTGCACCTGGGCATCGGTCAGACGCAGAGCCTGCTGTTCCTGCAACTGGTGATAGGTGGGCACCTGATGCTCTTCCTGACCCGCTCGAAAGGCAGGTTCTGGTCCCGACCCTACCCGGCGCTCCCGCTGTTCCTGGCGATCGTGGGTACCCAGATCGTGGCCGTCGCGCTGGTCGGGTTCGGGATCCTGGTGGCCGCCGTGCCGTGGCGCTGGATCCTGCTGGTGTGGGTCTACGACGTGCTGTGGATGCTCGCCGTGGACCGGATAAAGACCTACACCTACAGGGTCCTGGAACACGAAGCGAAACACCACCTCAGGTTCCTGCAGGGCATGCAGCGGTCGTTCCACCACCATCGGGCCGGATGATCCGTGCTCCGGGAGGACATCTGGTCAAAATTGACCATTCGACTCATCAAAATTGACGTCGCCACAGGCGGGTGGTTCCCGGATCATGCCAACCCGTCGGGATCCGGATAGAGAGGGAGGGTCGAGCTTGAACGATCCGGTGCTGATCTCACGCCTCCAGTTCGCGTTCACCGTCATGTACCACTACCTCTTCCCCGGCCTCACGATGGGGCTGGCTTTCCTGATCTTCCTGTTGAAGAGCATCTACATGCGCAACGGGGACGAGCGGTACAACCGGGCGGTGCGTTTCTGGGGCAAGATCTTCGCCGTGACCTTCATCCTGGGGGTGGTCTCGGGGATACCCATGGAGTTCCAGTTCGGGACCAACTGGGCCGCCTTCTCCAAGTTCGCCGGGGGGATCATCGCGCAGACCCTGGCGATGGAGGGAGCGTTCGCCTTCTTCCTGGAGTCGGCTTTCGTGGGGGTCTTCCTCTTCGGAGAGCGGGCCTTCGGGCAGAGGCTGCACTGGCTCTCCTCGTTCCTCGTCTTCCTGGGAACCTGGGCGTCGGCGTACTTCATCCTCTGCACCAACTCCTGGCTCCAGAACCCCGTCGGCTACAAGCGGCTCCCCGGAGGGGGGATAGACATCTCCAACTACTGGCAGGTCCTGTTCAACCCCTGGGTGTTCGTGCAGTTCATCCACAACCAGGGGGCGACGGTCCTCACCGCGGCCATCGTGATGGCGGGGGTGGGGGCCTTCTACGTCCTCTCCCGGAGGGACGAGGAATACGGAAAGATGTTCGTCAAGGTCGGCGTGATCGTGGGCCTCATCATGAGCATCTGGCAGATTCTGCCCAGCGGGGACCTCGAAGGGTTGCAGGTGACCCACAAGCAGCCGGTCAAGCTCGCCTCGATGGAGGGGCTCTTCAAGAGCGAGCGCCCGGCGGGCATAGTCATCCTCGGCCAGCCGGACATGAACAAGCAGAGGCTGGACAACCCCATCGTCGTGCCCCGGGCCCTGAGCTTCCTGACCTACCGCTCCTGGAGCGCCCGGGTAAAGGGCCTCGATGCCTTCCCGAAGAAGGACTGGCCGGACAACGTCCCGCTCGTCTACTACAGCTACCACATCATGGTGGGGCTCGGGACGATCTTCGTCGCGATCATGGTGATAGCGGCCTTCCTGTTGTGGAGGCGCAAGCTCTTCGAGTCCAGGTGGATGCTCTGGATCCTGATGCTCACCATCCCCTTCCCCTCCATAGCGACGACGGCCGGCTGGATCACGGCCGAGGTAGGACGCCAGCCGTGGCTGGCCTACGGTCTCTTCCGTACCTCCCAGGGCGTCTCGTCGAGCGTATCCTCCGGCAACGTGCTCTTCACCCTGCTCGGGTTCGCCGGTATCTACCTGGTGATGGGGCTGCTCTACTTCATCCTGGTGGTGGGTATCGTGGGAGCCGGCCCGGAGGCGGAGGAGGCCGGAGAAGAGCCGGCAGAGGAACTGCCCGTCTGAAGCATAGAGAGAAGGAGGATGAGAACCGCCGTGCAGACGCTCTGGTTCATCCTGGTGGCCTTCATGCTCACGATGTACGTCCTGCTGGACGGCTTCGACCTGGGTGCGGGTGCCATCCACGTCTTCGTGGCGAAGGACAATACGGAGAGGAGGATGGTCCTGCAATCCATCGGCCCCGTGTGGGATGGGAACGAGGTGTGGCTCATCGCCGCCGGTGGGACGCTGTTCTTCGCTTTCCCAACCCTGTACGCCACGAGCTTCAGCGGTTTCTACCTGCCCTTGATGATCGTGCTCTGGCTCCTGATGCTCCGGGGACTCGCGATAGAGCTGCGCCACCGTCTGGAGAACCCACTGTGGGCCTCCTTCTGGGACGGGCTCTTCTTCCTCGGTAGCGCGCTCTTAGCCGTCTTCTACGGTGCGGCTCTGGGCAACGTCATACGGGGCGTTCCCATCGGCAGGAACGGATACTTCTTCGAACCTCTGTGGACCGACTTCAACCCCACCACCCCAAACCCCGGCATCCTCGACTGGTACACGGTCCTGACCGGGCTTCTGGCGCTCGTCACCCTCGTCGTGCACGGCTCAAGCTGGGTGGCGCTCAAGACCGAGGGCCCCCTGAACGTCCGCTGCCGCACCGTGGCGCTCAGGTTCTGGTACGCAAACCTCGCCCTCACCGCGCTCACCACGGTTGCGACCTTCTACCTTCGTCCCACCATGTTCTCCAACTTCGCCAGCCAACCCTGGGGTTTCGTCTTCCCCCTGATCGCCCTCGCCGGGCTCGCCGGGGTGGGGTACTTCCTCCGCAAGGAGAGGGACACCGCCGCTTTCTTCTCCTCCTGCGCCTACATCTTCGGGATGATGACCTCGACGGTCTTCGCCCTCTACCCGGACGTGCTGCCCGCGGTCGACCCGGCAAACAGCCTCACCATCCACAACGCATCGGCCTCCCACTACGGGCTCACGGTGGGGCTGGTGTGGTGGAGCATAGGTATGATCCTCGCCGCAATATACTTCGTCTTCGTCTACCGGCTCTTCCGCGGGAAGGTCAGTCCCGGCGGAGAAGGATATTAGGCCGCCGCCAAACAGCGGGCTCCCAGCGATCCACCGAAGCGGTCCGGTCTTCGCCAGACCAGCGACGCCCTACATGTCCGCCCGGCGCACCCTCCATCCACCCACCGAGGCAGGAGAGGGCCAGAGCCGCCGCGGCGACCGCGAGCGAGAGCAGCAGCGCGATGACGGCATCGCCAGCAAGCGTATGGCTCGCGAGCAGCCCCGGATAAGGTTCCATTCTCCCCATGCCCGCCGCCGTCCATCGCAGGAAAGGCGCGGCCGCCACGAACGCGGCGGCGCAGGCCAGGAAGGTCCCCGCCGCCGCCACCCAGAACATCGCGGCCGCCTTGACCAGGAGGTAGCGCGGGCGCGAGAGCCCCCGGATGAGCACGAGCGCCGGGTAGCGCCGCCTGCGGTCAGCCGCCAGGGAACCCGCCACCGTAAACCCGACGAACACCGGGACCGCGAAGACGAAGTCGTCCTGGGTGGCTTCGCGGCCGAAGGCCCCGAAGAGACCCTCCCCCATCCTGGCGCCCGGCACCATGTTCGACCAGGCTATCGCCGCCAGCACGAGCACGCCCGCCCAGAACGCCCACCGCCGCGCCATCCTCCCAGTCTCTATCCGGAAGAAGCGGAGCGCGGTCACGCAGGAGGCTCTATCCGTTTCTCCTGCGTCTCACGAGATAGTCGACCAGCGTCACCCCTACGATTATGACGAAGGCGAGAATCAGAGAGTTCAACCTCTCCGATAACTACCATTTCGCCTCCTTTAGACTCCGCAAGAGATCCATCATTCCTAAACTCGTCCGGAAGGCATCCAGTTCACCTTCCCGGGATCACATTCATCCGGCAGGCCATAACCCGCGGCCAGGAGACACTCTTCGAAGTCGGCCAGGATGATACTCGCATGTCCTTCGGGGTCCGGGTAGATCGAGCCATCGGGCTCGGGAGGGCCCACCGCATACGTCCCAAACCCGAACAGACAATCCGGATGGTCAGTCTCCCGAAACAGGATAACGAGACCATCTCCCTCCTCATCTCTCTCGAGCCGCACATCTTCTACGGAGATCTCGTAACGGCTTCCGGCGGGGAATGGTCTTCCATCCTCGATCAGGCGCTCGCGTACGTAACGCAGAACCTCCCGCTCGTACTCCTCGACCCGCTCTACGCGCCACTCGCCGATTGTGTTCTCCCTCAATGATCCGAAGTTAAGAATCTGTGGCCTCCAATAAAGGCCACAGATTCTTCCTATCTCTACTGAGTTTTACTCTGTGTGCACTCTACCGTATTCTGATCGAGCATTGTCTCCTTTCCGAAGGTCGCCTTTTTGCAGAGTACCCTATGCTAGGGTAGGCTCGTTCTAACGAACACGGTGGTGGATTCTTGCGGTTGGGTTTGCATCGCTTTACATCCATGTAGGCGGTGACGACGCCCAACATCTTGCCATCCGGGGTGTTAGTACGTCTATTATAGACTACCCGATATGGACACTTCCCGTTCTTATTCTTATACCATTTTACTCTCGTATAGCTGGTGCCAGCCCGCTCTATTAAGCGTCCCTGGCTAATAGTAGTACTTATACGCCTTGGATACCATCCGTGCTCCCCTCCAATTATGTGGCGGTAACCGAAACCCATAAATCTTTGTCTTTTCGAATTCCACTGATGGTATCCCCACCGTACCAGTATGGTCCCCCTTTTAGTAGCCAGGTATCTCTTTACATCCCAGCGGCTGTGTTCATTCGCAGCTGGTGCATACTGAGTATGTCTCATAGCCGCGAAAGAAAGCTGCGCGACCATAATTATGGTCAGCAGTATCAGTACTACCGCCATAACAATCGCTGACATCCTTGACCTCAACGCCACCCGACTCCCCCTTTGCTCGCTTTTCGGCGTCGAGGACAGGTTACCTCCCGCCGGACCACCGATACATCACTCCAAAGGTACTGTTTTTCTCGAACTTGCTCCGCACAACCTCGTTACGACCTCACGCTCCCCACGCCCTGTAGAGCTCCTTGCGCCCCCTGTAGCCGAGCTTGGCGAAGATGCTGCCGGCGTGGTTCTTGACGGTCTGGGGAGCGAGGTGAAGCCTCTCCGCTATCTCCTCGTTCGTAAGCCGCCGGACGATGAGCTCGAGCACGGTCAGCTCCCTGGCGGTGGGGCGTACTCCTTCCAGGTCCTCGAGAACTTCCTTCGTCTTCTGCTCCCGTCCGGGACCGGCGTACTACACGGGCTCTCCCCTGCACATGGCGCGCTTTATCTGCTGCAGCTTCCGGAGGTCAGCTCCTTTGTGGATGAAGGCGTCGGCCCCGGCGAGCCGCGCCAGCGCCACCTCGGCCGGAGAGCCGCGGCGGGTGTAGATGACTACGACGGGCGTCTCTGGCAGAGCCTTCAGCGCCCGGCAGATGCTCACCCCGCTCTCCTCCACACCGAAGTCATGGTCGAGCACCACGTACTCGGGCCGCAACTCCTCCGCCTGGCGCAGGGTTTCCTCCGCGCTCCCGGCCTCTCCGGCGAGCTCCGCTCCTTCTATGGCGTGCAGCACTTCCTCGAGTCCGGCCCGCACCATCGGGCAACCGTCGGCTATCAGGACGCCTGCTCTCCCGCCGCGACACATCCATCCCTCCCGGAACACGAACGGAACGTTCGTATGTTACGTGGTGTATGCCGGGCACACAACAGCCGTGGGAGGATCATCCGAAGACCCAGGTGAGGGCGCAGGGCGCGCCGAGGAGGAAGGAGATGGCGAAGCAGGTGGTGAAGAAGACGTTCTCCTCCGAGGTGTAGGTGTAGAGGCGGGCATAGTGAGCCGCGAGGAGCAGGGAGGAAAACGAGACGGCCCCGAGCAGGACTGAGGTCACCCTTAGAGTGTAGAGGATTCCTATCTGCCGGGCGACGCCGCCGGCGTTGAGGAGCAAAAGCCCGAACCAGTCGGCGGTGAGCATGGACGATGCGACGAAGAGGCCGAGCAGGGCCACGAACACCCTCCGGGGGAAGAGAGGACCGCGGACGTAGGCGTTGAGCTCGTCCTCCTTCTTCGCGAGGAGGACGGAGAGGAAGCGCCTGCAGGCGGGGGGCAGCCTCATGCTGCATACGTTATATCATCCGCGCAGGAACCCGCCCTCGGCGTGGATGGTCTGGCCCGTGATCCAGGCCGAATCCTCCCCCGCGAGGAACGCGACGACCTTCGCCGCGTCCTCGGGACGGCCCACCCTTCCAGCCGGGAACCTGGCGGCGAGATCCTCTCTCACCTCCGGCGACATCCAGCCGGTATCGGTCGGGCCGGGGTCGAGAGCGTTGGCGGTGATGCCCCTGTGCATGAGTTCGGCGGCGAGGGTGCGGGTGAACGCCTCGAGGGCGCCCTTGGTCGCGGCGTAGGCGAGCTCGCCGGGCATGGGCCCGAGCGACTGGCCGGAGGTGAGGTTTACGATCCTGCCCGATGTCCCCCGGAAGCGGCGGGCGAACCCTGCGCACAACAGCGCCGCAGCCCGCAGGTTCACCGCGTAGTGGGCGTCGAGCGTCGCGGCATCCAGGTTCTCGTAGCCGTCGCGCTCCGAGCGGGCGGCGTTGTTGACGAGGACGGAGGGCGGACCGATCTGCTCCTCCACCGCATCGAGCAGCCGCTCCGCCGAGTCCGGAGGCGCAAGGTCGATCCGCAGACATCCCGCGCGCACCCCGCATCTCTCGAGCTCCGCGCGCAGGGGGGACGGATCCTCTCCCTCCAGGCAGGAGAAGAACACGTCCATCCCCTTGTCCGCCAGCTCGCGGCAGACGGCGGCTCCGATCCCTCGCGGGTTTCCCGCCCCGGTGACGAGCGCGACGCGACCTTCCATCCGAGACCTCCCGCTCCGGTTACAGAGGAAAAGATTCAAAAGATTCTAACGGGCGGATTGCACCTCGCTGGTGCGCTTTATCGCGGCCTCGTCCAGCGCCTGCAGCGACTCGGTGTAGCTCATTCCGGAGGCCTGCAAAAGATCCACCGCGGTGGACCGGATCTGCCCGACGAGCATGCTCGTCTCGAGCTCCTTGCGCTCGACGAGGACGGCGGTCGCCCCGGCGGCGGCCTCGAGGGCGAGCGCGCGGGCCTCACCGGGGTTCTCCAGCCGCTCGAGGTAGACACCCAGAGCCCCCACCGACCCGGCGAGCTGCCGCACGGCGGCGGGAAGGCCCTGCGCCCGGGGATGCCCGCTCCTTATCAGCGCCCTCGCGGCCCGCGCCAGGACCCGCACGTTGCGCACCGCCAGGTCGAGCTGTCCTGCGGCGGTGGAGTAGAACCCGAGCTCTCCGAGCGCCCTCCGGCGCGCCGGGGAGAGACGGCTCGCCCCGTACCCGGAGGAGAGCGCCTCCCTGAGATCCTCGACCCTGCCGTCCATCGCCCGCGCCCGCCCGAGCGCCCTCTCGGCCCATTCGAGATCCCCCGCCTCGAGCGCCCCGGCCACCTCCTCCAGAACACCGGCGAGCTCGCCGAAGACCGGACGCGCCGCCTCGCGCACCTTCCTGCGCGGGTTCTCCGGGAAGACGGCGCGTACCGCGAGCGCCATCCCGCTGCCGATGAGCGCGTCCAGGAAGCGCCCGGTGAACGGCGCCGGGCTCGCCGGCACGAGCGTCACCATCAGAAGGGCCGAGACCGCGGCCTCCGTCACCAGGAGCTCGCTCTCCCCGATGAGGAGCGCCACCGCCGTCGCCAGCGCGACCACTACCCCGATCTGGACCGCCCCCGAGCCTATCGCCGAGACGAAGACGTCCGCTATGGCAAGCCCGCAGGCCACCCCGAGGACCAGCTCGACCGCCTGCCGCCCCTCCCTGCCGGCGGCGGCCCCCAAAGAGATGATCGCCGCGATCGCCGCAAACGACGGGTTCTGGTGCCCCAGCAAAACGTGCGCCACCCCCCACGCCACACCCGCAGCCACGGCCTTGCGCAGTATGAGCCCGCCGTTCGCCCGCAGCCGCCCCAACGCCCCCGCCATCCGGTAGCGGAGCGTCCGAGCACCAGCCCTGAACCACAGATCCCTGAACACACCCGCTCCCATCACGCCGGAGATCACCTCCCCTCTCTCGTTTGCCTGCAGCTTACTTTTCTCATATAAATGCTCCGCGCATATAGCAACCGGAACCTGGAAGTTAGCACACTTCGTGTATCTAGCAAGGGAGTTTGGGGCGAAAGCCCCCTGCGTTTACCGAAATGTTACCGGGGGTTCACCTGGAGGCGCGAGGCGTAGCTCTTCGAGGGGGGATCCCAGGGCGGGTTTCTCGAGCCAGCGCGCCGTCGATCCTCCTCACAGAAGCTCTCCCCGCGCCACCAGCTGCACCCTGCCGCCGACCGAGACCCGCATCGTACCGGCTTCGTCTCTTCCCGCCCGCAGGTGGAGCAGGGAGGGGCGTCCGATCTCGTAGCCCTGCTCGACCCGGAGGTCGACCGGGCCACCGCGGTGCTCGACCAGGTAAGAGGCGAGGCATCCAGCGGCGCTCCCGGTCGCGGGGTCCTCGGTGACGCCGATGCCGCCGGCGAACATCCGGGCCGAGAGGTCCCCCGGCCCGTCACCGTGCGAGCCCGGGCAGAAGGCGTATACGCTCTTCTCTCTCACCCCGAGAGGCCGGCAGCGCCGGAGGGCGTCCAGGTCTCTCAGGGGAACGATGACGACCGGGATGCCCGTCGAGACCGTCTCGACCGGCAGCTCCGGGTCCAGGTCGCGCTCCTTCAACCCGAGGGAGCGGGCCGTCTCCTGCCGGTCGTGCTCCCCCCCGAAGGCGGGAGGGAGCTGGTGCATCCAGAGCACCTCGCCGAAATCCACCGGGATGCGCCCGGCGGGCACCTCGAGCACCAGGCGACCGGCAGGCTCTTCCGGAGCCTCGTGCCGTATGACATACGCCGTCCCGAGCGTCGGGTGACCGGCGAAGGGAAGCTCTTCCCTGGGGGTGAAGATGCGAACCCGGTGGGCGTCCCTCTTCGTGGAGAGAACGAAGGAGGTCTCGGAGTAGTTCATCTCGGAGGCCACCCTCTGCATCTCCCCGGAGGAGAGGTCGCCGGCCTCCAGCACCACCGCGAGCTGGTTGCCCGCGTATTTCTCCTCGGCGAAGACGTCGACGATGTAGAAGGTGTGGCTCATCGGTTCTCTATCCGTAGTCCGGGTCGGTGCGGGCGAGGCGCATCACCCCGATGAACATCCTGAACGCCGTCTCGTAGTCCTCGTGCGTCCAGCAGACGCGCCGGTCGTCCAGCCGCTTCAGGCCGGGGAAGTACATCACGCTCTCGGCCGTGCTCGCGCTCGCGAACTCCGCGGTGAAGGTGTAAGGCCCCTCCGGAGAGTAGGGCGAGAGGTACTCCCGGCGGCTCACGGCCTCGAAGGCCGCCCGGCGGATGCGTTCGCGGGACGCTCCCGGCGAGAGGCAGCGGGCCGTGTAGCGGTCCACGGCGGTCTTGACGCAAGCGGTGCGGACGCCCGGGTAGAGGGCCTCGGATTCGGCGCAGATCAGATCGTCTCCCGTCACCAGGCCCACCGGGATGCCCGCGAGACCGGCGAAGGCGGCGTTCATCCGGCCCTCGCTGCACACCTCGCCGTTCAGCTCCAGCCTCACGAGCGTCGAGGGTCCGGTGAAGGTGTGGCTCAGGATGCCGCCCGTCCCGGCCGCCGAATGGTAGCCGACGAAGAAGACCAAGTCCGCCTCGTTGCAGCCCTCCATCATCGAGAGAGGCTTGCGGGAGCCCACGATCACCTCAGCCCCGGGGTCGAGGTCTTCCAGCAGCAGGTTGCGCATCCCGTCGTGCGCCTCGTTGACCAGGAACTCTCGCGCACCGGCCCGCCGCGCTCCCTCGATGGCGGCGTTCACGTCCGCGGTGAGGAGCCTCCTGAAAGCCTCGTAGCGCGGGCGCCCCGGGATGACGTCGTCCGGGTGGGTCACCCCAGTCACGCCTTCCATGTCCGCCGAGATGTAGACCCTCATACCATCCTCCCCTTACTTACCGGCTCATTCTGACAGCCCCGGTCGGGTCGCAGATGTGACCTGGATCAAATCACTGGTGTACAATTACGGTGGTATGGCAGAGTTCCGCTACGGTCGGTGGTACTTCGAGGAGGGCGAGTACGCCCTGCGCAAAGACGTGCGTCCCCGGGAGCGCAAAAACCCTGTCGTCGAGGTCGTCGAGAACCTGGGGACCACCGAGAATCCCTGTGGCAAGGCCGACTGCCGGGGCAACTGCCTGGAGTATCTGGTACGTCCGGTCAGGGGCCGCAGGAGCTACGGCCTCAACGAGTGCAAGCTCTCCCCGCTCGTCAGCATCCTCTAGAAGCCCTCGTAGTGCTTCTGCGCCAGATGTCTCCCCGCGGCGTACAGCCTGAGGAGAGGGCCGCCGCCTATGGGCGCGAGCAGAAGACCCGTGAACCCCGCCGGCAGAAGATCACGGGCGATGGCCCAGATCACGACGAGTGAGGGCTCTATCGGGAACAGAACGTTGCGGACCGAGGGGAACGGGTCGAGGATCTTCCCCGGCGGCAGCACGCCGGTGTAGTAGGCCCCGAGGATGATCAGGCCGGAGATGAGCCCCATCAGCAACGCGAGCAGCAAACTCAGGATGATGCGCATCGTGGGTCTCGGCTCGACGTAGGAGTCGCCGGCTCTGGAGCGCCGCAGCCGGAGCAGACCACCGAAGAGGGGACCCGCGATCAGCCCGGCGACGAAGCCCGCCGTTATGTAGAAGATCGAGACGAAAGCCAGGTTGCCCTCGCTGCTCTGGCCACCCTTCAGCACGAAGAGGATGAAGGGCTCCGGGAAGAGCGCCTTGACGAGCGCGAACGCGAAGCCGTAGAGCGCGCCGAGGCCTATGAACCTGAGCGTATAGTTCACAGGTTCCTCCCGACGCGCTCTCTGGCCTGCACGATCCTCAACGTAGCAGAGAGGTTATACTACCTCCCTCCCGGCCGGTGCAAGAGCTTTCACTCCACGGCGCCCGCCGCACTCCCGCCGTCCCCGATCCAGACGGTCTTCGCGTTCATGAACTCATGGATGCCGAAATGCGAGAGCTCACGTCCGTAGCCGCTGTTCTTCACCCCGCCGAAGGGAGCCTCGGGGGTGGACTCGGTCATCTTGTTCACGTAGACCATCCCGGCCTCTATCTCGTCTATGAAGCGCTCCTGCTCTTCGGGATCGTTGGTCCAGACCGAGGAGCCGAGCCCGAAGGACGAGTCGTTGGCGATGCGGATCGCCTCGTCTATGTCCCGCACGACGAACAGGGAGGCCACGGGGCCGAAGATCTCCTCCCGGTAGGCCGGGGATCCCTCGGGGATGTCGGTGAGGACCGTCGGCGGGTAGAAGTTGCCGGGTCCGTCGATGGGCTTGCCCCCGGTCAGGACCTTCGCCCCCATCTCGACGCTCTTCTTGACCTGGGCGTCGACGTCCTCCAGGATCTGGGGCATCGCGAGCGGCCCCATGTCCGTCTCCTCCTGCATCGGGTCGCCGACCTTCAGCGCCTGCATCCGCTCGACGTAGCGGCGGGTGAACTCGTCGGCTACGTCCCGGTGCACGATGATCCGCTTTGCGTTGATGCACGATTGGCCGTTGTTGAGCGTCCTGGCGGTCACCGCGGTGCTCACCGCCCGGTCGAGGTCCGCCGAGGGCATCACGATGAACGGGTCGGAGCCGCCGAGCTCCAGCACGCTCTTCTTTATGTTCTTCCCGGCCGCACTCCCGACGCTCTTCCCTGCGCCCTCGCTCCCGGTGAGGGTCACGGCCCTGACCCTCTCGTCCTCTATTATCTCCGCCACCCGCGAGGAGCCCACGAGCAGCGTCTGGAAGGCTCCCTCCGGGAATCCGGCGCGGCGGATGACGTCCTCTATGGCCAGGGCGCACTGCGGGACGTTCGAGGCGTGCTTGAGCAGGATGACGTTGCCCGCCATGAGCGCCGGCGCGGCGTGCCGGAAGACCTGCCAGAACGGGAAGTTCCACGGCATCACCGCCAGGATCGGGCCTATCGGCTGGTAGCGGACGAAGGCCCTGCCCTCGAGCTCTATCTCCTCGTCGGCGAGGAACCTCTGCGCGTTCTCGGCGTAGTAGCGGCAGCCGCGGGCGCACTTGTGCACCTCACCCTCGGCGGAGGCGAGCGTCTTGCCCATCTCGGAGGTTATGATGCGCCCGAGATCCCCGGCCTCCTCGTCGAGGATCTCCGCCGCCCGCAACAGCCTCTCGCGGCGCTCGGAGAGCGGGGTCCTGCGGTACTCCCGGAAGGCCCTGGCGGCCAGCTCGAGCTTCTCGTCTATCTGCCGCCCGTCGAGCTCCTCGAAGCGCTTGATCTCCTCCCCGGTCGCAGGGTTAACGCTGGCTATGGGCATCGATCCCTCCTTTGGTCTTCTCTTGCGCCCTAATATACCCGCCCGGGGCGCCGAAGACTCGGCTTGACCGGGGTTTCGAACGGCAATATGCTGTCCGGGTCGAACACCTCTTGGGGAAGGAGGAGAACTTAATGCATAAGAAGAGGAGATCGTACGCGCTCCTCGGGCTCGCCGTATTGGCAGGCGTACTCCTGGGAGCGGGGGTGGCCCTCGCCGCCGCCATGGACGCGCCGGTGACGGTTGGCAGCCCGCCGACGCCGTTCCCGCAAAACAAACAGAACGAACCCGCGGTGGCGATAGACCCGCTGAACCCCCAGGTCCAGGTCGCGGGCGCGAACGACGAGATCGACCTCGCCCCCTGCAAAGGCAGCAGCTGCCCGTTCACCCCGGGTGTAGGAGTCTCGGGGGTCTACTTCTCGTTCGACGGGGGGAAGAGCTGGACCCAGCCGACCTACCACGGGTACTCTGCGCGCGACGGCTCGCCCGGCCCCGGACCGATCGGCACACTCCCGAACTACTACGAGAACGGGCTCGTCTCCGACGGTGACCCCTCGGTCGCCTTCGGCCCACGCCCCGGCCCGAACGGTTTCTCCTGGTCCAACGGGGTGAGGCTCTACTACGCCAACCTGACGTCGAACTTCGACTCCACACGCGGTGAGCAGGCCTTCAAGGGCTTCGAGGCGATAGCCGTCTCCTACACCGACGACCTGCAGGGTGCCGCGGCCGGCCAGAACAGTGCCTGGAGCGACCCGGTCATCGTGAGCAAGCAGAACGCCGCCCTCTTCTCGGACAAAGAGCAGGTCTGGGCGGACGACGCCGCCACGAGCCCCTACTTCGGCAACGTCTACATCTGCAACGTCGCCTTCCGCAGCCGGGGCGGGGCGCCGGAGCCCGTGATCTTCAGCCGCTCGACCGACGGCGGCAAGACCTGGACCAACCGTCAGCTCACCAACGCGGCGAACACCGGCTCCGGGCAGGGACGCTCCGGTGGCCGGCAGGGGTGCACCGTGCGCACCGACAGCCACGGCACCGTCTACGTCTTCTACGAGGGCACCCTCAAGGGCAACAGCGTGCAGTACATGGTCCGCTCGACCGACGGCGGCAAGACCTTCGGACGGCCGCGCGCCGTCGCCCGGGTGGTCGACGTCGGCGCCTTCGACCCGGTGGGCGGGGACTTCACCTTCGACGGCGTCGCCGGAGCCCGCACCAACAGCTTCCCGAGCGTGGACATCGCCAACGGAGCACCGAGCGGGAAGAACGCCCCGAACACGATCGCGCTCCTGTGGCCCGACGCCCGCAACGGCCTGAACCACGAAGAGGCGCTGCTCGAGCTCTCGAACGATGGAGGGAAGACTTTCACCGAACCCGTAAACGTGGCGGCCAACGGCGACAGGCCCGACTTCCCGGCCGTCGCGCTCTCACCCGACGGTACCGACCTCTACGTCACCTACGACGCCTTCCTCGACCCGTACCGCCACGACACCTCCTCTCCGCGCCGGTTCCAGGGCGTGGTGCGCCACGCGGACCTCTCGGGTACCAGCCTCAGTAATCTGCAGACCGTCTACCGCGGCGCCGTGGGGGACGCCCGGGCTTCGAGCGCGAACGGACTCTCCACCGAATTCCTCGGGGACTACAACTACCTCGACGCCACCAACGGCGCTGCGACGGCGGTCTTCAACGACGCCAGAAACGGGTCCGACTGCCCGGCGATCGACGCCTACCGGCAGGCCCTCGCGAACGGGGACACCTCGGCGAGCGCGCCGGCCCCGGCGGCCGACTGTCCGGCCACCTTCGGCAACACGGACATCTACTCGGCGGCGCTCGCGGACCCGACGCCGTAGCCGGGAACATCTCGGGAGCTGGCCCGGAGAGCCTCCACGCTCCGGGCCAGCTCCTTTGCCGCCCGCAGGACATCCTCGCGGGTGGTGAAACGCCCCAGGCTGAGCCTGATGGAGGAGCGGGCCCGCTCCTCTCCGAGACCCATTGCGAGCAACACGTGCGAGGGACCGGGGTCGGATGAGGCGCAGGCCGAACCCGAGGAGGCCGCGACCGCGGTGAGCTCCGCCAGAAGATCCGAGGCGGCAACCCCGGGGAAGGAGACGTTAAGGGTGTTGGGGAGACGCCTTTCGGGGTCTCCGTTCAGAAGCACGTCCGGCACCCGCCCGGAGAGCTCCCGCCACAGCAAATCCCGCAGATCTCTCATCCGCCCCGCCTCCCCGGGCAGCGACTCCGCGGCGAGCGTGGCCGCCCGGCCGAAGCCTGCTATCCCGGGGACGTTGAGCGTCCCGCTCCTGAGCCCCCGTTCCTGACCGCCGCCGTAGAGGAGCGGCGCGGGGCGCACCCGCCGTGGACGGCGCCGGATGTACAGGGCACCCACCCCTTTGGGCCCGCAGCACTTGTGGGCGGAGAGGCTCATCATGTCCACCCCGAGCGCACCGACGTCGAGCGGGAGCTTGCCGAGCGCCTGCGCGGCGTCGGTGTGGAAAGGGACCATATGCTCGTGCGATACCTCCGCGAGCTCGCGCACGGGGTTCACGGTGCCGGTCTCGTTGTTGGCGAGCATGATGGAGACGAGGGCGGCCTCCTCCCCGAGAGCCTCGCGCAGCGCGTCGGGGCTCACCACCCCGTGACGATCGACGGGGAGCAGGACGACCTCCACCCCGCGCCGGGCGAGGGCGCGGGCGCTCTCCAGGATCGCCTCGTGTTCCGTCGGGGAGGTGACGAGGCGGTCTCCGGGCCCGAGCGTCCCGAAGAGCGCCCAGTTGTCCGCCTCGGTCGCGCCGCTGGTGAAGAAGATCTCTTCGGGGGAGGCGCCTATGGCGGCGGCGAGTTCCTCCCGCGCGGCCTCGACGGCGGCCTCGGCGCTCCACCCGTAGGCGTGGGTGGCCGAGGAGGGGTTGCCGAAGTGCTCCTTCAGATAGGGGAGCATCGCCTCGAGGACCCGCCCGTCGAGCGGGGTGGTCGCGTTGTAGTCGAGGTAGACGGGATCACGCACCGCGCACCCCGCTCCCCACCGGCGCGTCCTCCCTGTGGTGGCAGCCGCGGCTCTCGCCCTCGGCGAGCGCCCCTTCGAGGATGGCCCGGGCGACGAGCAGCGGTGAGCCGAGCTCCGTCCTCCCGTAACGCTCCCGCAGCTCCTCGAGCTCTTCGATTCCCCGCTGCAGCCCCGCGGCGGTGCGCAGGATGCCCCCACGCTCCCACATCACCTCCCGGAGCCTGCGCCAGGCCGCCTCTGGCGCTGGGGCGGGCGGGGCGATCTGGGGGAGAGGGAGCGGCGGCCGGGCGCACCCGGAGGACGCCGCGTCCCTGCCGGCGCGCCAGCCCCACACGAGGCCTTCCAGGAGCGAGGTCGAAGCCAGGCGGTTCGCGCCGTGCAGCCCGGTCCTCGCGACCTCTCCGGCGGCCCACAGCCCCTCCAGCGTCGTTCGGCCGTTCGCGTCCGCCTCCACGCCGCCGCAGGAGTAGTGGGCGGCGGGGACGACCGGGATCCTCTCCCGCTCCGGGTCTATCCCGATCTCGCGGCAGCGAGCGTAGATGGCGGGGAAGCGCGCCGCGAACCGACCCGGGGGGTGTCCGGTGGCGTCCAGGTAGACGCATGGAGGGTCGCTCTCGGCCATCGCGCTCCATACCGCGCGGGCTACCACGTCGCGCGGGGCGAGAGAACCGAGCGGGTGGTCGACGATCTCCTCGCCGTCTTCCCCGACGAGCACCGCCCCTTCCCCGCGCACGGCCTCGGAGACGAGGAAGCGCCGCTCTCCCTCCTTCTCGTAGAGCGCGGTCGGGTGGAACTGGACGTAGTGCAGGTCCGCGACCTTCGCCCCCGCCCGGAGCGCGAGCGCGATCCCCTCGCCGAGCGCTCCGGGCGGGTTGGTCGTGTGCCGGTAGAGCGCGCCGAGTCCTCCGGTCGCGAGGACGGTATGGCCGACGATGCCCAGGATCTCGCCCCGGTAGAGGGCCACGACCCCACCGCAACCTCCCTCCCCGGAGAGCAGCGAGAGCGCCCGCACCCCGGCGAACACCTGGACACCCTCCTGCGCGAGGACGGCACGGGTGAGGGCTTCCTGGATCGCCGCCCCCGTCGTGTCCCGGCGGTGGATGACCCTCGCGGTCGAGTGGGCCGCCTCGCGGGTGCGGTGCAGGGCCCCGCCCTCGTCCCGGTCGAAGGGGACGCCGAGCTCTTCTATGAGGAGGCGCTCGACCAGCTCCGGCCCCTCGGCGGCGAGGAGGCGGGCCGCCTCCGGCTCTCCACCCCCGGCCTCGAGGATGTCGTGGATCAAAAGCTCCCGGGGCTCGTCGGGGTCGGGGTGGATGATCCCACCCTGCGCGTAGCGGGTGTTGGACTCTTCGGGATCGGGGTGGCGGGTGAGGAGCGCGACGCGGGCACCCTCGCGGGCGGCGGAGAGCGCGGCGGCGCACCCGGCGATCCCTCCACCCACGACGACGAGGTCGAACCTCAGCACGGTACGACCTCGAGCGAGACGTCCGCCGCGGGCGCGGAGTGGGTGAGCGCCCCGATCGAGATGAGATCCGGCCCCGCCTCCGCGTAGGCGCGCACGCTCCCGAGGTCCACCCCGCCGGAGACCTCGACGACCACCTCCGGCCTCCTCCGCCGCGCGAGCGCGACGGCCTCCGCGACCTCCTCCGGGCTCATGTTGTCGAGCAGGACCGCATCGGCCCCGGCGTCGAGCGCCTCCTCGAGCATCGAGAGGTCCTCGACCTCGGCCTCGACCTTCAGCAGGTGCGGGGCCCCGGCGCGGGCGCGCCGCACCGCCTCCCCAACCCCGCCTGCGAGCGCGACGTGGTTGTCCTTGATCAGGATGCCGTCGTCGAGCCCGAAGCGGTGGTTGACCCCGCCCCCGGCCCTGACGGCCGCCTTCTCGAGCCGGCGCATCCCCGGTGTGGTCTTGCGGGTGTCGACCACGCTGGCCCCCGTGCCCTCGACCTCCCTGACGTAGCGGCGGGTGGTGGTGGCCACCCCCGAGAGCCGCATCAGCAGGTTGAGCGCGACCCGCTCGGCGGCGAGGATGGACCTCGCGGAACCTTCGACCACGGCCAGCCCCGTCCCGGCCACGACCTCCTCCCCCTCGGAGACGAGCGCGGAGAATCGCACCTCGGGATCGGCCTCGTGGAAGACGGCCCGCGCCGCCTCGAGCCCGAAGACCACGAGCTTCTCCCGGGCGACGAACCGCCCCGCAGCCCGCGCTCCTTCGTCCACGGTGAGCTCCGAGGTCACGTCCCCTCTGCCCGCGTCCTCCTCGAGCGCCCGCCGGGCGAGCTCGCGCAGCGGCGCCGGCGGACGCACCCTTCGCGCCGTCTCCTCCATCATCCGACCTCCAGCATCCGCTCGATGGGCCGGAGGGCCCTGAGGCGCAGCTCCTCGTCGATCTCTATCTCCGGGGAAAGCTCCCTCATGCACGAGAGGAGCTTCTCGAGCGTGTTGCGGCGCATGTGCGGGCACTCGCTGCACGCCTCGCACGCGGGCCCCTCTCCGGGCGCGCGGATGAAGGTCTTCTCCGGGGCGGCCTTCCGCATCTGGTGGATGATGCCGGGCTCGGTCGCCACGATGAACGTCTTGGCCGGGCTCTCGGTGACCCGCCGCAGCAGGCTCGAGGTGCTCCCGACGTGGTCAGCGAGCGCGAGCACCCGCTCCTCGCACTCGGGATGGGCCAGCACCTCGGCCTCCGGATGGCGTACCTTGAGCTGCCGGATCTTCTTCTCCGAGAACTGCACGTGCACCATGCACGTCCCGGGCCAGAGGACCATCTTCCGACCGGTCTTCTGCTGTACGTAGCGCCCGAGGTGCCTGTCCGGGGCGAAGACTATGGGAACGTCCTCCGGGATCGTCGCGATGATCTTCTCGGCGTTGGAAGAGGTGCAGATGATGTCCGAGAGCGCCTTGACCGCGGCCGAGGTGTTCACGTAGGAGACCACGGCGTGCCCCGGATGCCGCCGGAGGAACTCCTCGAACTGCTCCGCCGGACAGCTGTCGGCGAGCGAGCACCCCGCTTCGAGGTCCGGCAGGATCACCTTCTTCTCCGGGTTGAGGATCTTCGCGGTCTCCGCCATGAAGTGCACCCCGCAGAAGACGATCACGTCGGCGTCCGTCCGCTGCGCCTTCTGCGCCAGCGCCAGAGAGTCCCCGATGAAGTCCGCCACGTCCTGTATGTCCGGCTCCTGGTAGTAGTGCGCCAGGATGACCGCGTTCAACTCCTCCTTGAGCCGCCCGACCTCCTCGAAGAGATCGAGCCCCTCCATCACCCGCATTCCGCCTCCTTGTAACGTCAGCCTACCTGATTGCCACAAAATTTTGTTACAAAGTAAGCTGCTTGTAACTTTTCGTTATATTTAGTATCGCACGGGAAGCGGGCGGGGGCAAGTTAGAATCGGGGCATGTCGGAGGTACGGGAGCTGATAGAGGAGCTGGCGCGGGAGGCGGGCTTCGAGCTGGTGGGGGTTGCGCGGGCGGGGCGGCTAGAGGAGGGGGGTGAGCGGTTGCGGCGTTGGCAGGAGGCGGGGATGGCGGCGGGGATGGGGTACATGCGCCGGCCGGTGGAGTTGCTCTCGGACCCGAGGCGCCTGCAGAAGAGCGCGCGGAGCGTCATCTCTTTAGGGGTTTCGTACTACCCCGGCGATCATCCGGAGAACCCCGGAGGCGGGGGGAAGGTGGCGCGGTACGCGTGGGGAGAGGACTACCATCGGGTGATAAAGGGGCGCCTCTTTGGGCTCAGGGCGAGGCTGGAGGAGGCGCTCGGGTGTCGGGTGAAGGCGCGGGCGTTCACGGATGCGGTGCCGCTGTTGGAGCGCTCGGCGGCGCAGCGGGCGGGGCTCGGGTTCTTCGGGCGCAACTCGTGCCTGATAAACGGCGAGATGGGCTCGTACTTCTTCATCGCCGAGCTTCTGGTGGACCTCGAGATCGAACCGGACGAGCCCGGGGAGGGGACCTGCGGGCGGTGCAGGAGGTGCATCGACGCCTGCCCCACCGGCGCTATAAAGGCCCCCGGGGTGGTCGACGCGCGGCTTTGCATCTCGTATCTTACGATCGAGAACCGCGGTGAGATCCCGCGCGAGCTGCGTCCGCAGATCGGGGAGTGGGCCTTCGGGTGCGATGTCTGCCAGCAGATCTGCCCGTACAACCGGCGCAAGGCGAAGAGGAGCCGCTGGCCGGAGTTCTCCGCCGGGGCCGGGGCGGGGCCGTACCTGAAGATAATCGAGGTGCTCGGGATCCAGAGCGAGGAAGAGTTCGAGAGCCGGTTCGGCCACACCCCGCTCACCCGCGCCGGGCGGGAGGGGCTGCTGCGCAACTGCTGCGTCGTCGCGGGCAACCTGAAGCTCACCGAGGCCGTCCCCGCGCTCGCAAGGTGTCTGCGGGAGGACGGGTCCGCGCTCGTGCGGGGGCACGCGGCGTGGGCGCTCGGCGAGATCGGGGGCGAAGAGGCCGAGGAGGCCCTGCGGAGCGCGGCGGAGACGGAGGAGGATGGGTGGTGCCTGCAGGAGATACGCCTCGCGCTGGAGGCGAACCGGGAAGGTAGGGTGGGTTAGAATAGGTCGTAGCATGTCGGATCGGGTCAACTACTACGAGGTTCTCGGGGTCTCCCGCAACGCGTCGCAGGAGGAGATCCACGAGGCGTACCGCCGTCTGGCCAAGGAGCGCCATCCCGACCGGGGAGGGAGCCCGGAGGAGTTCTCGCTGCTGCAGGAGGCGCACGAGGTGCTCTCCGACCCCGAGCGCCGCAGGCGCCACGACGAGGAGCTCGACCTGGCCTACGCCGCAGACCAGCTCTCGGAGCTGGACTTCAGCCGCCTCGAGGACGAGCTCGCCGCCCGGCGCGAGGAGCGCGAGCGGTCCGGGCCCTCTCTCGGGGAGAGGCTCCGGGGAAGGTTGCGGCGCAAGGAGCCGCGGGTGCGGAGGCAGGGGCGCTACGTGGTGCGCGAGGCCCGCTGGTACGAGCCGCACCGCTTCGACCCCGAGCCGGCGACGTGGAAGAGCGGGACGATCACGTTCGTCCTCGCCTTCCTCGCGTTCATCGCCGCCGGTCAGCTCGGTTTGTGGGCGGAGGGGATAGGGCGGGGGTCGTTCACCTGGACGGCGGCGCTCGGGCCGTACATGCCGGTCGTCTACGCGCTCGTCGGCCTCATCGCCTCATATCTCGCGTTCCGGAGCGCGGGGTACATCGCGGTCGCGCTCGTCTTCATCGCCGCGCTCGTCGTCGGGCAGAGCGGGGGGCCGCAGGGGCTCCTGCAGTTCGCCGCGCTCGGGATAGTGGTGTTCCTGCTCTGGATCTACGCCGGAAGCCGCCGCGAGCGGAGCCGGCGCTAGGAGGGGAGATCTGCCCGTATCCTCCGAGATAGAGAGCTTTATCGCCTCGCTCGAAGAGCGGGCCGCGCCGCTGGAGAGGGCGGCGGACGAGGCGTGGTGGAGGCTCGAGACCACCGGCACCGGGGAGGCCCGCGCGGAGGCCGTGCGCGCGGCGAGGGCCCACGACGAGCTCTTCGCGGACCCGGCGGCCTTCGAGAAGATCGTCCGCTGGTACGGGGAACGAAGCTCTATCGAGCGCCCGGTGCTGCGGCGGCAGGTCGAGGTGCTCCACGCCGAGTTCGCCGCCAGGCAGGGAGATCGGAGGCTGCTCGGGCGCGTCGAGGAGCTCGAGGCGGAGGCGGGCGCGATCTTCGGCAACCACCGCGGGGCCGTGGACGGGCGAAAGATCGGGGACAACGAGATCCGGCAGATACTGCGTTTCTCGGAAGACGAGGACGAACGCCGGGCGGCGTGGGAGGCCTCCAGGAGCGTCGGGCGCGAGGTCGAGGGCGTGGTGCGCGAACTCGCCCGGCTGCGCAACCGCCTCGCCCGCGAGCAGGGCTACGAGAACCACTACGAGAGGGCCCTGAGGCTGCAGGAGATAGAACCCCTCTGGCTCGAAGAGACCATGCGCCGTCTGCAAGAGGCGACCGAAGCGCCCTTCAGAAGGCTGCGAGAGAAGATGGACGCCGAGACGCGGCGGCGCTTCGGGACGGGAGAGACCAGGCCCTGGCACCTTCCGGACCCCTTCTTCCAGGAGCCGCCGGAGGACCCCGACCTCGACGTGGACCGCTACCTCCAGGGGAGGAAGATAGAGGAGCTCGCGCTCGCCACCTACGACGCGATGGGGCTCGACGTGCGGGGGGTGCTCGCCCGGAGCGACCTGTACGAGCGCCCCGGCAAGAGCCAGCACGCCTTCTGCATCTCCATCGGCCGGGAGTATCCCTACGACGTCCGGGTGCTCGCCAACCTCCGCCCCGATGCGTACTGGATGGAGACGCTCCTGCACGAGCTCGGCCACGCCGCCTACGACCGCAACATAAACCCCTCCCTCCCCTACTTCCTGCGCTCGGTGGCCCACACCAGCACGACGGAGGCCGTCGCGCTGATGATGGGTGCGCTGGCCACCGAGGCCGGCTGGCTCTCCTCGATCGCGGGAGCGGAAGAGGCCGTGCGGGACCGGAAGAAACTCGAAGAGCGCGAGAGGGCCGCCCGGCTCGTCTTCGTGCGCTGGGCGCTGGTGATGTACCGCTTCGAGCGGGAGCTGTACGCAGACCCGGACAGGGACGACCTGAACGGGCTGTGGTGGGACCTCGTCGAGGAGTTGCAGCTCGTGAGGCGGCCGGAGGGACGCAGAGAGCACGACTGGGCGGCCAAGATCCACCTCGCCGTCTCCCCCGTCTACTACCACAACTACGTGCTCGGGCACCTCATCGCCGCCCAGCTCCGGCACCACCTGGAGACCTACGTCACCCGCGGCCACTTCTACGAGAGCCGCTCCGCCGGGCTCTACCTGGTCGAGGCGCTCTTCGGACCCGGAGCCCGCGAGAGCTGGCGAGCCACTGTAGAACGCGCCACCGGGGAACCACCGGACACCGCGAGGTTCGTGGAGGCGCTGGGGTAGGATGGACCGGCGGGTCGAAGAGTACCGCTTCGAGGACGACGGGCGCATCCCGAACAACCCCGAGCTTCCGCTGCTCTACTACCCGCGGGCGCTCGGCGAAGAGTACCGCGACCCCGGGCGCTGCAGGGAGCTCCTGCGCGAGAACGGCTGGGGTGGGGCCTGGGTCAACGGGGTCTTCTCCTACCACCACTACCACTCCGTCTCCCACGAGGTGCTCTGCGTCGTATCCGGGACGGCGAGGCTGGAGCTCGGTGGTCCCTCCGGGAAGACCTTCGACGTCGAGGCTGGGGACGTCATCGTGATCCCGGCCGGCGTCGGGCACCGCAACGCGGGCTCGGGCGGCTCCTTCCGCGTCGTCGGGGCGTACCCGCCCGGGCAGGAGCGCTACGACATCCGCACGGGGGAACCGGGCGAGCGTCCCGGGGTGCTCGAGAACATCCGCCGGGTCGCCCTGCCCGATACCGACCCCGTCTTCGGGCCCGAAGGACCGCTCGTGGAGCGCTGGGGTATCCGAAGGTAGCCGGCGAAAAGACAGCCGGGGCTGTAGAAAAAGCATCGCAGCCCCGGCTTTCCATACCCCTCAGTAAATACCCGGTCCCGAGAGCTGGGTGGCGATGCTGGTGTGATCATCCTGGGCGGTGTTGGATGGTTGATCGTCGCTGTAGACGATCGAGGCAAGGCCGGTCTTGGGGTTCGCGGCGACCCCGAAGTCGTCGTAGAGGTCGCGGTTTCCGGTGCAGGAGACGCCCTCCTCGCAGACCCCGCCCCGGTGGTTGACCGGCGAGGCCTGGTACTGGTGGATGGTCCTGCCGGAGCCGGCGGCGTGTCGGATCTGCGCCATGTAGACATGCCACTTCGCCGACGAAGGCGCCGTCTGCGGGTCACCTTTGTAGCTCGTGCCGTAGTAGACGACATCTACCTTGCCCGCGCTCCCGGCGATGCTCCAGGGGAAGATGGCGGTATTGGCCGGGCTAAAGTTGACCTTCTTCGGCTTCGACCAGTGCCTGCCCTGGTCGGTGGAGTAGCTGTAGAAGACGCCCCGGTCGTTGCTCCAGAAAGCGTAGACGTTGCCCGCGCGGTCCACGCTGACGTTGGTGAACTGGTGGTTGTAGCTGGCGCTCTTGGGGCCGACATAGACCCTGTAGTCCTTGAAGGTCTTGCCGCCGTCGGTGGAGACGGCCATCCACACCGCGTGGTAGCCGCTCTGGCCGGTGGTGCTCGTCACAGCCTCTGAGGCGTTGGCTATGCCGTTGAAGACCTGGTAAACGTTGTGGTTTCTCGGGTCTATTGTGAGGTTGCCGATCTGATTGTTGTCTATCAGGTAGGCGTGGCTGGCATCTATGGCGCCCGGCACGGCGTGCTGGGTGAAGGTCGCCCCCGCGTCGTAGGAGCAGTCCACGTCGATGTTGAACGTGGCGATGTCGTGGTAGGAGATGCAGACCTTCCTCGCACCGTCCGCCGCGATCCACTCCCGGTCGTCCACCGGGATCGTGGCGCCGAGCACGTTTTTGGACCAGGTTTTACCTCCATCCTTGCTGGTGCTCACGGTGACGTTGGCCAGGCTCAGGCTTGCGACGTAGACGTTGTAGTTGCCGGCGGCGTTCTTCTGCGGCGCGACCGCCAGGTCGGTGTCGCCGCCTCCGGGTGCGAATCCGGTGCTGTTCTGGCCCGCAGAGAGGATGTTAGGCGAGGCGAGCGTCCGGTAGTGCCGACCGCCATCGGAAGACTTCCAGGCCAGCGTCCCTGCTGTGAGCCCGTTCTCCGAAGAAGCGTAGAAGTTGCCCGCCTTATCCGCCCGGATCGCGGGCTCGGCGGCGTTGTTCTTGCACCTGTTCCCCGAGCCGGGACACACCGTGCCCACCGGCTGCGGCGGAGTCGCGGCGAGCTCGAAGTTCTTGAACCGCACGCTGGAGGACGCCCGTGCGCTCCCGTAGGCGGCTGGCAGCAGGCATAGAGCCGACACGACCGATGCCAGGAAAACGACCCACACCTGGCGGGGTACGAACCTGCTCATCTCCTTCTCCCCCTTTCCCGATGTTTCGACGGGTGTATTCTACAAGGAAGCCGAGACCCGTACGAGCAGAAAAGGGAAATCGAAGGTTCTTTACAGGATGTTTACAGAAAGGCCATCCCCAGAAGTCCCCCGACGACACCGGCGAGCGCGGTCAGCCCGGCGGTGAGCGCGAGCACCCGCTTCTTCGGGAAGGAGGTCCACACCATCGCGATAGAGGGCAACCTCACCGGGGCGAGCGTCATCAGGAGCGCCCCGGCCGGGCCGGCCCCGATGCCGTAGGAGAGCATGGTCTGGATTATCGGGATCTCCCCGGCGGTCGGGATGACGAACAGGGTCCCCGGACGGCGATCCCCACCACGAACAGGATGCTGTTGCCAAATCTCCGGTCCTGCGGCCGGGAAGAGAAAGGCTCTCGCGGCACCGAGCAGCATCACGATCACGACGTACTCCGGGATGATCCCGGCCGCGAGCCGCACCGGCGAGCGCTCCAGCTCACCGGAGACCTTCCAGGGCGCGGGCGGGGCTGCGGTCTGCCGCTCAGGAAGTGCACGCTGCCTCAACCCTTCGCGGGACTACCACAACGCGGGCGGGATGCCCTCCTAGGTCGCCAGGTAGGGTGTGGTCGCGTACTGGAGCATCCCGCAGGCGCCGGGGGCGGGCCCGAGCTCCATGCGCAGCCGATCGGCCCTTCCCTCAAAACCGAATTCTTCGAGCAGGGGGCGGGCTGTTTCCGGGTCTGGGACGATGAGTTCGACCGTAGCGTTCCCGGTGACCTCCAGAGCACGCGTCAGGAGTAATCGCGCCCCCCGCTCGTCCGAGGCGAGGAAGGGTCCGACTCTGACGGCACCGCCCGCGGCGGGGCTGAGGACGAGATACCCTTTCATGCCCCCCGCCGAGTCCCGGACGACCAGGCCCTTACCCGGGTGCCTTCGCAGGACGGCGAAGATGACCGCCGAGCGGTCGCCGCCGTATGACCAGTAATCCACCCCGTAGAGTTCCGGGAGGTCGGCGGCGAGGAGAGGACCGACCCGGTAGCGATCGTAGGATGGCACCTCCTTCGGCACCGGAGCTCCGGCCTCCCGCCTGTAGACGGCACGCCGGCAGACCGGCCTGAAGCCCAGCGTCCGGTAGAGGCTTTCGGCCTGCGCCGTCGAGTACAGGCGGATGGTTCTCACCCCGGCAGAGCGCAGATAGGACACCGCCCAACGGGTAAGGGCGGTCCCGAGCCCGGCTCTGCGCAGGTCGTCCCGCACGGCCAGGTGGCAGAGCACCCCCATCCTGCCGAGCGGCACGGCCCCGACCATCCCGGCGAGAGCACCGTCCAGGAGCTCGGCCACCGCCCAGCGGGCATCCCTCGTGCCGCGCAGAAGCTCGAAAGCCCTGGGATCGGCGGCCCACTGCACCGCCACGCGCAGCTCCCTTACGTTCTTCAGATCTTCGTCGTCCATCCGCCGGATGCGGATGCCGGATGCGTCTTGAGTCTTGAATGCTAGCAATCTACCCCCGAACGACCGAACGTCTTCTCAGCTTCTGCGTCAGCAAAAGCCCCGAGCGCGTCCCTAGCGGCGGGACGGCCGGGGCAGGGGCGGTCGGGGGAACCGCCCGGTGGAGGTGCCTGCGTGGAGTCCCGTGTGCCTCTCGTCCACGCGCTACATGCTACAACACCCCGCTTGCCGATGGAAGGCCCCGCGCTAGCGGGGAGACAGGATCTCGCATCCGTACCTCGCGGCGACGGAGACCAGCCGGGCGACGTCCGGCGGTCCCTCCGGCGGGAGAGGAAGCGTAAGCTCTCGCGCCGGCTCGCTCAGCTCGCGGAAGAAACCCTCGAAACCGGCCGGCGTGATCAGGTTGAGGAGCCTGACCTCCTCCGAGACGATCTCGAACCGGTGCGGCACGCCGCGCGGCAGGACGATGAGGGTGCCAGCCGGTGCGGGGACGACCCCATCTCCCACGTAGAAGGCCATCTCCCCCTCTATCAGGTAGAAAGACTCCTCCTCCCGCGTGTGGACGTGCAGCGGCGGCTCGGTGCTCAGCCCTTTCCGTCCGAGCTCCTCGACCAGAGCGTAGCTTCCCCCGGTCTCCTCGCCCGTAGCCAAAAAAGTCAGCAGATACCCGCCGTACCAGACGGCACGGCCTTCGCCCGCGCGGGCGGAGTGCGGCAGGGGTTCTCTCCGAGCTTCTATCATCGTGGCGTTCTCCCTTCTCTCGCCGGCCTCCATGCCATAAACTGTAGGCCAGCGAACGGGGATGGCATATGGCAGAAAACTGTCATTTCCCACCCGGAACGGGAGAGAATGAGCCCGGGCGGAGTCAAACAGGATCTGGCGCTCTCAGAGCTCAAACGCCTGTGCCACTCCGGGCGCGGCGGCCCGGAACTGCTGCGCGCGGTCGCGGAGAGGTTGCGGCAGCTGTCGCGCTCTGAAGCGTACTGCGCCTCCACGGTGGACCCGGGGAGCGCCCTGATCACCCACGCCCTCACCGGTGAGATGGGAGGGGAGCGGGAGGCCGCCGTCTTCCTCGACCACCTCTACTTCGAGCACGACCTCGACCAGATCCGGCGAATGACCCGGGAAAGGCGTCCCGTTGCGCGGCTCTCCGAGCTCTCCGGAGGTGATATCACCCGGTCTCCCCGCTACCGGGAGATGCTACGCCCGCTGGGACTGGCGCACGAGATGCGCGCCGTCTTCACCGCCGGAGGCCACGTCTGGGGCACCCTGGACCTGAGCCGCGAGGCGGGCCGCCCAGACTTCGAACCCCGCGAGGTCGCGTTCGTCAGGCGCCTCGCCCCACACCTCGGCGCGGGCCTGAAGGCCGCGGCGCTCCGCTCGCAGGCTCTCGCCGAAGGCCGAACCGGAACCGACGTCCCCGGCGTGCTGGTCCTCGACCACCGGGGCCGGGTGGCACACTACACCGCGGCGGCCGAACGCTGGCTGGAGGAGATCGAAGACCTCAAGCCCGGCTGGTCCGAGAGCCAGGATCTGCCTCCGGCGGTCCGGATGGTGGCGGGTGCGTTGAGGCGGGCGCTGAGACCGGAGAACGCAGGAGATCTCGACCTCCTTCCACGCCTCAACGTCCGGGCGCGCTCGGGGCGCTGGCTCTCGCTCTACGGCTCCCTGAGCGAGGGGCTGCCCGCAGAGGCGGTCATCGTCATCGGGCCCGCCGGACCAGGGGAGGTTGTTCGCTTCAACATGGCCGCCTACGGCCTTACCCCGCGCGAGGCGGAGGTCGCCACGCTCGCCGCGCAGGGAGCCTCGACCCGTGAGATCTCCGCCTCCCTATACATCTCCGGGTACACCGTCCAGAACCACCTCCGCAACGCTTTCGAGAAGGTGGGGGTGAAGAGCCGCAGGGAGCTGACCCGGCGGCTCTTCCTCGACGGCCTCTAGGAACCGGTCTGGATGACGCCGGAGAGGATGCCGTCTATCCTCTCCAGCACCTCCGGGGAGAGCTCGACGCCCGAGGCCCCCACGTTGTCCTCGACCTGCTCCGGGCGCGAGGCGCCGATGATCGCGCTGCTCACGTTCTCCCGCCGCAGCACCCACGCGAGGGCGAGCTGGCTCATCGAGAGCCCGAGGTCGGAGGCGACACCCCGCAGCTTCTCGACCGCCGAGAGGACACTCTCGTTCATCAGCTCGCGCATGAAGACGCTCTGCTCGGGGTTGGCGGCGCGGGTGCCCTTGGCCGGTGCTTCTCCAGGGCGGTATTTGCCCGTGAGCACCCCCTGCCCGAGCGGAGAGAAGACGACCTGCCCGACGCCCTCGACCTCGCACAGCGGCATCACCCGGCGCTCGATGTGCCGCTGGATCATGTTGTAGCGCGGCTGATTCGAGACGATCCGGTCGAAGCCCATCTCATCCGCGATCTTCAGGGCATCGGAGATCTGATCCGCGCTCCACTCCGAGACCCCCACGTAGAGCACCTTCCCCTGCCGCACGAGATCGTCGAGCGCCCTCAACGTCTCCTCGAGCGGGGTCTCCGTGTCGTAGCGGTGGCACTGGTAGAGATCCACGTAGTCCACCCCGAGCCGCCGCAAGGAAGCGTGACACTGCTCCACGATGTGCTTGCGCGAGAGCCCCCGGTCGTTCGGCCCCTCCCCCATCGGGAAGTAGACCTTGGTGGCCAGGAAGTACGACTCGCGCGAAAAACCCTTGAGCGCCCGGCCTACGATCTCCTCAGCGGCCCCCTGCGCGTAGACGTTGGCCGTGTCGAAGAAGTTGATCCCGAGCTCGTAAGCCCGGTGGATGCACTCCCGGGCCCGCTCCTCCTCCACGCTCCCGCCGTAGGTGAGCCAGCTCCCCAACGCTATCTCGCTCACCTTCACACCGCTTCTGCCCAGATGACGGTACTCCAACCAGATCTCCTTTCCGAAATCTCCGTGTACACGAAACCTACCCATACGTTACCCTACCGTCGGACTTTTCAAGCCGTGTAATGCGGCTTGCTTGCTGAGTTGTCTGCTGCTAAGAGCACCTTTATTGCAAGAGCGAACCATTTTGTTACAATGAGTTCACCAACGAGGGTCGGAAGAAAAGGAGCTGGAGAAAGTGCGAACCACGTTGCAGCCAGGTCTGACGAACAGGCTCACCAAGTATCTCAGGGTCACCCAGCAGCTCATAGAGGAGAACCGGGACGCGGTCTCGAGCAAGGAGCTAGGCGACTACACCGGCATCAACCCGGTACAGGTAAGGCGGGACCTCAACGCGATCGGTTTTTCGGGCACCCGGGGTGTGGGCTACCAGGCCTACGACCTGGTAGAGGCGGTGCGCAGCATCCTCGGCCTCAAACAGACCTACAACATCGCGCTCGTGGGGGCTGGCAACCTCGGGAGCGCCATCGCGAGCAGCACGATGCTCCCCAAGCGGGGCTTCGTCATCCACGACGTCTTCGACAACGACCCGGAGAAGATCGGACGCACCGTCGGCAACGTCGTCGTCAAGCACATAGACGAGCTCAAGAGGAGCGTCAAGGAGGCAGACGAGATCATCGGCATCATCGCCACCCCCTCCTCCTCCGCCCAGCAGGTCGCCGATCTGATGGTCGACGCCGGCATCAAGGTCATCCTCAACTACACCGACGTCCTGCTCCACGTCCCACCGGATGTCGACGTCCACCGTATAGACCCCACCGCCCAGCTCATGCACACCCTCTACTACCTGACCCAGGTGGGAGAGGCTTCCTAGAGAAACCGAGTCCTGGCCAAAGCCAGAGGCCCGGCGGCATCGCCGCCGGGCCTCTTCAACACGGCGCACAAAGAAAAGGAAGGGGAGCCGGGGGTGGGGGTGATAGGTGGGGAAAGGGAAAGGAGGAGTGGGGGAAAGGGAAAGGAGGAGTGTCCCCCCGGCTCCAAATGAAGAGCCCGAGGTGAACTTTAGGGGTGATAGGTGGGGAAAGGGAAAGGAGGAGTGTCACCCCGGGCTCTTCAATTGTGCGTCGGTTTAGCTTACGCACCAACCGACACCCGGAATGATACCCCGCTAGTCACACTTTGTAAAGGTCTTGGAACAGAGAATCTAGAAACTTTTTTAAAATATCTTCCCATTGCACATAGTGACCCCACAAAATACCTGCAAAACCAGCATTTTGAGGGCCATCTTCAACGAAGATGGCCCTCCATTCCCCTGTGATATCTTTCACTAGAGGTGTCGTGGGGGCTACTGTTCTTCCTCGAGGAGCCGCTGGTAGTCCTCTGGGGAGAGCAGTTCGGCCTCGCCGGAGTAGCGGAGGCGGATGATCCAGCCTTCCCCGTAGGGGTCTTCGTTGATCTTCTCCGGCGACTCCTCGAGGGAGGAATTGACCTCGGTGATCTCGCCGCCGAGGGGGGAGTAGAGGTCGGAGACGGCCTTGACGGACTCGACGGAGCCGAAGGAATCTCCGGGGGAGAGGCTGGTGCCGACCTCGGGGAGGTCGACGAAGACGACGTCTCCGAGTTCGTCCTGGGCATGGTCGGTTATGCCGATGGTGGCGATATCCCCCTCGATGCGGACCCACTCGTGGGTCCTGGTGTACTTGAGGTCCTGCGGTACGTTCAACGCTTCCCTCCTCTAGCTCTGCTTGCGGCGGTAGAACGGCAGCGGGACGATGCGGGCCGGGACGGTTCTCCCGCGGATGACGACTTCGATCTCACCTTCGGTCTGCGGGGGGACGTAGGCGAGGCCTATCGGGCGGCCGAAGGTCGGCGAGACGGTGCCGCTCGTCACGACGCCCCGTTCCTCGCCCCCGACCCGCACCGGGTGGCCGTGGCGGGCGACGCCCCGGCCCTCGAGCTCGAAGCCGACGAGTTTTTTCTTCAGCCCCTCCTCCTTCTCCTGGCGCAGCGCCCGCTGCCCGATGAACTCTTCAGGTTTGTCCAGGTGGACGGCGAAGGAGATCCCGGCCTCCAGCGGCGTGGTCTCTTCGTCGAGCTCGTTGCCGTAGAGGCACATCCCGGCCTCCAGGCGCAGCGTGTCGCGTGCCCCGAGCCCGGCAGGGGTGGTTCCGGCTTCGATGAGCGTCCTCCAGATCCCCGCGGCGTCCCCCGGGCGGAGGAAGATCTCGAAACCGTCCTCCCCGGTGTAGCCGGTGCGGGCGATAACGGCCGGCCTTCCGTCCACGGCCGTCTCGAAAAACCGGTAGCGCCCGATGGTCGAGAGATCTCCCCCGCAGAGAGGTTGGAGGATGCTCTCCGCCTCCGGCCCTTGCAGGGCGAGAAGGGCCCAGTCCTCGGTCTCGTCGGAGATCTCGACGTCGAGATCCGAGGTGTTGCCACGGAAGTGGGCGAGGTCCTTCTCGCGGTTGGCGGCGTTCACCACGACGAGGAAGTCCCCTTCGCGGCGGTAGACGATCACGTCGTCCACCGTGCCGCCGCTCTCGTAGCAGACCGCAGAATAGCCCGCCTGCCCGACCTCGAGCCGGGAGACGTCGCGGGTCAGGAGGCGCTGGAGCGCCCTCTCGGCGTCCGGGCCGCGGAAGGCGACCTCGCCCATGTGCGAGACGTCGAAGAGCCCGGCGCGGGTGCGTACCGCCTGGTGCTCGGCCTTTATCCCCTCGTACTGCACGGGCATCTCCCAGCCCGCGAACTCGACCAGCCGCGCCCCGAGCCTCTCGTGCTCCCCGTGGAGCGGGGTACGTTTCAGAGACATCCCTACCACCTCGCCTTCAGCCGGCGGGCGGCTCGGGCCTCGTCCACCCGGCGGACCGGTGCGTGGGTTGGGGCTTCCTCGAGCCGCTCGTCCTGCGCTATCTCGAGCATCGCGCCGACGAAGTCGTCGAGGGTCTCCTTCGATTCGGTCTCGGTCGGTTCGATCAGGAGCGCCTCCTTCACGACGAGGGGGAAGTAGATCGTCGGCGGGTGGAAGCCGCGGTCGATGAGGCCCTTGGCCACGTCCAGCGCCTTCACCCCTTTCGGGGGCTGCACGACGACCTCGTGCTTGCAGGGGCCCTCGTAGGGCGAATCGTAGGTGCCCTTCAGGCGGGCCCGGACGTAGTTCGCGTTCAGGACGGCGAGGTCGGAGACCTCCTTGAGATCGGGGCCGTGCATCCTGATGTAGCTCCAGGCCCGGACCATCTGGCCGAAGTTGCCGTGGAAGGCTCCGACCCGGCCGATGGACTTCTCCGGACGCACGAGGCGGTAGGTGCCGTCGCGCTCCTCGACGACCGGGTCGGGACGGAAGGGAGCGAGCCGCTCGGAGCAGGCGATCGCGCCCGAGCCCGGCCCGCCGCCGCCGTGGGGGGTGGAGAAGGTCTTGTGCAAATTGAAGTGCATGATGTCCGCCCCGGCGTCTGATGGGCGCATGCGGCCGAGGTTGGCGTTCATGTTCGCCCCGTCCATGTAGAGGAACGCGCCGGACCGGTGCAGGATGGAGGCGATCTCCTCGATGTTGCGCTCGTAGACCCCGCAGGTGTTGGGGTTGGTGATCATGAGCGCCGCGGTCGTCTCGTCCACTTTCTCTTCGAGCTCGCCGACGTCCACGCAGCCACGCTCGTCGAGCCCTATCTCCACGGCCTTAAAGCCGGCCATCGCCGCGGTCGCCGGGTTGGTCCCGTGCGCCGTGGCGGGGATGAGGACCGTGGTGCGCCCCTCGTCCCCAGCGTCCTCGAAGTACTTCCTTATCATGAGGATGCTGGTGAGCTCGCCCTGCGCCCCGGCGAGCGGCGCGAGCGAGACGGCGGGGAACCCGGAGACCTCGGAGAGGAAGGCTGCGAGCCGGTGCATCAACTCGAGCGCACCCTGCACCTGCTCCTCGGGTTGCAGCGGATGGAGCCGGGCGAAGCCGGGGATCGCCGCGGCGGCCTCGTTGGCACGCGGGTTGTGCTTCATCGTGCACGAGCCCAGCGGGTAGAAGTTGGTGTCTATCCCCCAGTTCTCGCGCGAGAGGTTGGTGTAGTGCCGGACGACGGTGGGTTCGTCGACCTCGGGGAGATCGGGCCTCTCTTTGCGGAGCGCCCCCTCCGGCAGGATCTTCTCGGGCGGCACCTCCGGCACGTCGGGGGCGGGAAGGGTGTATCCCCGCCTGCCGGGGCGGCTCTTCGCACGGATCAGACTAGCGGGCATCCACCACCACCTCCACGAAACGGTCGAGGTCTTCCTTCCTCCTCTTCTCCGTCACCGCGACGAGCATCGCCCCGTCACCGAGGTCGAGCCCACCGACGATGCCGCGTTCGAGCAGCGCCTCGTTGGCCTTCTCCACGTCCGGCATCTCGACGGCGAACTCCCAGAGAAACGGGGCTTCGGGATACCGCAGCGAGAAGCCGGCCTCCTGCAGCCTCCCGGCCAGGTAGTGGGCCTTGGAGATCGAGAGCTCCGCCACCTCCCGCAGTCCCTCCGGCCCCATCAGCGAGGCGTAGACTGTCGCGGTCAGAGCCGAGAGCGCCTGGTTGGTGCAGATGTTGGAGGTGGCCCGCGCCCGGCGGATGTCCTGCTCGCGGGCCCTCAGGGTGAGCACGTAGGCTACCCGGCCCTCCCTGTCCACCGTCTCCCCGACGATACGTCCGGGGAGCTGGCGCACGAAGCGCTCGCGGGTGGCCATGTAGCCGGCGTAGGGGCCCCCGAAGCCGAGCGGCATCCCCAGAGGCTGGGTCTCTCCCACCGCCACGTCCACCCCCAGGCCGCCCGGCGGCTCGAGGACGGCGAGGGCTATCGGGTCGCAGACCGCGACGCAGAGCGCCCCCACCCCGTGCGCCGCCTCCGCGGCGGCCCCGACGTCCTCGACGGTGCCGAAGAACCCCGGGCTCTGGACGAAGACACAGGAGAGGTCCTCCGGAAGCTCCGAGAAGTCGGTGGCCCCCTCCCTGAAGGGGAGATCCACGGTCTCTACGCCGTAGGTCTCGATGACCTCCCGGTAGCGGGGGTTCAGGTTCGCCGAGAGCGCGACCTTCGGGTCCCGCTTCGTCAGACGCGCGGTCATGAGCGCCGCCTCGGCGCAGGCGCTCGCCCCGTCGTAGACCGAGGCGTTCGCCACCTCCATCCCGGTGAGCTCGCAGACGACCGACTGGAACTCGAAGGTCGCCGCGAGCGTGCCCTGGCTCACCTCCGGCTGGTAAGGCGTATAGGAGGTCAGGAACTCCCCGCGGGAGACTATCGCGCCGATGGCGGCCGGCACTATCCTGTCGTAGGCCCCCGCGCCGAGGAAGACGGGCATCCCGGTCGCGTTCCTCGCCGCCAGCTCCTCGGCCTCGCTCAAGACCTCGTACTCGCTCGCCGCCGGCGGAAGGGCGAGCTCTCCCTCGAACTTCGGGGCGACATCGGAGAAGAGGTCGTCGACGGAGGAGACCCCGATCGCCTCGAGCATCTCCCTCACATCCTCTTCAGTGTGCGGTGTGTAGCGCGCCACGCGGCTGCACCCCCTATCCTTTCAGGGTCCGGACGTCTTTTCTTCCCGTCCTGTCCCAAAGGCCTGAGAGTGTTACCCCGTCGGCGCCAGCCCACGCAGGACCGGTCTCTCCAGGACGTCCTCCGGCCACGGTCCTTTCGCCTGAGAGATTCGGCCCCCACCCAGAAAGAGCCTTTCACCTTCGGCGGCCGCCCAGGGCGGCTCTCTCCCGCAGCCCTCATCGGACGACATAAGCCTAGCACAACCGTCCTCCTCGGACCTCCCCCAAGCGTTATCGAACGTTTTTTTGGTTGTAATCCAATCGTTATCCTGATCACTTAGCATTGTCCAAGAGGCGTTGGATGCGGGAGAAAGGAGATGGCATGAAGCGGCTCGTGGCTCTCATGGCGGTGGCCGGCGTGGCGCTGTTCGCGGGCTCTCCTGCTTATGCGGACGCCCTGGGGCGAAGTGGGGGCACGATCCCGATAGTCTTCCAGCTGACGCTGCACGGACGGGTACCCGAGGGAGAGAGCTTCTACCTGTTCACCGACCCGGGAGGCGAAGTTCCGGCGGGGTTCTTCTGCTCGACAAAGCCGGGAGCCGTCGGTCCGACGTGCCGGGACGGGGGGACCTATACGGTGAAGATACCCGTTCCCACCGACAAACCGGTCTCGTTCTCCTACGTACTCTCCCCGACGGGCAGCGCTCTCCAGACCATCGAGTCCCACTCCAAGCTGTTCACGCCCGGGGAGGTGGTGAGCACGAGCTACAGCTTCTCCGGCGCGGACTCCTCAGGCGATCCGCCGGCCGGCACCACCCCCGCATCCAGCGCGGCGAGCACGACCGCGGCGACCGACCAGTATTCGAGCGCGCCCCCGGTCTCCTCCGCGTCCTCTCCGGCGGTGGCCGTCCTCCCGAACACCGGCGGGACGTTGCCGGCGGCCCTCATCGGCGGAGCATCTCTCATAGGCGGCGGGCTGCTGATGCGGCGTCTGTTCAGATAGAAGTCCTCCTCTCCCGGGGCGGCTCCCGTGAGGGAGCCGCCTTTTTCGTATCCTTCCATCCAGCAGGCGAGAGGAAGGAGGAGCTTTGTCCGGTGTGATCTCCTGGGAAGACTTCGAGAAAGTAGACGTCCGGGTCGGGAGGATCGTCGCCGCCGAGCCCTTCCCGGAGGCCAGAAAACCCGCGATAAAGCTCACGGTGGACTTCGGCCCGGTGGTGGGAAAGAAGCGCTCCAGTGCCCAGCTCACCGGCAACTACACCCCGGATGTACTGGTGGGAAAGCAGGTCGTCGCGGTCGTCAACTTCCCGCCCAAGAGGATCGCCGGCTTCGAGAGCGAGGTGCTCGTTCTCGGGGTGCCCGACGAGCGAGGCGAGGTGGTCCTGCTCTCCCCCGACCGCGAGGTTCCCCCCGGCGGCAGGATGTTCTGAGAGAAAACCGTCTCCCCGGTATGTCGCAGACTGACCCGGAGCGGGTCCGGGAGGTCACTCTGGAAGAAACGCTTCACCCGGCGAAGGCAGGAGCCTGGGGCGCCTCTTCAATAAGGCGCCGACCGGCGAGGGCGCCGGGGCTCACGTTCTGCCGGGGCAAGGGGCTCCGAGGTGGGTTCGAGGGCACTATTCGGCCTCGGGCAGAGGTGCCGGGGCGCTCCGCATGAGCGCGTAGTAGGAGGCGCCGCCGATCACGGCTCCGATGAACCAGGAGAACGGGGCGGCCACCTTCAGGGCGGGGACGAGCGCCACGATGAGCGAGACGAAGGCCGCGATCGCGAACGCCCAGAGCGCCCGGCGATTGAGGCCTCCCCGGTACCAGTAGGGGGAGTCATCCCCTTCCCGGTAGAGCCCCTCCACGTCGAGCCTGCCGCGCCTCAGCAGGTAGTAGTCGGCGACGATGATCCCGAAGATCGGGCCGAGCAACGCGCCCAGCCCACCGAGGAAGTAGTTTATGGCGATGGGGCTCGAGTAGAGCTTCCAGGGCATCACGACGAGCGCGAGCACGGCGGAGATGATCCCACCCCGCTTGAAGTCTATGTGCTTCGGGAAGGCGTTGGCCAGGTCGTAGCAGGGTGAGACGAAGTTCGCGACGATGTTTATCCCCACCGTTGCGACGGCGAAGGTGAGCGCGCCGAGCGCGAGCGCGACGAAGCTCGGGATCCTCCCGACGAGCTCCACGGGGTCGGTTATGGCGGAGCCGTAGATCTCACGCGATCCCGCCGTCACCACGACCACGATGACCGAGAAGAGGATGAAGTTGACCGGAAGCCCCCAGAAGTTGCCCCACCTCACCATGCGCTCGCTGGGGGCGAAGCGGGAGAAGTCGGTGAAGTTGAGAAGCAGGGTGGAGAAGTAGTTGACGACCAGCGCGATGGCGGTGAAGAAGGCCAGCGTGGCCCCTCCGAAGGAGAGGCTCTTCGAGCCGAGGTTGAAGTCTATGCTGCCTCCGGCCTGGATGAAGATCCAGATCGCGAGCGCGAGCATCGCGACGTAGATGGCGGGACCGGCCCAGTCGACGAGGCGGCGCACCGACTCCATCCCGCGGCCGAGGACGAAGAGCTGCGCCGCCCACAGAAGCAGGAAGCAGATCCAGCCGAGGTACGAGAGCCCGAGGAACGAAGACCGAGCAAGCGGCTCGAGGCCCGGGAATATCTTGAGCGCCAGTATCACGACGGCCACCGAGGCGAGCCAGGTCTGGATACCGTACCAGGCGATGGCGACCGCCGCCCGGATCAGAGCCGGAACGTTGGCCCCGAAGACCCCGAAGCTGACCCGGGCGAGCACGGGATAGGGTATCCCGTACCGCTGCCCGGCCACACTCGTGAGGTTCATCAGGAAATAGACGACCGTTATCCCGCAGATCAGAGCAAGAAACACCTGCCAGCCCGTGAGCCCCAGAAAGAAAAGCCCCGCCGCGAACGTATAACCCCCAATGCTGTGCACGTCGGCCATCCACGTGCAGAACAGGCTCCACGTGCTCCAGTTGCGCTCCTGTGCCGGTGCCAGATCCTCGTTGTACAGCCGCTCGCTGTAGCCGCTCTCCATCTCTTCCCTTTCGTTGAACGAAAATTTTGTTTCGAAGCCCGAGCATACAGACACGTATCGGGGTCGTCAACGCCGGCGTACGAGGACGACGCGCAGGTCGTTGACGTTGGTGCCGGTGGGGCCGGTGATGAGGAGGGCGTCCGCGGCTTCGAGCGCCGGGTGGGCGTCGTTGCGGGCGAGGGCGTCGCGCGGGTCGAGGCCGGCGGCGCGGATTCTGGCTGCGGTTTCGCCGTCCACCAGGCCTCCGGCTGCATCGGTGGGACCGTCGGCTCCGTCGGTATCGACGCTCAGGGCGGCCCAGCCGTCCACGCCTTCGAGGGCGAGGGCGAGGGCGAGGGCGAACTCCTGGTTCGGGCCGCCGGTTCCTTCACCGGAGACGGTGACGGTGGTCTCGCCGCCCGAGACGAGCGCGAGGGGTGGCGGGGCGGGGTTTCCGCTCGCGAGCGCCTCCCGGACGATCGCCGCGTGCAGGAGGGCGGCGGCGCGGGATTCGCCGGTCACGTAGGTGGAGAGGAGGAGCGGGGTGTAGCCGAGGGCGCGGGCTTCCTGCGAGGCGGCCCGCGCCGTGGCGAGACCTCCGCCGATGACGAGGTTCGTGACGCGCTCGAAGACGGGGTCGCCGGGCTTGGGGGTCTCGGGGCCGTCCTGCAGGCGCCGGGCGATGCTTGCGGGCGGGTCTATCCCGTAGCGACGGAGGACGTCCCGGGCGTCCTGCAGGGTCGTGGGGTCTGGGACGGTGGGGCCGCTCGCGATGGAGGAGGGGTCGTCGCCGACCACGTCGGAGAGCAGCAGGGCGACGGTGCGGGCGGGGGCGGCGAGCCGGGCGAGGCCGCCGCCTTTGAGGGTGGAGACGTGCTTTCGCACGGCGTTGATCTCGTCTATCGAGGCGCCGCTGCGCAGGAGGGCGGAGGTGAGCTGCTTGAGCTCCCCGAGCTCTATCCCCTCCGCGGGGTCGGCGAGGAGCGCCGAGGCCCCGCCGGAGACGAGGGCGAGGAGGAGGTCCCCCTCGCCGAGGGGGGCGGCGAGCTCAGCGACGCGGCGGGCGGCCTCGAGGCCGCGTTCGTCAGGCTCCGGGTGGGAGGCGTAGAGGGTCTCAAGCCCCTCCGGTCCCGGCTCGTGGCCGTCTTTGGTGACGACGAGCCCGCCGGCGATCTTTCCGCCGAGGATTCCCGCGGCGGCGCGGGCCATCGGACCCGCGGCCTTCCCGGCGGCGACGACGAAGATCCGCCCGGGGCTGAGTCGCTCTCCTGAGACGAGCACCTCGTTCCCCTCCAGTCCGAGGTGGCGGCGCACGGCGTCCTCGGGGTCGGCGGCGGCGAGGCCGGCGTCCAGGATCTCCCTGAGGTCCTCCTCCACTAGCTCCCTTCCGCTGCTGCCTCGAGCGCCGGGAGCCGGTCCTCCACCGGCTCGTACTCGTTGATCCTGTCTATCGAGAGGCCCATCGCAGCGTTGGTCTCGCGCTCGCACATGATCTCCACGAGCGCCGGGACGCGCCGCTCCTCGCTCGCGCGCACCGCCCACTCCAGGGCCCCCCTTATCTCCTCGGGGCGCCGGACCCGGCGTCCCAAAGCCCCCATCGCCTCCATCATGCCGACGCCGTCGATACCGTACTCGCTCTCGGGACCCTCGTAGCCGAGGTCGACCGCGAAGTTCATGCCGTAGCCGAGCTCCGACTGACGGATGAGGCCCATGTAGGCGTTGTTGATCATCACCAGCACGTAGGGTACACGGTACTGCACCGCGACCGCCACCTCCTCCACGAGGAACTGGAAGGAGTAGTCGCCCACCACGCCGACGACGAGGTTGTCGGGGCGGCCGAGCTTGGCCCCGAGGCACGCCGGAACCTCCCACCCCAGAGGTCCCGCCTGACCGCAGCACAGGTAGTGGCGGGGCTTGTAGGTCTTCTGGAACTGACCGGACCAGATCTGGTAGAGCCCGATCGCGGTGACGAAGATGGTGTCCTCGTCGAAGAACTCGTTGAGCTCCCGGTAGACCCGCTGGGGCTTTACGGGGACGTCGTCGAAGTCGGTTTTGCGCAGCAGGGTGGAGCGCAGCTCCCCCACCCGCTCGACCCACGCCCCGGGTTCGCGCGGCGGGGTGGTGGCCCAGGCCGTCTCGAGCATCGCGCGCAGGGCGAGCTTCGCGTCGGAGACGATGCCGAGGTCGGGCGGGAAGACCCGTCCGATCTGGCGGGGGTCTATGTCTATGTGCACGAACCTGCGGTCTCCCCGGTAGACGTCGAGGTCGCCGGTGTGCCGCTCGGCCCAGCGGTTTCCGATCCCGACGACCAGGTCGCTCTCCAGGAAGAGGGCGTTGGCGTAGCGCTGGCTGGTCTGGATGCCGACGATCCCCATGTAGAGGGGGTGGTCCTCCGGGATCGCACCCTTCCCCATGTACGTGGGGCTCACGGGAATTTGCAGGTACTCGGCGAGCTCGACGAGTTCTTCGGAGGCGTCGGCGAGGATGATCCCGCCCCCGGGCATCAGCACGGGCCGCTCGGCGGCGAGGATCATCTCGATGACCTCGCGGATGGCCTCCGGGCTCGGCTCGGGGCGCTCGAAACCGAGCGGGCCGTCGCGCCGGGGGTCGAAGTCCACCTCGAGGGAGGACTTCTGCACGTCGAGCGGCAGGTCTATGAGGACGGGACCGGGCCGGCCCTCGCGCGCTACCCGGAACGCCTCCCGGAAGGTCCAGACGAGCTGCGCGGGCTCTTTGACCTGCACCGCCCACTTGGTCACCGGACGCGCGATCTCGACGATGTCCACCGCCTGGAAGGCCTCCTTGTGCAGGACGCCGGTGGGGGCCTGGCCGGTTATGCAGATCATGGGTATAGAGTCGGCCATCGCGGTGTAGAGACCCGTGATCATGTTCGTCCCCGCCGGCCCCGAGGTCCCGATGTTGACCCCGACCTTCCCGGTCACCCGGGCGTACCCGTCGGCGGCGTGCGTCCCGCCCTCCTCGTGCCGCACGGAGTAGTGCCTTATCCGCCTGGACTTGCTGAGCGCCTTGTACAGCGGCAGGATCGCCGCCCCCGGCACCCCGAACGCGACCTCGACCCCCTCGTCCTCGAGAACCTTCACCACCGCGTCCATCACGCCCATCCGGGCCATCTTCTCTCCTCCTATTCAGTCGTCCCGTCGCCGGAGAGGTCCTCTATCACCCGCAAGAGCGCCGAGTGGTCCTCCCCGCCCCAGCCCTTCTTCTTCATCGAGAGGAGCATCTGGTCCACTATCGCCGTGACCGGGAGCGCCACCCCGTACTCCCTGCCGGCGGCGAGCGCTATACCGAGATCCTTGTGGTGCAGCTCCGCCCGGAAGCCCGGCTCGAAGACGTGAGATAGGAACTTCTCCCTCTTGACCTCCATCACCCTGTTGCCAGCAAGACCTCCTGAGAGAACATCCAGGATCTTCTCCGCAGAGACCCCTCCCCTCTCCCCCAAAACCAGCGCCTCAGAGACCGCCTCTATGCTCAGCGCGACCACGATCTGGTTCGCAGCCTTCACGACCTGCCCGGCCCCCGAGGGACCAACATGGGTTATGGTCCTGCCCATCGCCTCGAAGAGGGGCCTTGCGCGCTCGAAGTCCTCCTCCTCTCCTCCGACCATGATCGAGAGGGTCCCCTCCCTGGCGCCCACATCCCCTCCCGAGACCGGGGCGTCGAGCATCGAGGCGCCCTTCTTCTCTACCTCCGAGGCGAGCTCCCTGGTCACAACCGGGGAGATGGTGGACATGTCGATGAGGAGAGAGCCCTCCCGGATGCCCTCGAGCACCCCCTCCTCTCCCTCGACGACCTGCCTGACGTCCGGGGAGTCGGGGAGCATGGTGATGACGACGTCGCTGTTGTTTGCGACCTCTCTGGGGCTCTCTGCGAGCTGTGCACCGGTGTTTTTGGCGAACTCTTCGGCCTTCTTCTTGGTGCGGTTGTGAACGGTGAGGTCGTAGCCGGCCTGCACCAGGTTTTCGGCCATGGGCCAACCCATGATCCCGAGCCCTATGAAGCCTATCCTCTCCGGCATCTCTACCTCCTTTTCTCTAGAGCCTGAGGTCCTCCGCCCGCACGTCGCCGCCGCGCAGCTCCTTCGGAAGCCAGGCGAAGCTCTCCTCCGTACGTTCGGTGGTCGGGTTGTACTCCAGCCCCACGTACCCACCGTAGCCGAGCCGCTCCAGCTCGCCGAGCACGTAGCGGTAGTTGATCTCCCCGGTCCCCGGCTCGCCCCTCCCGGGGGAGTCGGCGACCTGCACGTGCCCGATCACGCCGATGTGCTCGCGCACCGTGGCGGTGAGGTTCCCCTCCATCCGCTGCATGTGGTAGTAGTCGTACTGCAGCCTGACGTTCTCCCGGCCCACCCCCCGGACGAACTCTGCCGCCTCCCCGGTCCTGCTGAGCAGGTACGGCCCGTTCTCGAAGGTGTTGACCGCCTCGATCATTATCTCGACACCTCGCTCGGCCGCCCGGTCCGCTGCCCACGCCACGTTCTCGCGCGCCAGCCGGAGCTGCTCCCCCCGATCCATCCCCTCCAGCCGGTGACCGACCAGCGCGTTCAGCCTCCGGCACCCGAGCCTCCCCGCGAGCTCCAGCGCCACCGGCACGTTCTCCCGGAACTCCCCCACCCGATCCGGGTCGCTCAAGAGCCCCCTCTCCCCGGCCGGCATGTCCCCGGCGTCGAAGTTGAAGAGCGCCACCGTAAGCCCCGCATCCTCGACCGCCGCCTCAACCTCCCCGAGATCCTCGCCGGAAGGCCACCAGAACTCCACCGCCGAAAACCCCGCCGCCCTCGCCGCGGCGAACCGCTCCAGAAACGGTGCCTCCCTGAACAGGATAGAGACGTTCGCGCAGAACCTCACCACTCCTCCTCACATAGCAGAAGACTAATTTCGTTTTGCAGAATTCAGTATAAAGAGGAGCAGGAACCTGTGTCAAGTATCGCAGGCAGGATTTTTTATTCCTTCAGACGAAATATATGTCGAGATCCGGGCACGCGAAGCTGTTCGTGCCCGGATGAAGCCGGGGAGGAGGGATTAATTATCCGAGCTTATGCTCGCGGAGAAGGCGGCGCAGATCCTCTTTATGTGCGGGACGAGTTCCTGGACTCTCTCGGAGCTCAGCCTTCCGGCGGGTCCGGAGACGCTCATAGCGGCGAGGATCCTGTCGTCGGGTCCGAAGACCGGGGCGGCGAGGCAGCGGACACCCTCCTCCATCTCCTCGGAGTCGACGGCGTAACCCTGTTCGCGGATCTTCTCCAGCTCCGCCCGCAGACGCTCCGGATCGGTCACGGTGTGTGCGGTGAAGCGGGGCAGGCCGCTCTGGCGGAGGATGGCTTCGACCGCCTCCTCGGGCTGGTAGGCGAGCAGCACCTTTCCGGTGCCCGTGGCGTGCGGCGGGACGCGGTTTCCGGGTTCGGTGAACATCCGGACCATGCGCCGGGCCGGTACCTGGTCTATGTAGACGACCGAGTTTCTGTCCAGCACCGCCAGGTTGGAGGTCTCCTGGCTCACCTCCATAAGCTCCCGCAGAAAAGGCCGCGCCAGCGTCCCCAGGTGCTCCCGCGCCGCCGAAGCCAGAACCAGCGCCTTCGGCCCCAGCGTGTACTTGCGGCTCTCCCCCACCTGCCGGGCATACCCCCGGCGGGTCAGCGTCGCCAGCAGCCGGTGCGCCGTACCGTTCGGCAGCCCCACCGCTGGTCCGATCTCCGTGACCCCCAGCTCCCCTTCCGCCCTGCCCAGAAGCTCCAGGATGTCGAGCGCCCGGGCCAGCGACTGCACCTCCCCGCTGCGCGAAGACCTGACCGCCAAGATCTCACCCACCTTCCAGAAACACACTTTCGTATCACGAAATATAGCACATTCCCCCTGCGCTCTCTCAGAGCTCCAGGTGTGGTTCGAGGAGGCCGGGGAGAGGTTCTCTGGTCTTCCTGTTGGCGGCGAGGGCCGCCATGAGCAGGATGCGGGCCTTCTGGCCGCTGAGGTTTCCGCCGAAGAGGGCTCCGGCGCGCGCCAGGTCGTGGCCCGCGCCGTAGACCGGGGCGACACCGCCGAGCGGGATGCGGGAGACGACGAGGACGGGCACGCCGGAGGCGGTGCAGCGCTCCACCTCGCGCACGACGTCGGGGTTGGCGTTGCCGAGGCCGAGGGCCTCCAGCACGATGCCTGCGGCCCCGGACTCGCGGGCGGCGCGCAGGAAGGCGCCGTCCGTACCGGCGGCGAGCTTCACGAGGGCCACGTTGGGCTCTATGTCGTCGAGGGAGGCGAGGTTGGCGGGGCGGGGGCGGGAGCGGAAGATGCGCACCGTCCCGTCGAAGATCTCGCCGAGCTTGCCGCGGTCGAGCGAGGAGAACGCCTCGAGGGCGGTGGTGTGGACCTTGGTGGCGTCGCGGGCGGCGTCGATGCGGCCGGCCATCGCGATCACGGCCCCGAGGTTGCGGGCGGCGGGGCTTGTGGCGACGCGGGCGGCGTCGAGCAGGTTGCGGGGGCCGTCGAAGTCCCTCTCCGAGGCGTTGCGCTGGGCCCCGGTGAAGACCACCGGCTTCTCTCCGGCGTAGAGCAGGTCGACCAGGTAGGCGCTCTCCTCCATCGTGTCCGTCCCGTGGGCGACGACGAAGCCGGCGAGGTTCTCGTCGCGGTCGAGGGCGCGCACCCGGCGCGCGATCTCGAGCATGTTCTGGGGGGTTATCAGGCTGCTGTCGATGTTGAAGAGCTCGACGAGGCGGACGCGCGCGATCTCCGCGAGCTCCGGGACCGAGGCGAGGAGCTCTTCGCCCGAGTCCGCGACCACGACCTCGCCCGAGGGGAGGGGACGGGCGGCGATCGTGCCTCCGGTGGTGATGAGCGCTATCTCCGGGAGGCTCACGGGACGATGTGGGTTCCGGTCTCGCCGGCGAGGGCGCGGGGGATGTTCTCGGGGCTGGTGACGATCGCCTCCCTGCCGCCGCGCTCCAGGAAGCTTATGGCGGCGGAGATCTTCGGCTCCATGCTCCCCTTCGCGAAGTGGCCCTCCTCGCGGTAGCGCCTCGCCTCCTCCAGCGTGATCCTGGAGAGCGGCCGCTCGTCGGGCTTGCCGAAGTTCAGCGCCACCCGCTCGACGGCCGTCGAGATCAGGAACAGATCGGCGCCGATCGTGTTGGCCAGAAGCGCCGAGGAGTGGTCCTTGTCTATGACGGCGGCCACGCCGTGCAGCAGCCCCCGCTCGTCCTCGACGACCGGGATACCGCCGCCGCCGGCCCCCACGACCACGACGCCCGCTTTAAGGAGCGCCTCTATGACCGGGGCCTCGACGATCCTGACCGGGGCGGGGGAGGGGACGACCCTCCTCCAGCCGCGGCCAGCGTCCTCGACGACCGTCCAGCCCTCCTTCTCGGCCCGCTCTTTAGCGGTCTTCTCGTCCATGAACGAGCCCACCGGCTTGGTAGGGTTCTCGAAGGCCGGATCGTCGCGATCGACGACCGTCTGAGTGACGATCGCCGCGACCTGCTTGTCGATGCCCCGCAGGGCGAACTCGTTGTGGAGGGCCTTCTTGAACATGTAGCCGGTCGCGCCCTGGGTATCCGCGCCGCAGTAGTCGAGCGGGATCTCGTGCAGCTCGTGGCGCGAGAGCTCCGAGCGGCGCAAGAGGTAGCCCACCTGGGGGCCGTTGCCGTGGGTGATCACGACCTCCCACCCGCCCGAGATCATCTCGGCGATGTGGCGCATGGTCTCGGCGGCGGCCTCCTCCTGGTAGGGCATCGCCCGGTGGCTCTCGTCTTTTATGAGCGAGTTGCCCCCTACGGCGACGACCGCGACCTTCTCCATCTCCTACGCTCCCACGATCGCGGCGACGAGGGCCATCCGGATCGCGACGCTGTAGGCCACGGCCTCGAAGTACTGCTGGTGCGGGGTGTCGTCGATGCGCAGGTCCATCTCACCCGGACGGCGCGGGAGGGTGTGGGTGACCCTTATGATGCGCCCCTCGCTCTCCCGGACCTTCTCCAGCGTCTCGAGCCGGACGTAGTACTCGTCCATCATCTTCTTGAACTCCTCGGCGGCCTCGCCCTTGGGGGCGCTGCAGCCCGGCAGGTAGACGAGGTCCATCTCCGAGACGAGATCGTTGAAGCCGTCCTGGTCGAGGTCGAAGACCTCCCGCACCTTCGCCCCCTCGACTTTGCGCAGCCCCTCGATGACCTCCTCCGGTGCCCGGTAGTCTCTGCGGGAGGCGAGCGTCACCTCGGCGCCGAGCCGGGCGAGCCCGTAGGCCATCGAGTGGCCGGTGCGGGCGTGGACCATGTCCGGGGTGGCGACGACGACCTTCGCCCCCTCGACGCTGCCGTGGGTGCGCCAGAGGGTGTAGAGGTCCAGGAGCGCCTGGGTGGGGTGCTCCCAGTCGCCCCAGCCGCCGTTTATGACCGGGGCTTCGGCGTAGGAGGCCCCCTCGCGGGCGGCGACGTCGTCCGGGTGCCTGAGCACGATCACGTTGGCGTACTTGGAGATCGTGCGCATCGTGTCCGCGAGCGACTCCTCCTTGGCCGCCGAGGAGGAGACGAGCGGGTTCGCCTCGGTCACCACCGCCCCGCCGAGCCGGTGCATCGCGGTCTCGAAGCTCATCCGGGTGCGGGTGCTCGGCTGGAAGAAGAGCGTGACCATCACGCTGCCCCGGAGGAGGTCCACCGAGGATCGGTGGAAGGGCTCGAGCGCCCGGGCGAGCTCGAAGAGCGCGTAGATCTGGTCGTTAGTCAGGTCGTTTATGGAGTGGAGGCTTCTGCCCTCGAAGTCCACCGCTCGCACGAGCGAGCGGATAGAGGGCAATTTCGCCGCGTCCCTCAACGCCTCTTTCTGCATGCCAGCTCCTTTCCTCTCAGGCTTTCTCGAAGACGATGTCCTGCGCGCCCTCCCAGAGGACCTTCTCTCCCATCGGGCGCAGGTTCTCGTGACCCTCGGTCACGGTGAGCAGGTGGTTCCCGGCGATCACGCCGAGCTTGCTCTTGAAGACCGTCCCGTAGTAGGGGAAGAGGATCTCGGTCTCCGAGTAGCCGCCGGGGTAGAAGAGGATCTCCCCGGCCTGCGGGACGCTGGTGGCGTCCTCGAAGCCCACCCCGAGGTCGTAGTCCCCGAGGGGGATCCAGCAGGCCTCCCCGCTCCACCTCACGTGGATGATCTTCTGCCGGTAGGGCAAAAGCTTCTCGAAGGCCTCGCAGGTCCTGGGGCACCGCTCGCTCTCCCAGCGGGCGAGGAACTCGTAGGGCCCGACCGTGATCCTGACGTCGCTCATCGCTCTCCTTTCTCTCTCTGTGGTCTCACGAACCTCCCCGCGGGCTCCGGGGCGACCTTCCCCTCCGCGAAGACGGTCCTCCCGCGCACGAGGGTCCTCACCACCCGCCCCCGGAAGCGCATCCCGACGTACGGGCTGATCGGGTGCCGGTACTGGAGGTCTTCCTCCCGCAGGGTGAAATCCTCCCCGGGGTCCACGAGCACGAGGTCGGCGTCGTTCCCCTCCCCGATCCCGCCCTTCCCCGCGAAACCGAAGCGCCGGGCCACCGCCCCGGAGAGCAGCTCCGCGACCCTCTCGAGGGGGAGCCCCCGCCGGTGATGCCCCTCGGTGAGAATCGCCGCGAGCAGCGACTGGCAGCCGGAGATCCCACCCCACACCCGGAACATGTCCTCCCCGGCCTTCATGTCGGGTGGGCAGGGCGAGTGGTCGGAGGTGACGAACGAGACGTCGCCCGAGAGCACCGCCTCCCAGAGGGACTCCAGCTCCTCGCGCGGGCGCAGCGGCGGGGCGCACTTGGCGGCGGCCCCGATCCTCCCGGCGTCCTCGTCGGTGAGGAGGAGGTAGTGCGGGCAGGTCTCGCAGGTGACATCGACCCCGCGCGAGCGGGCCTCGGCCACGAGCGCGACCCCGCGCCCGGTGCTCACGTGGACGACGTGCAGCGAGCAGCCAACCTCGGAGGCGAAGAGGATGGCGCGGCTTATGGCCTCGAGCTCGGCTATTACGGGCCGGGAGTCCAGATAGTCGCGCATCGTGGTGCGCAAAGTCGAGGCGGCCCGGTGTGAGAGGGCGTCGGTGATCCGGCGGTTCTCCGCGTGGACGAGGACGGGAAGTCCGAGACGCGCGGCCTCGCGCATCCCCTCGTAGAGGGTGAGATCGTCTGCGGCCTCGAAGTCCGGGGTGCCGGTCGCGGACATGAACGCCTTGAACCCGGCGACCCCGCGTTCGGCGAGCTCCTCCATCCGGTCCACCTTGCCCGGCACGATCCCGCCCCACAGCGCGAAGTCCACGAAGGCCGCCCTCTTCGCCGCGGCGAGCTTGAGGTCGAAGCCCTCCGCGTCGGTCGTGGGCGGGTAGGCGTTGAGCGGCATCTCCACGCCGAGGGTCGTCCCCCCGGCGGCGAGCGCGCGGGTCCCGCTCGCGAACCCCTCCCAGCCGGTGCGCCCGGGCTCGTTGAAGTGGACGTGGGCGTCGATCGCGCCGGGGAGGACGTGGAGCCCCCGGGCGTCAACCTCCTCGCGGGCCCCGCCCTCCAGCTCCGGGCCCACGGCGGAGACGACGCCGTCGGCAACACCGACGTCCGCCACCCTGCAGCCGTCCCCACGCACCACCGTCCCGCCGCGCACGATGAGGTCGAAGGCCGCCAAGGCTAGCTCCCCCGGTAGGTGGTGTACGAGTAGGGGGAGACGAGGAGGGGGACGTGGTAGTGCTCCTCCGGCTCCTCGACCGAGAAGCGCACCGGGACCTCGTCCAGGAAGCCCGCCCCGCCGAAGTACTCCCCGACGTGGAAGACGATCTCGTAGGTGCCGCGCCCGAAGCGCTCCGGCTCGAGGAGCGGCTCGTCGGTGCGCCCGTCGGCGTTGGTCGTGAGGGTCTTCACGTGCTCCCGCGCTCCGCCCGCGAGGCGGAAGAGCTCCACCCTGAGGCCCCGCGCCGGGCGGCCGCGGGCGGTATCCAGCACGTGGGTGGTCAGATAACCGCTCAAGAGGACCTCTCCACGGCACCCTCGATCAGGCCGTAGGGCTCGGCGTCGGCGTGGAAGACGACGCCCTCGTTCTCGATCCCGAAACGCTCGAGATCGTAGAGGATGTGGTGGCGGTTGGGGAGCGAGAAGTGGATGCGCTCTATCTCCGGGAAACGCTCCAGCACCGCCTCGCCCATGCGGTAGAGGGTGTTCTGGACCGAGGGGCTGTAGTGGTCGGTGAGCGTCGCGAGGATCTGCTCTCTGACCCCGCGCCAGACGCCGGAGAAGTCCGCCTCGGTGGTGTTGTACTCCCAGTTCGCGGTGACGACGGTCGAGAGGATCCTGTCGTTCGTCTCCGGCAGCGTCGTGAAACGCTCGTGCAGGTATCCCTCCCAGCCGGAGTTGGTGGTCTTTAGCACGAGCAGGTCGTCGATCCCGGCCTCGACGTGCATCCGTCCGTCCTCGTCACCCTCGACCCGCGCCGTGCGCACCCCGGCGGCGCGGACGAAGGAGTGTTCGTGCGGCCTGCCATCGACCTCGATGCGCTCCCAGGGATGCTCGGTGAACTCTATCCGGGCGCGGCGCACGAGCGGCCCGGCTTCTATGAAGTGCTCGACGAGCCTCATCCCGAAGCGCTCTATCTCGTCCTTCTCCAGGTGATCCTTCGCCAGCGCGTAGACGGTATTGCGCATGGTGTCGGTGGCGAGCGCCCCGGTGTTGTCCCCGTCTCGGTAGATGCCCTCGAAATCGCCGAAGAGCATCACGTCGACGTGCACCTCGGTGAGGTCGTGCCTCTCTCCGTCCCGGAAGACCTTGACGAGCCGGATGTCCGACTTGCCGTAGTTGCAGGTGCCGAGCGCGACCTTACCGCCTTTCTTAGCCTGCGTCACTCTCCATCATCTCCTTCCAGCATGTCCCTGAGCCGCAGCGAGGAGATCTTGGCGATCTCCCCGAGCGCGTTCTCCATCTCCTCCTCTCTCTCGCCCGCGAGCCGCCGGCGGGCATCTTCGAGGATCGAGTCCTTGGTGTGCTCCCTGACGCACACTACATAGGGGAAGCCGAACCTCTCCCGGTAGGCCCGGTTGAGCCGGAGGAACTCCTTGCGCTCTCCCTCCTCCAGCCCGTCGAGCCCGGCCGAGCGCTGCTCGCGCTCCGACTCGGGGGTGAGATCGCCCTCGGGGACGGCGAGCTCGGGGTGCGCCCGGATCAGGGCGAGCTTCTCCTCCCGCGAAGCCTCCTGCACCGCCCGGCGCAACGCCGCCTCGAGCTCCGCCACGCTCCCGAACGGCCGCTCCTCCCACGCCCGCCAGGCCACCCAGGGCGAGTGCTCGAAGAGGGATCCGAACCTCTCCACGAACTCCTCGCGTGAGAGCGCGTTCACCTCCCGGAGCGTCGTCCCCCCAGACACTAGACTCCTTCTCCCATCTCTTCCCCTTCTTGAATTCCGTAATACGGGCAAAATATTTTGCTCATCGGACTATATAACCAGACCAGAGAGGCTGTCAAGGGTGGGGTGGTCACCGGCGGGCGTTGTAGATCACGCCGCCGTTCTCTGCGTACTCTTCAAGGACCGAGGCGGCCTCCGCGCGGCAGACGTCGCGGGCGATGGAGATCCCGCGGCGGGAGAGTTCTTCGGGCCAGTCGGGGACCTTGGGGCCTTCGTCGAAGCCTATGGCGCGGGCGTCTTGTTCGCGGGCGCCGCAGACGAGGCTCTTGACGCCGGACCAGATCACGCCGCCGAAGCACATGGCGCACGGCTCGGTGCTGGTGACGAGCTCGAGGGAGCCGCCCTCGCCCAGGTCGAAGCTGCCGAGGATCCTCTGGGCGACCGAGAGGGCGACGATCTCCGCGTGGGCGCAGGAGAGGTTCGCGGTGTAGACCAGGTTGACACCGGGGGCTATGAGCCGGCCGGAATCCCGGTCGAAGACGGCCGCGCCGAACGGTCCGCCGGTCTTCTGGCGGACGTTCTCCCGGGCGAGGGCCACGACGAAGCGCATCCGGTCCTCGCGGGTCGGGCAGAGGAGGCCGCTCCCGGCGGCCTCCTCCATCCATTCCGGCAGCTCGATGGTGACCGCCGGCAGGCTCAACTTTCGCTCCCGACCGTCACGCCGCCGGATTCCTCCACGATGTCCTCCAGCCGGTAGCCGGCGATCTTGGCGATCTCGACCATCGCCGCCATCCTCTCCTGTGCCGGGGAGTTCGCCAGGCGCGCCCGGCCAGCCTCGAGCACCTCCTGCTTGCTTTCGCGCTCGCGCAGCGCGATCACCAGAGGGAAGCCGAACTTCTCCCGGTAGGCCCGGTTGAGACGCAGGAATTCATCGTACTCCTCCGGGCTGAGGGTGTCGAGGCCTGCCGCGGCGCGGTCGCGCAGCGACTCCGGTCCGAGCACCCCGCCGGAGGCGGCGCTGGTGAGCACCTCGTACTCCGATGGGGTGAGCCCCAGTTCCTCGGCGAGCGCCTCGTCGGAGAGGTCTATTACGCCGAGCGGCGGGTAGGAGCGGATGAGGGCGAGCTGGCGCTCGGGGTCGGCCTCGAGCAGGACGTCCTGGAAGGCGGTGCGCAGCTCGTAGACGCTCGCGAACGGCCGGCGGTCGTAGGCCTCCTCCGCGACCCAGCGCCCCCCCTCGAAGAGACGGCCGAAACGCCCGACGAATTCCTCCCGGCTCATCCGGTTGACCTCCTCGAGGGTGAGCCTCCCCTGCCGTGAGCCTGCGGCCTCGCGGCCTTCGCCTCCACCAATCACGTTGAAGACGAAGTTCAGGACGAAAGCGCAGATGCTCCCGAGCGTGATGCCGCTCCCGAGCACCACCTGGAACGAGGAGGGGAAGTGCTGGAAGAATTGGGGGAAGACCACCGGGGTCAGGGCGAAGCCGATGCTCACCGCGACGATGAGCACGTTGCTGGTGCGGCTGAAGTCGACCCGCTGCAGCGTCTGGATGCCTATCGCCGCCACGGTGCCGAAGAGCGCGAGAGCCGCCCCGCCGATGACCGGCGTGGGGATCGAGGCGACGATCGCGGCGAGCTTGGGGAAGAGCCCGAGCAGGATCATGATACCCCCCGCCGAGGCCACGACCCACCGGCTCTTGACCGCCGTCAGCCGGACCAGCCCGATGTTCTCCGCGAAGCAGGTGTAGGGGAAGGAGTTCAGGATGCCGCCGATGAGCGTCGAGAGCCCGTCGGCCCGCAGCGCGCGGGCGATGTCCCTGGGTCCGAGGCGCTTACCGACGATCTCGCCGGTCGCGAAGGTGTCGCCGGTCGTCTCGATCATGGTGATGAGCATGACGATCACCATCGAGATTATCGCGGCGATCTGGAAGTGCGGCAGCCCGTAGTGGAACGGGGTCGTCACCCCGAGCCAGGCGGACTTCGAGACCTGGCCGAAGTCCGCCACCCCGAGCGCCGCCGAGACCGCGGTGCCCACCGCCAGCCCGATCAGGACGGCTATCGTGCTCAGGAAGCGGTCCCGGAAGACCCGGTAGAGGACGAGGATGAGGACGAGCACGAAGAGGGCGAGCGTGATGTTCTGCAGGCTCCCGAAGCTCGGGGCGCTCGGGTCCCCGCCCCCGGCGTCCTGGATCGCCACCGGCACGAGCGTCACCCCGATCACGGTGATCACGGTGCCCGTCACCACCGGGGGGAAGAAGCGGATGATGCGGCTGAAGTACGGGGCGAGCAGGAAGGTGAAGATGCCGGCGACGATGATCGAACCGTAGATCACCAGCAACCCCTTCACCCCGCCGCCGTTGGCCTTGCCGATGGCGATCATCGGGGCGACGGCGGTGAAGGTCACCCCCTGCAGCAGCGGCAGCCGCACCCCGACCTCCCAGAACCCGACCGACTGGATGATCGAGGCTATCCCGCACGTGAAGAGGTCGGCGCTTATCAGGTAGACGAGGTGCTCCTTGCTCAGCCCTATCGCCCCGGCGAGAAGTATCGGGACGATGACCGCCCCGGCGTAGAACGCCAGCACGTGCTGAAAACCGTAGACCGCGAGCTTGCCCGCGGGCAGTACCTCGTCCACGGGATGGCGGACGCGGGTGCGCCCGGCCGTAGTCTCAGACATCTTTGTCTCCCTTTCCCTCTCTCACCCTTCTTCCGGGGTATCCTCAGGAGGACCCCCGCCCTCCCCCTGCTTCTCTACGATGGATCTCCTGCCGGTGTCGTGCGACGCCACTATCACCTCCTCCCGCACATTCCGCCATCAGGACCCGCTCTTCTCACCGACGATGTGCTCGGGGCGCACCGGCACGCGGGTGAGCTCCCGCCCGGTCGCGTCGCGCAGCGCGGCGACTATCGCCGCGGTCGAGGAGATCGTCGGCGGCTCGCCGACGCCTTTGAGGCCGTAGGGGGCCTCCGGGTCCGCGAGCTCGAGGATCTCCGAGCGTACCGGAGGCATGTCCAGGATCGTCGGGAGCAGGTAGTCGGTGAAGGAGGCGTTCTGGATCCTTCCTTCCTTCACCTGGATCTCCTCCAGGAGCGCGAGCCCCAGCCCCTGGGCCACCCCGCCCTCGATCTGGCCCTCGACCGCCTGCGGGTTTATGGCCTTACCCACGTCCTGGGCGGTCGCGATCTCGACGACCCGCACCAGCCCGAGCTCGGTGTCGACCTCCACGACCGCCCGGTGGGCGGCGAAGGCGAACTGCAGGTGGGCGTCCCCCTGCCCCCGCTCGTCCAGCGGCTCGGTCGGACGGTGGTGGTACTCGACGGTCTCCTCGATCTCCTCCCCTTCGAGGAGGTCTGCGACCGGGACGAGCGCCTCCCCGTCGCGCACGACCCAGCCGTCCTCGAGCGCGAGGCACTCCGGATCCTCCCCGAGCTCCGCCGCCGCCCGCTCGAAGAGGCGTTTTCTGACCGCCTCGCACGCCAGCTTCACCGCAGATCCCGTCACGTAGGTCTGCCGGGAGGCCGAAGAGGAGCCCGCCGAGCCCACGCTCGTGTCGGCGTTCATGACCTCCACCCGCTCCACCCCGAGCTCGGTGCGCGCGATCTGGGCCTCCACCGTCACGAGCCCCTGTCCGACCTCGGCCGCGGCGGTGTGCACCCGCGCCAGCGGCTCTCCGTCCTCCGCGGCGAGGGTGACGCGCGCCGTGGAGTAGTCGTCGAAGCCCGCCGAGAACCCGATGTTCTTGAACCCGACCGCGTACCCCACGCCCCGAACGACGCCCTCCCCGTGGGTGACGTTGGAGACCCCGCCGGGGAGCTCGCGTACATCCCGGCCTGCAAACTCCTTCTCCTCCGGCAGGGGCATCTCCTTCACCCGCCTGAGGATCTCCGCGACCGGCGCCGGGTAGGGGACCTCCTGCCCGAACGGGAAGCGGTCGCCGGGCTCGATGGCGTTCTTGATCCTGAGCTCGACCGGGTCCATGCCGAGCTTTTTGGCGAGCCTGTCCATCTGCGCCTCGTACGCGAAGCAGACCTGCACGGCCCCGAAGCCCCGCATAGCGCCGCACGGCGGGTTGTTGGTGTAGAGCATGTAGCTGTCGACCAGGGCGTTCGGCACCCGGTAGGGGCCGCAGGCGAAGGTGCCGGCGTTCAGGCACACCGCGTTCGAGCTCGATGCGTAGGCCCCGCCGTCGAGGACGATGCGGGCCTTCACGTAGAGGAGGGTGCCGTCCTTCTTCGCCCCGTGCTCGTAGCGCATCCGGCAGGGATGCCGGTGGACGTGTCCGTAGAAGGACTCCTCCCGGTTGTAGACCATCTTCACCGGGCGCCCGGTCTCGAGCGCGAGCAGACACGCGTGGATCTGCATCGAGAGGTCCTCCCGGCCCCCGAACGCCCCGCCGACCCCCGAGAGCGTCAGGCGCACCCGCTCCGGCGGGAGCCCGAGCGACTCGCAGATCTGCTTCTGGTCTATGTGCAGCCACTGGGTCGAGACGTAGAGGTCCACCCCTCCCTGTCCGTCGGGGACCGCGAGCCCGGACTCGGGCCCCAGGAACGCCTGGTCCTGCATCCCGACCTCGTACTCCCCCTCGACCACGACCTCGGCCTCGGAGGCGGCCTTCTCGACGTCGCCGTGGACGATGTGGACGTGCTTGAGCAGATTGCCCGAGGGATGAAGCTTCGGCGCGTCCTCCCGCAGCGCCTCCTCCGCGTCGGTGAGGGGCTCGAGGACCTCGTAGTCGACCTCTATCTTCTCCAGCGCCCTCCGGGCGGTCTCGGGGTGGTCGGCGGCGACGAGCGCGACCGGCTCCCCGACATACCGCACCCTCTCCCAGGCGAGGACCGGCTGGTCGGGAACCTCCATCCCGTAGACCTTCCTGCCGGGTACGTCCTCGTGGGTCAGAACGGCGTAGACGCCCGGCACCGCCTCGGCCGCGGAGGTATCCACCGAGCGGATGATGGCGGAGGGGTGCGGGCTCCTCAGCGTCGCCCCCCACAGCATCCCCTCCATCCACAGATCCGAGGAGTACTCGAACTCCCCCTTCACCTTCGGGACGCCGTCGGAGCGGGTGGTGCTCTGCCCGATCTTCCCGGGAACCTGAGGACGCGTCCGGACCGGAACTGCACTCTGAAGCGTCATCTCCCTCGAACCTCCTCGAACCTCGCGGCGAGCCTGCGGCCCGCCGCGGAGAGCTCATTCGCCACCTCTTCTTCATCGACGGTCGTGATCTCCCCGCCCTCGACCACCGCCCGCCCGCCGACGAAGAGCGTCTCGACGCGCGGGGTGCGTCCGAAGACGAGCGCGGCGACGGGATCCTCGACCCCGGCGTGCCACAGATCGTCGAGCCTCCAGAGCGCGACGTCGGCGAGCTTGCCGGGCTCGAGCGAGCCGATCTCGTCCTCCCTCCCCAGGCAACGCGCCCCGCCCAGCGTGGCGAGCTCGAGCGCCTGACGGGCCGTGAGCGCCCCGGGGCCTCCCTCGAGCCGCGCCAGAAGGAGCGCCTGCCGCATCTCGCCCGCGAGCTCCCCGGCCTCGTTGGAGGCAGCCCCGTCCACCCCGAGACCGACCGGCACCCCGGCCCCGAGCATCTCCGCGACCGGCGCTATCCCGGCCCCGAGCCTGCCGTTGGACGAGGGGCAGTGCGCGACGCCGGTCCCCGCCCGCCCGAAGCGCCGCACCTCCCCGCCATCGAGGTGGACGCAGTGGGCGAGCCAGACGTCGTCGGAGATCCAGCCGAGTTCCTCCAGATACTCCGCGGGCCGCACGCCGTAGCGCTCCCGGCAGTACTCTTCTTCGTCGACGGTCTCGGCGAGGTGGGTGTGCAGCCTGACCCCTTTCTCGCGCGCGAGCCTGGCGCTCTCGGCCATGAGCTCACGCGTGACGGAGAAGGGCGAGCAGGGGGCGAGCGCGACGCGCAGCATCGAACCCGGCGAGGGATCGTGGTAGCGGTCCACCGCCTCCTCGCTCGCCGCGAGGATCTCCTCCAGATCCTCCACCACCCCGTCCGGGGGCAGCCCGCCCCGCGACTCCCCGAGGTCCATCGATCCCCGCGTGGGATGGAAGCGCAATCCCACCTCCCTCGCCGCCTCCACCTCGGCGGCGAAGAGATCACCCGCCCCGCGCGGGAAGACGTAGTGGTGGTCGGTCGTGGTCGCGCACCCGGAGAGCGCGAGCGCCGTAAGCCCGGCCGAAGCGGCCGCGTGCTCCACCTCCTCGTCGATGCAGGCCCAGAGGGGATAGAGCCCTGAGAGCCACCCGAAGAGGTCCTCCTGCTGGACCATCCCACGCGTCGCCCACTGGTAGAGGTGGTGGTGGCAGTTGACGAGCGCTGGTGTGGCCAGACGACCCCGACCATCCACCACCCGCGCCCCCTCCCGCAATCTCCCGGGGACGGGCCCTTCGCCGACCGCGGCGATGCGTCCGTCCTCTATCACGAGGTGTCCGCGGGCGTGCTCGGCACCCTCAGCGCCCACCGCGGCGATGGCGCACCCCTCGATGACGAGCCTTCCGGCCATCACACCCGGACTCTCTCCGCGGCGCGGCGGACGGCGTCGAGGATCTTCTCGTAGCCGGTGCAGCGGCAGAGGTTGCCCGCCAGGGCCTCCCGGATCTCGGCGTCCGTGGGCTCGGGGTTGCGCGAGAGCAGGTCGTGGGTGGCCACGACGAACCCGGGCGTGCAGAACCCGCACTGTACCGCCCCGGCCTCGACGAAGGCTTCCTGCACGGGGTGCAGCCCTTCCCCCTCCGCGAGCCCCTCGACGGTGACGACCTCCCTGCCTTCGGCCTGACCAGCAGCCACCAGGCACGAGCACACCAGCACCCCGTCGAGGTAGACCGAGCACGAGCCGCACTCGCCCTGCTCGCAGGCGTTCTTGGAACCGTAGAGCCCGAGGCGCTCGCGCAGGACGTACAGAAGGCTCTCCCCCTCCCAGACGCCCTCGACCTCGCGCACCTCCCCGTTGACCTCCAGACGCAGCCTCACCTGGCCTCACCTCCCCGGTACTCCTGCCAGACCCACGCGAGCTCCCTGCGGGCCAGAACCCCGACCGCGTGCCGGCGGTACTCAGCCGTCGAGCGGACGTCGTCTATGGGCCGCGCCGCTTCTCGCACGAGCTCCGCGAACCGGCCGAGTGCCTCCTCCCCTATCTCGCCCCGGCTCTCCCAGAGTCCTTCCTCGTCGAGCACCCCCTCGATGAAGCCCTCGGCTTCGCGTGCCCGGATGGGGGTGGGGCCCGCAGAGCCGATGCACGCCCGCACCTTCCTGCGCTCCACGTCGAGCGAGACGGCGAGCGAGCAGACCGCGATGACCATCGCGTTCCTCGTCCCGATCTTGGAGAACTGCTCCGGCCCCCGGGCCACCGGGACCACGACCGCAGAGATCAGCTCGTCCCCCGCGAGCGCGTTGCGCTTGGGCCCCCTCACGAACTCCTCGACCGAAACCCGCCGCACCCCCCTCACCGAGCAGACTTCCACCTCCGCACCGGCCGCATACAGCGGCGGCAGAGAGTCGCCCGCCGGAGAAGACGTCCCCAGGTTCCCCCCGACGGTGCCCCGGTTGCGGATCTGGGGCGAGCCGACCGTCCTGGAAGCCATGGCCAGGGCGGGGAGCCTGCCCCCCACCTCCTCTATGATCCGGGCGTAGCTGACCCCCGCCCCGATCCTCACCATGCCATCCTCCTCACCCCACTCCGAAAGCTCCGGAATGCGCGTGAGATCCAGCAGCGCCCCGGGCCGGTCCCGGTCGAAGTTGAGCTCGACCATCACGTCCGTGCCACCGAAGATGGGCCTCGCTTCGGGGTGTTCAGCCCTGGCCTCCAGAGCCTCGTGCCAGGTAGCCGGTTGCAGAAACTCCAACCCTCTCCCCTTTCACGTCTCTCGCTACTTCAGGGAGATAAGGCTAGGTGATCGCCTGCGCGGCGCGCCTTTTCCTCTCTCCTCACTTTCCGCAAAGCGGATTGTAAATTTTAACTCGTGGATTGTACAGCCCGTTCTCAGGGGCTGTCAAGGGCGTGGATGTCGGGGAGGTTGCGGTGGTAGCCGGCGTAGTCTATGCCGTACCCGACGACGAACTCGTCCGGCACCTCAAAGCCCAGGTACTTCACCTCTATCTCAACCCTCCTGCGGCTCGGCTTGCTCAGAAGCGCAAAGATCTCCAAAGACGCCGGGTTGCGCGCAAGCAGCGATCTTTTCAGGTAGGAGAGGGTCAGCCCCGTGTCGATTATGTCCTCCACGATGAGCACGTGCCGGCCGGTTATGTCCTCTTCGAGGTCTTTGAGGATGCGCACCACCCCGCTGGAGGAGGTGCCCGTCCCGTAGGAGGAGACCTCCATGAAGTCCACCTCGCAGGGGATGTCGAGGCGTCGGATCAGGTCGCTCAGCACCACGAACGCCCCGCGCAGGATGCCGACGAGGAGCAGGGGGTTCCTCTCGCGGTAGTCAGAGGTGATGCGGGCGCCGAGCTCCCCGAGCCTGCGGTCTATCGCTTCGGAGGAGACGAGGATCCGGCCCGGCTTCGGAACGCCGTCCATCGTCCTACGCCTCCTTCCCGGTAAACAGCGGCACGAGCCGGAACCCGCCCTCGTCCACCCTGACGAGCCCCCTGTCGGAGAGGTGCAGCTCCGGGAGAACCACGAGCGCCAGGAGCGAGAGCGTCATGAAGGCGTAGTTGAGCGTGCATCCCGCCGCGGCGAGCGCCCGGCCGACCGCCCGCGAGCGCTCCGCCACCGCCTCGAAGGGGTCGGGCGACATAAGCCCGGCGACCGGCAGCGGATGCACCACCAGCTCCTCCCCGCGGGCGACCGCGACGCCTCCCCCCGCCCCGACGACCGCCCTCGCGGCGCGGGCCATCTGCTCCTCGGAGCTCCCGATCACGAGCAGGTTGTGGCTGTCGTGGGCGACGGTGCTCGCGATGGCCGCCGGCTCCCGGAAGCCGACCCCGCAGACGAACCCGACGGCCTTCCAGCCGCCCTTCCCGTGTCGTTCGATCACGGCGGCCTTGCACACGTCCTGCTCCGGGTCGAGGTGCACGAGCCCTCCGGAGACCGGGAGCTCCACGCGCTCCTCCCGTGTCTCCACGTGGTTCTCGACCACCCGGAAAGCCCGCACCGGCACCCGGCCGCTCTCGACGGGCGCCTCCACGGCGAACGTCTCCTCCGTGACGGGACCGGAGACCCGCACCGAGTCGAGCGCGAAAGAGGGGTATTCGAACCGCGGGATCTCCGCGACCATCCTACCATCCTCCGCGACGACTTCGCCGGCCGCCACCGTGAGGCAGACCCTCACGTCGGCGAGGTCGCCGTCGAGCAGGATGATGTCCGCGCGGCGGCCCGGGGTCACGCTGCCGACGTCGTGTGAGACGCCGAAGCGTTCGGCGGTGTTCAGGGTGGCCATCTGGAAGGCGACGACCGGCCTCACCCCCTGGGCTATGGCGTGGCGCACGACGAAGTCCATGTGCCCCTCGTCCATGATCGACTCCGGGCTGCGGTCGTCGGTGACGAGCAGGATGCGCCTCGGGTCGAGCCCCATCTCCGTGTGCGCCTTTATCGTAGCGGCGACGTCGTGCCAGGCCGAGCCGCGCCGCAGCTTGGCGTACATCCCCTGCCTGAGGCGCCAGAGAGTATCCTCCGGGGTCGTCCCCTCGTGGCATCCGCTCACGCCGCTCGCGGCGTAGGCCGCGAGGCGTCGGTCGTCCGGCGGCCAGCAAAAGTGCCCGTCGGCGGCCCGCCCGGCCTTCAGGGCCTCCTCTATCTCGCCGTGCATCTTCTCGTCGCCGAAGACGACCCCGGGGAAGTTCATGACCTCTCCGAGCGCGATCACGTCCTCCCCCCAGCCCATCGCCTCGGCGACCTCCTCCGGGCCGAGGACCGCTCCGGGCGTCTCCAGGTCCGTCGAGGTCGAAGGGACGCAGGAGGCGACCTCGAGGTAGGCCGCCAGCGGCGTGGTGCGCGCCTCCTCCAGCATCAGCCTCAGGCCCTCGAGGCCGAACACGTTAGAGATCTCGTGCGCGTCGAAGAAACCGCCGGTGGTGCCCAGAGGGAGCACCGCCTCCGCGAACCGGGTGACGGTGAGCTGGCTGCTCTCGATGTGGCAGTGACCGTCGAGGAGCCCCGGCGCGACGTAGCGCCCCTCCGCCTCTATCACCCGGGTGTCCGGCCCGATGGTGTGCCCCGCGTCGGGGCCGACGTAGGCGATGCGCGGGCCCTGTACGGCGACGTCCATCCCCGGGATGACCTCGCCCGACGTCACGCTCACCAGCCTCCCGCCCCGGACGACGAGCGTCGCGGGAAGCTCGCCCATCGCGGTCGCCGCCAGCTCCCGGGTCATCTCGTAGAGAGGCCTTCTCCTGCCGGACTCCTCCATCACTCCACTCTCCTTCCGTCAGGCCCAGCGGCATACTACCCCACGGTACGGCGGGACAAAACGCGCCCGACGCCGGGATCGGCGTGGAAAGGGCCGCCTACGACCGTAGAGGCTAACCCACCACCAGATTCACCACGCGCCCCGGCACGTAGACGCACTTTTTGATCTCACGTCCCTCGACGTGCTGGCGCACCTTCGGGCTCTCGAGCGCGAGCCGGCGGGCGTCCTCTTCGGAGACGTCGGTCGGGACCCGGATGCGGTCGCGCAGCTTGCCGTTGACCTGGACGACGAGCGTGATCTCTTCCTCTGCGACCAGCTCCTCGTCCCACTGCGGCCAGCTCTGCTGGTGCACCGAGTACGGCTGGCCCAGCTCCGCCCACATCTCCTCGGCGTGGTGCGGGGCGAAGGGCGCCAGGACCAGCACGAAGTCGCGCAGGGCGGAGGTCCACTCCTCCTCATCCACCCGCCCGCGCACCGCGAGCAGGTAGTTGGTGTGCTCCATGAGCGCCGCGATCGCGGTGTTGAACCGGAAGGTCTCCAGGTTCTCGGTGACCCGCTTGACGAGCCGGCTCGTGCGGCGGGGAAGCTCCTTCGGGTCCGCCTCCGCCCCGGAGGGCTCGCCCTCGACCACCAGCGAGTGCGCCCGGCGCAGCCAGCGGGCGACGCCTTCGATCCCCTGTCCGTCCCAGGGACCGCCCTCGTTCCAGGGCCCGATGAACATCAAGAAGCACCGCAGCACGTCCGATCCGTAGCGGTCCACCCACTCCTGAGGGTTCACGACGTTGCCCTTGCTCTTGCTCATCCGGTTGCCGTCGGGACCGAGGATCTCACCCTGGTTGAAGAGCCTCAACATCGGCTCGTCGAAGTCCACGAGCCCCATGTCGCGCATCACCTTGGTGAAAAAGCGCGTGTAGAGCAGGTGCATCACCGCGTGCTCGACACCACCGGTGTACTGGTCGACCGGCAGCCACTTCCTCCCCTGCTCGGGATCGAAGGGCCCCTCGTCGTAGTGGGGCGAGAGGTAGCGGTACTGGTACCACGAGGAGTCGACGAAGGTGTCCATCGTATCGGTCTCGCGCGTGGCGGGGCCGCCGCAGCGGGGGCAGGTGGTATTGTAGAAGTCCGGGTCGCGTTTGAGCGGCGACTCCCCGGTCGGGGTGAACTCCGCGTCCTCCGGCAGCAGGACGGGCAGGTCCTCCTCGGGCACCGGCACCGTCCCGCACCTCTCGCAGTAGACGATCGGGATCGGGGTGCCCCAGTAGCGCTGGCGGGAAATGAGCCAGTCCCTCAGACGGTAGCTGACGGCGTGCCTCCCCGCCCCCCGCTCCTCGAGCCAGCGGGTGACCTTCTCCCGGCCCTCCCCGCTCGGGGTGCCGTCGAAGGGCCCTGAGTTGACCATCGTCCCCTCCCCGGCGTAGGCCTCCTCGAGAGGAGATCCATCCCACTCGGGCGGGGCTATGACCGGGCGTATCTCCAGCCCGTACTTCGTGGCGAACTCGAAGTCCCGTTCGTCGTGGGCGGGGACGGCCATGATCGCGCCCGTACCGTAGCCGAGGAGCACGTAGTCGGCGATGTAGACCGGGATCCTCTCCCCGGTGGCCGGGTTCGTCGCGCAGGCCCCGGTGAAGACGCCGGTCTTCTCGCGCGTGGTGTCGGTGCGGTCTATCTCGCTCATCCGGGCGGCCTCTTCGACGTAGGCGCGCACCTCCGCGGCGCGCTCGGGCGCGGTTATCCTCTCGACCGCCTCGTGCTCCGGGGCGAGCACCATGAACGTCGCCCCGAAGACGGTGTCCGGACGGGTGGTGAAGACCGTGATGGGGCCGTAGCCTTCGATCTCGAACTCTATCTCCGCCCCCTCGGAACGCCCGATCCAGTTCGTCTGCAGCGTCTTCACGCGCTCGGGCCAGTCTATCTTCGAGAAGTCGAGAAGCTCGTCTGCGTACTCGGTGATCCTGAAGAGCCACTGGGTGAGGTTGCGCTTTATGACCGGGGTGCCGCAGCGCTCGCACCGCCGGTCGGGGCCCACCACCTGCTCGCGGGCGAGCGTGGTGTTGCACGAGGGGCACCAGTCCACCGGCGCCTTCTTGCGGTAGGCGAGCCCCCGCTCGTAGAACTTGAGGAAGAACCACTGGTTCCAGCGGTAGTACTCCGGCTCGCAGGTCACGACCTCGGCGTCGAAGTCGAACATCGTGCCCATCTGCCGCAGCTGTCCCCGCATGTTCTCGATGTTCGAGTAGGTCCACTTCCGTGGGTGGATGCCGCGCTTTATCGCCGCGTTCTCCGCCGGCAGCCCGAAGGCGTCGAAGCCTATCGGGAAGAAGACCCGATAGCCGCGCATCCGCATGAAGCGCGCCCGGGTGTCGGAGGGGGTCATCGCGTACCAGTGCCCGACGTGCAGATCCCCGCTCGGGTAGGGAAGCATGGTCAACGCATAGTGCTTGGGCTTACCCGGATCCTCGTCGGTCTCGTAGAGGCCGCTCTCGGCCCACCTCCTGCGCCAGCGGCTCTCTATCGCACCGGGATCGTATTCTTTCTTTACCGACACCTCGCTCACGGTCGAAACTCCTTCGGGGAACGCTCGTGCGTGGTCCTTCTGCGGGTTCGAACGAGGGACAGAGCGCAGGCGTTATAGTCGGCCTTCGACCTCGCGATGCGCTCTGAAGCTCCTGCTTCCCATACAATGGAAATATATCATCCGGCCGCAGCCAGAGAAAGCCCCACAAGCGCGCCCACGAGGGTGCACGCGACGTTCGTCAGCTCGTTGCCGAGCTCAGGAAGGATCGCCCCGACGAGGCTGTCCGCGAGCATCCCGGCGAAGGAGGCCAGCGCGACGCCGGACGCCTCGGAGGGGGAGCCGAGGAGCCCGAGCGAAAGCCCGAACGAGGCGGTCAGGATGGCCGCACCCGCTCCGGCCAGGTTGCCCGGCAGCGAGACGGCGCCGTCGGTCCCGGCCGGGACCCTCTCGAGGGTGGTTATCCTGCGCGGCGCGGCGCTGAAGAGGGGTCCGACCTCCGAGGCCGCGGTGTCGGCGAAGGCCGCGCCCAGCGAGGCGACGAACGCCGCCGCAAATAGGTCCTGCCCCGACGTGGCGGCGAGCCCGGCACAGACGACCGCGACCGCACCGTTGGCGAGGGCGTTCCTCGCCCCGCGCCTCCCGCCGCGGCTCTCGGCCGCACCGCGTCCCTGCTTCATCCGGTAGCCGACCCTGGTCAGCGCCGCCCCCCCGACGACGAAGAGCGCGAGGACGGCGAACCCCCGCCAGCCCAAAGACGCGTAGATCAGCACCCCGACGACGAAGCCTCCCACGGCCCCCGAGAGACTCACCACACCGAGAGTGCGGGCGAGCACGGCGAAGGCGCCCGTGATCAGCACACCCGCGACGAGATCTTCCAGCAACCTTCCGCCTCCCAGCCCGGACCAACGCGTTCCCTCCGAGGAACCGGATCTTGCACGAAAACCCCGTCGTCCGGGGGCGAGGACCTCAGACCCTGCTCCCGAGACGCTCCAGGAGCCGCCGGGCGTAGGATTCCCCCTCCTCGGGGACCGCATGCAACAGCGCGGGCTCGACCGCTCCCGCTCTCACCCCCGTCGCGTTCAGCCTCTCCACCGCCTGGTAGAGCAGCGGACCCGCGAGCGGGCTCGGCCGCCCGGGCACCGCCACGACGACGCCGTAGAGCTCCGTCCCTGGGGAGACGGCCCCTACTACCTCCTCCACCGCCTCCGGCTCGTCCTGCCCGATCACGAAGATCCGCACCCGCGCCTCCCCGACGTTCTCCCGGAGACCACGCTCCCGCAGGCTCTCCCAGAAAGCCTTCGTTCGCGATCGACCCTCCCCGGCGGACGCCCGGGCCAGCCCGGACCATACGTCCCCGGCCACCCGACGGGCCAGCGGGCTCTCGTAGTCCACGAGTATGTTCACGCTGAGTTCCGTCATCGGCAGGTCGGGCTACCTTTCCTCCGACCTTTTCTGCAGGCGGCGCAGAAAGACGTCTATCTCCCTCACGGTCTGGAGGTCGCGGTTCCTCTCCGCCACCTCGCGGCCCTTCTCGAAGACCTCCCGGGCCTCCACATCCTGGCGCAGTTCGTAGAGCGTGCGGCCCAGCATCCTGTAAGCCACCGAATAGTCCGGCTTGCTCTCGATGGCCCTCCGAAAGCAATCTCCCGCCTCCGGGTAGTTTCCTTCCTTGAAGAGCTCTATCCCAAGCGAACAGAGGACCATGGGGTTGTCCGGGTCCCGCTCCAGCAGCCTGCGAAAGGTCTCGGCGCGGCTCTCTCTACCTTCCATGGTGTGTTTTTAGCACGAAACACACGATATCGCCGGGCAGGACCATTCCCGTGGCCGCCCCTCAGACGCTCTGATAAGCTTTCACCATCGCCTGCGCGACGAGGGAGGACGAAGCGGTAGTGGAACGCGAGAGAGGTAGCGCATGCACCGGCAGGCTTTCTCACCAGCGCGGCACACCGCCGTTCCCGCGGGGCCTTCCGCACCCGGGAACACCGGAGATCCGTGAATGATCCGGAACAGAGGCTGAAGGAGCCCTCATGCCCCGGACGTTCGGTCTTACCGGCTTCCGCAAGAGGATCGCAGGCGAGAAGGGCGGAGGCATCCTGAACCGCGGCGGAGAGGCGGCCTGGCTGGAGCTGGAGGGCCGCACCCACCGTCTGGAGGGTAGGGGCCCATGGACGATAGGGCGCTCGAAGAGCAACACCGTGGTGGTCTCCGATCCTTACGTCTCGCGGCACCACGCCTGGATCTCCCGCCGCGACGGGTCCTTCTACATAGAAGACCTCGGTTCCTCCAACGGCACGCTGCTGAACGGCCTCTACATAGACCGCGAACCCCTGAGAAGCGGCGACGAGCTCTCCTTCGGCCGCAGCCGGGCCCGCTTCGCGACCGGCTCGAGGGAGTTCTCGGAGCGGGAGGCCCACCGCGCGCGGAAGGAAGATCATCCCCAGCGCACCAGGGGCAAGGGGGGGACGCTCCCCTACCTGCCGGGCCTCGATGGGATAAGGGCAATCGCGGTGGCGGCGGTCCTCTTCTACCACGCGAACCTCTCCTGGATACCCGGAGGGTTTCTCGGGGTCACGGTCTTCTTCGTGCTGAGCGGCTACCTGATAACCTCTCTCCTGCTCTCGGAGTGGAACAAACGAGAGCGCGTAAACCTCGGCGCGTTCTGGGTGCGGCGGGCGAGAAGGCTGCTCCCCGCCCTGTACGCGCTGCTCTTCGTGACGCTCGCCTTCGCGGCGGTCTTCCTCCCGGGGGAGCTGGCGCGGCTGCGCTACGACGCTGTGGCGGCCTTCTTCTACGCGACCAACTGGTACTTCGTCTTCAGCCACCAGTCCTACTTCCAGTCCGTGGGGAGACCCTCGCTCTTCGAGCACCTGTGGTCGCTGGCGGTCGAGGAGCAGTTCTACCTCCTCTGGCCCGTCATCTTCTTCCTGGGGATGCGGTTCACGGGGAGGAGGGGGATGGCCCTGTTCACCTTTCTTCTGGCCGTAGCCTCCAGCATCTGGATGGGGCTCCTCTACAGCCCGGACGCGGACCCCTCGAGGGTCTACTACGGCACCGACACCCGCGCGGCGGAGATACTCTTCGGGGCGGCGCTGGCCTTCGTGCGCCCACCGGGGAGGCTCTACGAGCCGGGTAAGGCCCTCCTCTCGTCCCGGCGCCTGCGGGCCTTCTTCTCCCCCATCGCGTTGGACGTCGCGGGGCTCGCGTCCCTGGGCGTCATGTTCGCCTCGATGCTCCTAATCGGTGAGTTCGAGCCCTTCCTCTACCGGGGCGGGTTCGTTCTGGTCTCGTTGGCCACGCTCGGGGTGATAGCCGTCGCGGTCGAGCCCCGGGCTCGTTTCGGGGCCCGGATGCTGGGACGGGAGCCTTTGAGGTGGATCGGGCTGCGCTCCTACAGCATCTACCTCTGGCACTGGCCGGTCTTCGACATGACACGCCCCGCCCTCGACGTCCCGTTCGGGGGCTGGCCGCTGCTGGCGCTGCGCCTCGGGGTGACCGTGCTGCTCGCAGACCTCTCCTACCGCTTCGTCGAGACCCCGATAAGGCGTGGGGCTCTCGGGCAGGCGCTGGCCCGTCTGCGCGCGACCGGGGGAGCGAGGCGCCGCCGGCTGGTGGCGGGCTACGCGACGGCCTGCTCGCTCTTTCTCGGCTGCTGCCTCGCGCTGGTCTTCGCCGCGGCGAATGCCCGAGAGCCGAAGGCGCCCTCTTATCTCGCCGTCCGTTCGGTGCACACCGGCCCCGACGCCCCGGCCGCGGGCTCGGGACAAGGCACGCGGGACGGTACAGCGCCCCGGAGCGCCGAACGCTCATCCCCCGCGGCGCACGCGAGGAACCTCTCCCCCTCCCAGATAAGCGCCGTCGGAGACTCGGTGATGCTCGGCGCCGCCCCCGAGCTGCAGCGGCAGCTCGGCGCAGGCGTGCGCATCGACGCCATAGAGGGCCTTCAGGTGCAGAGGGCCATCTCAATCCTGCAGAACGAACGCACCTCGGGCACCCTGGGCCGCGTCGTGATAGTCGCCATCGGGAACAACGGCCCCATCACGCCGGAGCAGTTCGACCAGATCATGCGCATCGCGGGGCCCGGCAGGAGGGTCATCTTCGTGAACGACAAGGTCCCCCGCTCCTGGGAGGAGCCCAACGACCGGGTCATCGCCGAGGGCGTCTCGCGCTACGGGAACGCCTCCATGGTCGACTGGCGCTCCTACAGCGAGAACCGGCCCGCCCTCTTCTGGAGCGACGGGATACACCTCAGGCCGGCGGGAGCCCGGGCCTACGCCCATCTCCTCGCGCAGAAGGTCTACGGTCCGGGCGGGGCTAGCCGGCAGAGCGGCCCGTCAGGTAGCGCACGCTCAGGATGACCGCGAACGCGAAGCCCAACACCAGAACCGAGAGCGCGACCGCGGCGTTTATGTTGCTCTGGAAGACCGTGTAGATCGCGAGCGGCACCGTCTGGGTGACCCCGCGGAAGTTCCCGGCGAAGATGATCGTCGCCCCGAACTCCCCGAGCGCCCGCGCCCACGCCAGAATCGCGCCGGAGACGAGCGCGGGGAAGGCCAGCGGGACGCTCACCCTGAAGAACGCCCCGCTCTTCGTCGCCCCGTCCACGAGCGCCGCCTCCTCGGCGCTGCGCTCGACCCCGGCGAAGCCCGTGGCGGCCTGCCGGACGTAGAACGGCGCGGCGACGAAGACCTCGGCCATGACCACGGCCGCGGTCGTGAAGCTGAGCTCTATCCCGAAGGCGCTGAACCCACTCCCGAGCAACCCCATCCTCCCGAACGCCAGAAGCAGCGCTATCCCGGCGGCGGAGGGCGGCAGGACGACCGGCAGCTCCATCAGGGTGTTGAGCGCCCGGGCCCCCTTGAAGCGCGCCCGGGAGAGGATGTACGCCGCCGGGGTGCCGAAAAGGATGAGGATCCCCATGGAAATCGACGTCGTGCGGGCGCTGAGCGCGAGCGCCTGACGGGCGACCGGCGAGGCCATCGCAGACCACGCCTTATGGTCCACCGTCCATATCAGGAGGCTCACGAGCGGGATGCTTATGAAGCCGGCGAGCAGCCCGAGCGCGGCGACCGCGAGCCCCGAGGCAAACCAGTCGGGGCCCGCGAACCGCTTGCGCAGCTCCTTCCGGTGACTCTTCCCGCCCATCACCCGGAGGCCGGCATGAAGCCCCACTTCTCGAGCACCTTCTGCCCCTTCTGGCTCGTCACGAGATCCACCCACTCCCGCGCCAGCTTCTCGTTCTTCGACCCCTTGACCACGGCTATGGGATAGGTGGCGACGACGTTCAAGTTCTTCGGGATCTCGATGACCCTCACCTTGCCCCGGACGTCCGGGGTGACGTCGCTCGCATAGCAGAAGGTGGCATCGGCGTCACCGGTCGCCACCCGGCTCACAGCCGCCCGCACGTCCTGCTCCCGCGAGACGACGTTCGAGGTCACACCTTTTTCGAAGGAGGGCCCGTATGCGGGGTCCTTCGCCGCTTTATCCAGTATCTTCGTCGCGTAGACCGCCGCCGGGACTCCCTTGGCGGCGAGCACGAGCTTCACGCCGGGTTTGGCGAGGTCTTTGAACCCCCTTATGTGCGCCGGGTTCGACCTCGGCACGATGACGACCTCGCGGTTTCTCGCGAACAACCGCGGCTTGCCGGCAATGAGCCCCTTCTTTTGAAGTCTCCGCATCTGTTGGGTGTCGGCCGAGGCGAAGACGTCTGCGGGCGCACCCTGTTCGATCTGCGCCGCGAGCGTCGAGCTGCCGTTGAAGTTGTTGCGCACCCGAACGCCGGGGTGCTGACGCTCGAAATCCTTCGCCAGCTGTCCGAAGGCATCCGTGAGCGAGGCGGCCGCGAAGACCGTCAGCGTCGCTCCTCCCCGCCCACCACCGGAAGTGGAAGGCCCGCCGACGGCCCCTGCCCCGCCGCATCCAGCGAGGAGCGGGAGCACGAGTCCCAGGATCAGTAAAGAAGCAACGAGACTCCGCTTCGATTCCAGAACCAGCCTCCTCCGATACCGCCCTCGCCGGGCTCGCCGTCGTTCTCTTCCGCATGTTAGGCTGGCCTCAGGGAGACGTCTTCGGGCACACTGCACAGAATTACCGCCCTCACACGTCCGTCGTAGGGGATGTTTTATTGCGTTTCCTTATTGATTTTTTACGTTTTTGTACTACGCTCCTTGCTACGCTAAGATATCTGCGCTGAGATGCGTTAGGATACTGGACCAGCAGACGGGCGTTGCGAACGGACGTGAAAACGGAAGAAGAGGGAGGTCGTTTGGTGAGACGCGTCGCCTCAACGGGAATAAGGAAGATAGTTCTCTTGATCGGAGCGCTGATGCTCTCCGCCATGATCCTCGCCGCCTGCGGGAGTGGCGGGGGCGGGGCGAGCAGCGCGACGAGCAGCGCTGCGAGCAGCAGCGCCGCCAGCAGCTCCCCGGCGAGCAGCAGCGCTGCGAGCAGCTCCTCGATGAGCAGCTCCCCGGTGAGCAGCTCCGCGAGCAGCTCCTGATCTTTCACGGAAGATCATCCTCGCGAAAGGAGGCCGGGACCCTTCACGGGTCCCGGCTTTTTGGATCCGGAGCTTCGTCCGGCCCGGGGTCTGGCATCCCTGTGCTCTCCAGATCGGCGGTCGGACCCGCCCCCTTCCCCGGCTTCCCACGAGCACGTCGCGTGCGGTAAAACTATCCCCGAATCCCAGAGGGTGCAGCGCCGTCAGGAAGGAGAGAGATGTCGCGCATAGGGGTCGGGGAAAGGGCGCTCTGCTTCGAGCTTCCGGACCAGAAGGGCGAACCGTGGAACCTCTCGGGCCAGCTCGAGCGGGGACCTGTGGTGCTCGTCTTCTACCGGGGCGACTGGTGACCGTACTGCAACGGGCAGCTGGTCAGCTTCGCCAGGAAGTTCGGGGAGTTCGAGCGGCGCGGGGTGCAGCTCGCCGGGATAAGCGTCGATCCGCCGGAGCGGGGCGCCGGGATGGCTTCCAGACTCCTTCTTCCGTTCCCGCTGCTCAGCGACGCCAGGGGGGAGCTGGCGAGGCTCTGGGGACTTTGGAACGAGGAGGAGCACGTCGCCGTACCCTCCATCGTGGCGCTCGATGCTTCCGGAACGGTCCGCTACCTCTACGCCGGGGAGGACTTCGCCGACCGTCCGGAGGATGAGGAGGTCTTCGCGGCGCTGGACGACCTCGTGGGAGGCGGCAGCTACGGGGAGACGGAGCCCCGGGTCCGCCTCACGCCGAAGGAGGCCCGCGAGCAGAGCGTCCGCCCGGACCGTCCCGCGATGAGCCTGGAAGAGCTTTCGATCTACTACCGCGCCCTCCACTTCGCCACCGTCGCGCTCAAGCGCCGGTTCGGGAGGTGGGGCCCCGCAGGCAAGGAGGCGTTCAGAGAGGTGGACCGCTACCAGCGGATGGTCCGGGAGTACAGGGGCGCGATCCGGAAGACGCTGGAGATGAAGAAGACGGGGTAGCCGGTCGTGCGGCCGCTGGTGTGGATCTTTCTGGAGGGTGGAGGTAAAACCTCCCGACCGCGCGCGCTGTGGCGTCTCCTGCTGCAGTTCGTCCTCTGGCAGATCCTGGCGGGGGTCTTCGCCGGGATACTCTTCGTCTCCTGGAGGGCCGCCGGGGGCGGGGGGATAGGCCTCTCGCTCGTCGGCTTCGTCGCCAACCTGCCGGCGGTGCTCGTGAGCGTGTGGCTCTCCGGGCGGTTCTTCGACCGCAGGCGCTTCGAGGACTTCGGATTCCACCTGAGGCGCAGGTGGTTCTACGACCTCCTCTTCGGGCTCGCGCTCGGCGCCGCGCTCATCAGCGGCGTATTCGCGGTCGAGGACGCACTCGGCTGGGTGAAGGTACGGGGAACCCTCGAATCGCTGCTCCCCGGCCTCCCCTTCGCCACCGCGCTCCTTCCGGTCCTCGTGCTCTACCTGTGCGTCGGGATCTACGAAGAGACCTTCTCCCGCGGATACCAGCTCAGAAACCTGGCCGAAGGGCTCAACCTCCCCTTCATCGGAGAGCGCGGGGCGGTGGTGGCAGCCTGGGTGCTGTCCTCGGCCTTCTTCGGTCTCCTGCATCTGTTCAACCCCAACGCCACCGCCGTCAGCGCGGCGAACGTGGCGCTCGCCGGGCTCCTGCTGGGAACCGGGTACGTCCTCACCGGGGAGCTCGCGATCCCGATCGGCATCCACATAACCTGGAACATCTTCGAGGGCGTGGTCTACGGACTACCGGTGAGCGGCACCTCTCCGGTCGGGGCGGTCTTCTTCGCCAGCCGCGAGCGCGGGCCGGACGTCTGGACCGGCGGGGCGTTCGGCCCGGAGGGTGGGCTGCTCGTGACCGCCGCGGTGCTCGTCGGGATGGTGATCACCGCCGGGTGGGTGAAGCTCAGCCGGGGACGGCTCGGGATTCGAGAAGAACTCGCCCGGAGGCCGGGGGATGATGGTGCGAAATCCGACCGCATGCGCTAGGCTATCCGCCGGAAGAACATCCCGCGTCGGGAGGAAGAAACAGCCTTGGGGATCATCGTCCAGAAGTACGGCGGAAGCTCGGTCGCGACCGCCGAGCACATAAAAGCAGTGGCCGGGCGCGTCGCCCGGACGAGAAGGTCGGGGGTGGACCTCGTGGTGACGGTCTCGGCGATGGGCAAGACGACCGACAACCTGCTGCACCTCGCCTCCGAGGTGAGCGAGAACCCCTCCCCGCGCGAGATAGACCAGCTGCTGGCGACCGGTGAAGAGCAATCGGTAGCGCTCCTGGCGATGGCGCTCTCCGACCGGGGGGTCGAGGCCGTCTCCCTGACCGGCCCGCAGGCCGGGATGAGGACGACCGGCCGCTACGGCTCGGGGATCATCTCCGAGGTGCGCCCGGATCGAATAAAGAAACTGCTCGGCGAGGGAAAAGTCGTGATCGTCGCGGGCTTTCAGGGGATGAACTCTTTGGGCGACGTGATGACGCTCGGGCGGGGCGGATCGGACACGACCGCGGTCGCGCTCGCCGCGGCGCTCGGGGCCAGCCGCTGCGAGATCTACACCGACGTAGACGGCGTCTACACCGCGGACCCGAGGATCGTCCCCGCAGCGCGCAGGATACCCGAGATCTCCACCGCCGAGATGGCGGAGATGGCCTGGCGGGGGGCGAAGGTCATGCACCCGCGGGCGGTCGAGCTCGCCGCGCTCTACGGGGTGGAGGTGCACGTGAAGAGCTCCTTCGAAGAGGGTCCGGGCACGGTGATAAGGGGAGGTGACGTCTTGGAACACCTGGAGACGCGGGAGACGGTCGCCGGGATAGTCCACGACCTGGACGTCTCGCGCATCACGCTGCGTGGGATCCGCACGGGCCCGGGGACGCTAAGCAAGGTCTTCGAACCGCTCGCCGGGCGCGGCATCTCGGTCGACGTCATCGTCGAGAGCGCGAACCGCGAGGGCATCTCCGACGTGGCGTTCACCGTGCGGCGCGGCGACTACGAGGAGGCCAGGGAGCTCGCCGGGGAGGTCGCCTCCTCCCTGGGCGGCGAGGCCGAGGGCGAACTGGGCCTGGCGAAGGTCTCGGTGGTCGGGACCGGCATGCTCAACCGCCCCGGATACGCGGCCAGGATGTTCGCCTCTTTGGGTCGGGCGGGCATCCCGATCCGGATGGTCTCGACCTCGGAGATACAGGTAACATGTGTTATACCCGTGGAGAGGGTGGAGGAGGCGGTAAGAAGCCTCCACAGGGACTTCGAGCTGGAGGAGAGAGATGTTTAGAGGCACCTTCACCGCGCTCGTCACACCGTTCAGAAACGGCGAGGTCGACGTCGAGGCGCTCGAAGGACTGGTGGAGTTCCAGATCAACCAGGGCGTCGACGGCCTCGTCCCCTGCGGCACGACGGGGGAGAGCCCGACCCTCTCCGAAGAGGAGGACCGGCTCGTCGTCGAGACCGTGGTCCGGGTGGCGAACGGTCGGGTCCCGGTGATCGCGGGCACCGGCTCGAACAGCACCGACATGGCGATCCGCTACACGAAGATGGCCGAGGAGGCGGGCGCCGACGGCTCGCTGCAGGTCACCCCCTACTACAACAAGCCGACCCAGGAGGGGCTCTACCGCCACTTCGCCGCGATCGCGGAGAGCACCTCGCTCCCCCTGATCCTCTACAACATCCCCTCCCGCACGGGGGTCGCACTCTCGGCGGAGACAACCGCGCGCCTGGCGGAGATCCCGAACGTCGTCGGAACGAAGGAGGCGACCCACTCGATGGACCTCGCCGCCGACATCCGCCGGACGTGCGGGGAGGAGTTCGTCATCCTCTCCGGGGACGACTCGCTGACGCTCCCGATCATCGCGCTCGGCGGCGACGGCGTGATCTCGGTGGCTTCGAACGTCGCCCCGGCGGCCGTCTCGCGGATGGTCCGCACGCTCCTCTCGGGCGACTTCGCGCGCGGACGCGAGATGCACTACGAGCTCCTGCCCCTCTTCCGGGCGCTCTTCATCGAGACGAACCCCATCCCCGTGAAGACCGCAGCCTCGCTGCTGGGGCTCTGCTCGGACGAGATGCGGCTGCCGCTCTCGCCGATGGAGGGGGAGAACCTCCGCAGGCTGCAGGAGGTACTCGAGCGCCACTCCCACCTGCTCCCCACCCCCGAAGAAGTGTGATAAGAGCAGCGATCATCGGGGCGGCGGGCCGGATGGGCCGCGAGCTCTGTCGGGCCGTGCTAGAGAGCGAGGACCTCGAGCTCGCCGGAGGGGTGGTCCGGTCCGACTCGGAGCACCTGGGCGAGGACCTGGGCGAGCTGTGCGGGTGGGGCCGGGTCGGCGTCGCCGCCACGGAGGCCCCTCCGGAGGACGCGGAGGTCCTGATCGAGTTCACGACACCGGAGGCGACCGTGGAGCACCTCGCCTACGCGAAGCCCGCCGTGATCGGGACGACCGGGCTCTCCGGGGAGCAGACGGAGCAGGTGAGGGAGGCCGCCGGGAGGGTGCCCATCGTGCTCGCCCCGAACACGAGCGTCGGGGTGAACCTCCTGCGCGAAGTGGTGCGCCTGCTCTCGGAGCGGCTCGGCGGGTCCTACGACATAGAGCTCGTCGAGGCCCACCACAGGAACAAGCGGGACGCTCCCTCGGGGACGGCGCTGCTCCTGGCGCGCGCCGCCGCGGAAGGGAGAGGCGTGAAGCTGGAGGAAGTCGCCACCTTCGGCCGCGAGGGTGTGGCCCCGCGGAAGAAAGGCGAGATCGGGGTGCACGCCGTCCGTGGCGGGGCGGTCGTCGGGGAGCACCGCCTCCTCTTCCTCGGGGACGACGAGGAGGTGGAGGTGACCCACCGCGCCCTCTCCAGGAGGGTCTTCGCCACGGGCGCCCTCAAAGCCGCGAGGTTCGCCGCTACGGCGGAACCGGGTCTCTACTCGATGCGCGAGGTACTCGGCTAGGAGCGAGTCCAACACCGGCCCCTTCGTCCTCTAAACGCCGACCTCCAGGGCGAGGAACTCCGCCCCCTCCTCTCCCGGCCGGACAACGGGTGGCCCCCTGCGCACCAGAAGGCTCACACCGCCGACGTTCTCGAACAGTATCAACCAGCCGCGTCCGGGCACGAAGCAGCGCACGTAGCGGCACACGTACGTACCGGGCCGGACTGAGTCGGGGACGATCCCCTCGAGGCTCGCGACGACACAGGGCCGGCCGTCCTCAATGGTGTACTCGCGGCTCCGCTCCAGCAACACGATGCGGTTCCCATACGCCGCACCACCGAAGGTGGTCCTGTGGAATTCGACCATGACCGCCTCGAACTCCCTCTCCCACCTGAACCGGAGTACGGCACGGACCGTATCCCCGGGCGAGCAAGCGGTATTTCGCATCAGATCCATCATAGTCAAACCCTCACACGTAGTACCTCAAGAGCACGTAAGCCGTCGCCACGACGAGCGAAAGGACGGTCACCGGGATGCCATAGATCATGAACCGGAAAAAAGAGATCCTCCTGCCAGCCCGCTCGCTCATGCCGGCGACGACGACGTTCGCCGAAGCCCCGATCAGGGTGGCGTTGCCGCCGAAGTCCGCCCCGAGGGCGAGCGCCCACCACAGCGGCCGGATCTCGGCATCGGAGAGCCCCTGAGCCTGGGCCAGTTCCTTGATCACGGGGACCATGGTGGCCGTGAAGGGTATGTTGTCCACGATGCCGGAGGCGAACGCGCTGCCCCAGATGATCGCGACCGCCGTGGCGACGGAGGTGGGCTCCCCGATACCGGCCAGAAGCTGGGCGATCCTGCCCACGGCTCCGGTGGCCTGCAGCCCGCCGACCAGAACGAAGAGCCCGACGAAGAACAGCAGCGTGGGCCACTCGACGTCCCGCAACACCTTCTCCACGTCGCTCCTGGCGTAGAGCATGAGGACGGCGGCCCCGAACAGGGCCACGGTGGCCGCCTCGAGGTGCAGGAAGCCGTGCAGGAAGAAGGCCCCCACCACGGCACCGAGGACCAGGAGCGACTTGCGGAGCAGGACCGCATCCCGGATGGCCCCCCGGGCATCGAGCCTCTGGACGTCCGCCTCCGCACCCTTGCTGTACCGCAGGTCCCTGCGGAACACCACGTACAGGTACGTCAGAACCACCGGAAGGGAGAGGATCACCACCGGAGCGAGGTTCGAGACGAAGTCGGTGAAGGACAGCCCAGCGGCGCTCCCGATCAGGATGTTCGGCGGATCGCCGATGAGCGTGGCTGCGCCACCCACGTTCGACGCCATGACCTGGGCGAGCAGGAAAGGAACCGGCGAGACCCTCAGGGTGTCGGCTATCAGGAACGTCACCGGGACCATGAGTATCACCGTCGTCACGTTGTCCAGGAAGGCGGAGAGGACGGCCGTCGTCACGCTGAGCAGCACCAGTATCCTCCCAGGCCGGGCCTTGCCCCACTGGGCGCTCTTTATGGCCAGGTACTCGAACAGGCCGGTCTGGTTCAGGATCGCGACCATCACCATCATCCCCGCCAGGAGACCGATGGTGTTCCAATCTATGAACTTGACCGCGGCCTCGTGCTGCCCGACCACGCCGAAGGAGATCACCACGGCCGCACCGAGGAGGGCCGCGACCGTGCGGTTGACCAGCTCGGCCGCGATGACCAAAAGTACCGCGACGAAGACCGCTACTGCAAAAACTTCCGCCATCAAAACCGCACCATCTCCGAATCCCCGCCTCCCGTCGAGACCGATAAACCTTCGTTTGCATAGCTTGTCATCGAAACCTGGGAGCGAATTAGGAAGAACATTAGAGTTTTCTCACAGAAGCTCCCCCGGCCCCTACCCGCGCACGCCCCCCAGGTTGAGCCCGATGACCCCGGCGATTATCAGCAGAAGCGAGACCATCTTCAGCGCCGTCACCGGCTCCCGGAACCACAGCACCCCGACCAGCGCGATCATCGCCGTCCCAACCCCGCTCCACACCGCGTACGCCACGCTCACGTCTATCTTCTTGAGCGCGAGCGTGAACAGATAGAGGCTCACCCCATACAGTACGAGGATCGCCGCCGAAGGGCCCGGCCGCGTAAAACCCTCCGAAAGCTTCATAGCACTCGTCCCCGCGACCTCGAGCACTATCGCCACGACCAGATAGAACCAGAAGAGCACTACCCGACCTCCGTCAGCCTCAACACGACGACCCCGGCCAGGATGAGGGCTATCGCCCCGACCCGCAGGAGACCCGCAGGCTCCCCGAGAAACACTATCCCGAACGCCACCGTCCCCGCCGCCCCGATCCCGGTCCATACCGCATACGCCGTCCCCACCGGTAACCCCCGCATCGCCCACGCCAGCAAAGAGAAGCTCATCGCTCCCGAAACCACCATCCCGACCACCGGCCAAGGCCGCGTGAACCCCTGCGAGAGCTTGAGCCCCAGCGCAAACCCAACCTCGAAAAATCCCGCCACTACCAGAAGCAACCAGGCCATGCCCCTCCTTTACGTTTTATTTCGGATGATCGTTATAATATATTTCAGCGGGGAGACAAGCTGGAGGTTCGAATTGCCGAGGGTGGTGGATCACGAGAGGCGGAGGAGAGAGATAGCGGAGGCGGCGTGGCGGGCCGTGGCGAGGGGGGGGCTGGAGGCTGCGACGGTGCGTGAGATCGCCTCTGAGGCCGGGTATTCCACGGGGGTTCTGGCGCACTACTTCGAGGACAAGGACGCGTTGCTGGTACACACGCTACACGTCTCGGTAGAGAGAGCCGTGGGACGCTTCGAGCGTGGGATCCGCGGCAAGGTGGGGATCGAGGCGCTCAGGGCCGTGTTGTTGGAGGCGCTGCCGCTGGACGAGGAGAGGGCCGAGGAGATGCGCGTCTGGCTCGAGTTCTGGGCACGGGCGGCGCGGGACGAGGCGCTGAGGGCCGAGCAGAACTACTGGTACTCGCTGTGGCGCGGCGTGGTGCGGGCGCTGGTGGAGGAATCCCAGCGGCGGGGGGATCTCGGCTCTACGCTGGACCCCGTGCGGGAGGCCAACTCGCTCGTCGCGCTGGTGGACGGCGTTGGGATGCAGGCCGTCTTCGAACCCGGGAAGTGGCCGCCGGAGGAGCAGAGGGCGCTGCTGGACGCACATCTGGAGAGGCTGCGTGGGGCGGCGAGATAAAATCCCCGCGGGGTAGGGTGCGCTGGTAGGATGATTTGAGGGCCGCGCGGGCGCGGCCGAAGTTCGGCCGGCGGCATCCCGCCGGCCCTGACCGGGAGGTTCGGCCGGGTGGTTCAGGGTGTCCGCAGGCTGCAGCGAGCCGTGCACGGACTGCTCGCGAGCAACCGCCGGCGGGTGCTGTTGCTGCTCTTCTTCGTGGTCGCTCTCGACTACGCCGAGCGCGGGCTCATAGGGGCCATAGGCCCCACGCTCAAGCACGCCTTCGGGATAGGAAACTTCCGGCTCGGGATGCTCTCCACGGCGCTGCTCTTCGTCAGCGCCGGGGCCGCCGTACCGCTCGGGATGCTCGCCGACAGGGCCCGGCGCACGTTGCTGCTGGCGGGGAGCTTCGTGGTATGGGCGGCGGCCATGGGTGCGCTCGGAGCCTCGACCGGCTTCTGGATGTTCTTCGGGACGAGCTTCGCCCTCGGGATGGCAGCGGCGACCTCCGGCCCCGTGATACCTTCCCTGATCGGGGACATCGTCCCGGCGGCGAGGCGGTCGCGGGCGCTCGGCATCGTCAACGCGGGCGTCCTGATCGGGCTGGGCATAGGATACGTGCTCCCGCCCATCCTCTCGCGGGTGGCCTCCTGGCGGTGGAACTTCTGGCTGCTCGCCGCGGGCGGGGCGGCTCTCGCGCTCGCCCTCTGGAGGGTCGGGGAGCCGGAGCGGGTCGGGGCCGAAGGCCCGGAGGAAGGGGGCGAGGAGAGCCTGGTGCGCAGGCTCGTGCGCGAGCGCGGCGTCGAGCCGAGCCCGCACGGGCTGCTGGAGCACGACCCCTCCGAGATGTCCATGTGGGAGGCGGCGAAGTACACGGTCGAGGTGCGCACCGACCTCATCGTGCTCGTGGCCCGGTCGGTGGGTGACTTCTTCTTCCAGGCCATCGCCACCTTCGCCATAGTGTTTGCCACCGGCTGGTACGGCATCTCGCAGGGCGAGGCCAACCTCGCGATCCTCGTCGTGGGCATCGGCGCGGTGGCGGGGGTGGTGGCGCTCAGCCGACTGAGCGACGCGCTGCTGCGGCGCGGGGTGGTGAACAGCAGGATCCTGGTGGGTTCGGTGAGCTACGTGCTCTCGGTGGTCGCGCTCTACCCGGCGTTCATCTCGCGCTCGCTCTCCGTCTCCATCCCCTTCTTCGCCGCCGGGGCGTTCTTCCTCGCAGGGGCGAGGCCGTCGCTCGACGCGATCCGGGTCGACGTGCTGGTGGGTCGTCTGAGGGGGAGGGCGGAGTCGATCCGGCAGGTCCTGCGCTCCGGGGCCGAGGGGCTCGCCCCGGTCTCCTTCGGGGCCCTCTCCGCCGCTCTCGGCGGCGGTTCGCTCGGGTTGGAGAGGGTCTTCCTCGTCCTCCTTCCCCTGCTCGTATTGAACGGTCTGATCCTGTTGCTCGCGCTGCGCACCTACCAGCGGGACGTTGCCGCCGCGATCGTCTCGTCCCAGAAGAGCCCGGGGGATCACTCCGGTACCGAAGCGCGTTAAACTCTCACCCGGTTTCCCGGCGAGAGGAGGAAGAAGATGCCGCACGAAGAGCGTGTCCCGCTCATCCCCCGAGAAGTCCTCTTCGGCAACCCCGAGATGACCTCCCCACGCCTCTCCCCCGACGGCACCCTGCTCTCCTACCTCGCCCCGAAGGACGGGATTCTCAACGTCTGGGTCGGTCCGGCCGGATCGAAGCCGGGCAGCGAAGATTTCCGGCCGGTGACCGACGACGAGAAGCGGGGCATCCGCGCCTACTTCTGGGCCGAGGACGGAGATCACCTCCTCTACCTGCAGGATGAGGACGGAGACGAGAACTGGCGGATGTACGCCGTGAGGCCGAAGGCTGACGAGGTGGCCGCCCGCTCCCTGACACCCTTCGAGAACGTGCAGGTCCGCCCGCTCGAGAAGAGCCGCCGCCACCCGGAAAAGATCCTGATCGAACTCAACCGCCGCAACCCCGAGCTGCACGACGCCTGCGCCCTCGACCTTAAGAGCGGCGAGCTCGAGCTCCTCGCCGAGAACCCGGGCAACGTAGCCGGCTGGCTCGCCGACGCCGACCTGCGCGTGCGCGGCGCGGCCACGGTCTACCCCGACGGCTCCCTCGGGCTCCTCTTCCGCGAGGACGAGCAGGCAGAGTGGCGTGAGATACTCCGCTGGAGCGCCGAGGACGGGCTCTCGAGCGGCCCCGTGGGTTTCTCCGGCGACGGACGGAGGATCTTCCTGCGCGACTCCCGCAACGCGGATACCGCCCGGCTGGTGGAGCTCGACCCCGAGACGGATGAGATCCAAGTCCTGGCCGAAGACCCCCGCTACGACGTCTCCGGGGTGCTCGTCCACCCCGAGACACGCGAGGTGCAGGCCGTCGCCTTCGCCCGCGCCCGCACCGAGTGGGAGGTGCTCGACGAGGAGATCCGGGAGGACTTCGAGGCGATACGCTCGCTGCACCCCGGGGACTTCTCCGTCGTGAGCCGCGACCGGGGGGACCGACGGTGGATCGTCGCCTTCACCGCCGACGACGGCCCGGGCTCCTTCTACTCCTACGACCGGAAGAGTAGAGAGGGCACGCTACTCTTCCACGACCGTCCGGCGCTCGCGGATTACACTCTGGCAAAGATGGAGCCCATCTCGTTCACCTCCCGCGACGGGCTCCGGATCGAGGGGTACCTCACCCTCCCGCCGGGGGCGCGGAAGCCGCTCCCGATGGTCCTCGACGTCCACGGCGGGCCCTGGGCCCGCGACGAGTGGGGCTACGACCCGGAGGCCCAGTGGCTCGCCAACCGCGGCTACGCCTGCCTGCAGGTCAACTACCGGGGCTCGACCGGATACGGCAAGCGTTACCTCAACGCCGGCAACAAGGAGTGGGGCGGCAGGATGCACGACGACCTGGTCGACGCCGTGCGCTGGGCCGTCGAAGAGGGGATCGCCGACCCGGAGAGGGTCGCGATCTACGGCGGATCCTACGGCGGGTACGCCGCCCTGGTCGGGGCGGCCTTCACCCCCGACCTCTTCCGCTGCGCGGTGGACATAGTCGGTCCTTCGAACCTCATCACGCTCATAAACACGATCCCGCCGTACTGGAAGCCTTTGATCTCCACGTTCACCGAGCGGGTCGGCAACCCGAAGACCGAGGAGGAGTTCCTGAAGAGCCGTTCGCCGCTCTTCCGGGCGAAGGACATAAAGATCCCGCTCCTCATCGCCCAGGGCGCGAACGACCCGCGGGTCAAGCGGGCCGAGAGCGAGCAGATCGTCTCGGCCCTGAAAGAGAACGGCGTCGAGCACGAGTACCTGCTCTTCGAGGACGAGGGACACGGCTTCGCCCGGCCGGAGAACCGCCTGAAGTTCTACGCCGCGGCCGAGCGCTTCCTGGCCCGCCACCTCGGCGGCCGCTACGAGGAGTAGTCCTGCTCCTCGGGCTCCCACATCGAGACGAGCGCCTCGACCCAGCCGGGATCGACACCCATCCTCTCGGATATCTCCTGCGGGTCCATCCCCGAGCGCCACAGCCGCTCGGCCTCGGCCTCGAGGCAGACCCCTTCTCCGCCCTCCACGCTCTCACCTCGCTTCCCGTCTCCCGCCTGTATACTGCTTCATAGCATGCGCTTCACCAAGATGCACGGGGCCGGGAACGACTTTCTCATCTTCGATCCGGAAGAGGTCGAGGGCGTGGACCTTCCCGCCCTCGCCCGCCGGGCCTGCGAGCGGCACTTCGGGGTCGGGGCCGACGGGATCCTCGTCGCCGCTCCCTCGGAGCGGGCGGACGTCAGGATGGTCTACCTGAACTCCGACGGCTCTCTCGCCGAGATGTGCGGCAACGGCATCCGCTGTCTCGCCCGCTACGCCCGCGACCGGGGCCTGGTCTCCGGCGACGCGCTCCTGGTAGAGACGGCCTCGGGCATGAAGAAGGTCGTGCTGAACCCCGACGGCTCCTCGCGCGTCGAGATGGGGCGCCCGTCCTTCGGCGGCGAGGCGAATCTGCACGGCTACACCTTCCTCCGCGTCTCCATGGGCAACCCGCACGCGGTCGCCTTCCTGCCCTCGGCGGAGGACGTCGAGGAGATCGAACTGCGCCGGATCGGCCCGAAGGTGGAGCGGGACCCGCTCTTTTCCGGGGGCACCAACGTCGAGTTCGCCTCCGCCGGCGGCGGAGGCTCCGTGCGGATGAGGATCTGGGAACGCGGCGCGGGCGAGACCCTCGCCTCGGGTTCGGGCTCGTGCGCTACGGCGGCGGCCGCCCTGCGGGAGGGTCTCGCCCGGAGCCCGGTCCGGGTGCAGCTGGACGGCGGGGTGGTCGTCGTCGAGTGGGACGGCGGGGAAGGCCCCCTCTACATGTCCGGCCCGGCGGAGTACGTCTGCGAGGGCAGGCTTCTCCTCTAGCGCTCCTTCAACCCGGCCTCGAGCCCGTCGACGAATTGCCGGGCGGTGCGCCCCGAGCGTCCGGGGTGCCAGCGCTCCCAGAGCAGCGCCCTCTCCCGCAGCTCCTCCTCCGGCATCGCCAGGCCCCGCGCCCGCGCGAGCCCGAAGACTATCTCGAGGTAGCGCTTCTGGTCCGGCGGCGGGAACGTGACGCGCAGCCCGAATCGGGCGGCCAGGGAGAGCTTCTCCTGCATGGTATCGTGGGCGTGCACGTCGTCCTCCTCCCGGTCGGAGAAGCGCTCGCGCACCAGGTTGCGCCGGTTGGAGGTCGCGTAGAGCCGGACGCTCTGCGGGGGTGGGGCGACGCTCCCCTCGAGCAGCGCCTTGAGCGTCTTGTACGAGACCTCGTCCTCCTCGAAGGAGAGGTCGTCGACGAAGACGATGAAACGGGCTCCCCTCCGGCGCAGCGCCTGCATGAGCTCGGGAAGCCGGCCGAGATCCTCCTTGGGTAGCTCGACCAGCCTCAGCCCGTCCGCGGCGTAGGCGTTGGCGAGCGCCTTGACGGTGGACGACTTCCCGGTCCCCGGAGGACCGTAGAGCAGCGCGTGGTGGGAGGGCAGCCCGGCGAGCAGCCGCTCGGTGTTTTCGATCAGGGGCCGCCGCTCCTCCTCGTAGGCTACGAGATCCTCCAGGCGCACCGGGTCCGGGCTCTCGACCGGTACGAGTCCCCCCTCCCGCCAGCGGAAGGCCCTGTAGCGCCCGAGCGTCCCCGCCCCCTGGCGGGCGAAGTGCCCGGCGAGAAGCTCCGCGCACCCGCCCCAGTCGGGCGCGGCGGCGAGCTTGCGCGCGATCTCCTGCCTCGGAGAGACGTCCCCGCCGGCCCCGGGATGGACCAGCGGCTCCCAGAGCCCTCCGAGCTCCGGGAGGCGCTCCTCGACGAGCGCGAGCAGAGACCTGGTCCCAAGCCCGAAGAGCCCCTGCAGCACCGGGAGCTCGCGCCGGGCCTGCCCCAGGAGAGCCGGGGGAAGTTCCCCCGTCTCGGCACCGAGGCTGAAGGGGTTCTCGTCGTCGAGGATGCTCCCGAGAAAGTGCGCCTGCCAGGCGTCGGGGAGCAGGGGATCGCGGGAGGCGGCGAGACCCGCCCAGAGCCCTCCCACTACCCCGGCCACCTCCCCGGCGTCCGGCCTCTCCCGCGCCAGCAGGCCGAGCAGGGACAGCAGATCCCGGGCGGGCCGGGTGCCGAGCACGCCCCGGAAGAGCGCGAGACCCCGCGCCCGGACCACGAGCCCGGCGAGTTCTTCGTTCCGCATGGAAACGAACTCTAGCACCGCCCCGGACCACTCGTCTACGTGTAGACGTCCCTCCTGCCGAACGCCAGGGCCGCCAGCACCACGAGAAGCAGGGCGGAGGCAGAGAGCAGGGCGAAGTTCGACCAGTCGATCCCCTGCCGGATGGCGGCGCCGTAGTAGTGGAAGGCCGAGAGGTAGCGCAGGTCCTCGATGCTCCCGACGCTCCCGGCGAGCGCGTTGAGGATGTACATGAAGACGAGCACGGCCCCGGGGATGCCCACCGCCGGGGCCCGCCGGTGCGTGAGCGCGGAGCACAGCATCGCGAAGCCCCCGAAAAGGGCGGACATCGGCCACAGGTTCAGAAGCGCCTCCGCCAGTCGGGCCGGGGAGAGATCGACACCCACCACGAGGGCGGCGAGTTCCATCAGCACCCCCATGACGGCCAGGATGATCGCCAGCGAGAGCATGCTGGCTACGAAGCTGCCGACGACGAGCTGCCACCGTGCTATGGGGTTGCTCATCACCACGTCGATCTTCCCGTCCTCCTCCGCTCCGGAGAGCGCGGAGGCGGAGGCGAGGATGGCGAAGAAGGCGAGCGCGAGCGGCGCCATGAAGCCGAGCAGCTCGGTGGCGAGAAGAGCCTCTATGGAGCCGAACCCGGCGCCCGCACCGAAACCGAAGAGGCTCCGCGCCGCACGCGGCAGCCTGCCCACGAGGCCGTTCAGAAGCTCCCGCTGGTCCGCCAGCGAGGGGTAGAGCGCGACGTACGCGATGCCGAGCGCCGCCAGATACACTCCCCAGACGAGCGCACCCCTGTACCGAAGCCTGAGGGAGCTTCCGGCCAGCACGACGATCCGGGTCGAGGCAGAAGGAACCTTCGCCCCCCTCATCTCTCCTCCCCTTCCTCGCCGTAGTACGCCAGGAAGACCTCTTCGAGCGAGGGACGCTCGACCTCGATGTCCACGACCGTGTGCCCCGCGGCGAGCTTGACGACCGCGTCGAGATCGCCGTGGACCCGGAACGAAAGCACAGCACCCTCCTGCTTCAGCTCGTCGACCCCGGGGAGCGCGGCGAAGGGGGCCGGGTCGGCGGGCGAATCGAAGGTCAGCCTCACACGCCGGAAGGACCGGCCGGGCAGCCTCCCGACCTCCTCGACAGCGGCGAGCGTACCCTCCCGGATGATCCCCACCCGGTCGCAGACGCGCTCGACCTCGGCCAGGTTGTGCGAAGAGAAGAAGACCGTACGCCCCTCCTCCTTCACCTCACGTATCATCCGCAGGAATTCCTCCTGCACGAGGGGGTCGAGCCCACCGGTCGGCTCGTCGAGGATCAGAAGCGGCGGCCGGTGGAACATCGCCTGTACGATCCCGACCTTCTGCCTGTTTCCCCGGCTGAGCCTGCGCACGGGACGGGTGAGGTCGGCATCAAGCCTGTGGGCGAGCGCACGGGCGTAGGAGAGATCATCCACCCCACGCAGCCGGGCGGAGAGCCGGATGATCTGCTCACCCGTCATCCGGTCCTCGAAGGCGAGCTCCCCGGGCAGGTTCCCGACCCGCAACCTCACCTCGACGCTCTCCCGCCACACGTCGAACCCGAAGACCTCGGCCCGCCCCTCATCCGGCCGCAGAAACCCCATGAGCGTGCGGATGGTGGTGGTCTTCCCGGCCCCGTTGGGCCCGAGAAAGCCGAAGACTTCACCCTCCTCGACCTCGAGGTCGAGCCCCGCCACCCCCCGCCTCCCACGGTACGTCTTGGTGAGACCCGCCGCCCGTATCACGACGCTCATCCGCCTTCTCCCCGCTCCCGGACCCAGCGCTCCAGCAGCCGGGGCATCTCCCGCTCCAGATAACCGTAGAGGCTCCTGACCTCCTCGAGCGCCCGCCGGGAACGCGGGCTCGCCCCCTCCATCACCCGGAGTCCCCGCTCGGCGAGGGACCGGAACGTCGCGTACGTCCCGGCCTGCTGCCGCACCAGCTCGCTCCAGTCCGCCCGCGCCCTGAAGTAGTCCTTCCTCTCCCCCGGCCGCCTGCCCCGCTCCACGATACCGAGCCGTACGAGACTGCGCGTCGCCCCGCTCACCGACCCCCGGCTCACCCCCAGCGCACCCGCGATCTCCTCCGCCGTCCTCTCCGGCGGGTCGGAGACCAGCAGAAGCCCCATCACCCTCCCCTGCACCCGCGGCAGCCCGAATCCAGCCCAAAAAGTCGCAAACTCCTCGACGTACTCCCGCCGCTCCTCGTCCAGCGAAACCTTCATACAACCCATCTTATTCGACATTTTCGAAAATTTCAATATTTTTTGAAAAAAGCAGGCAAAAGGAAGGGCCGCGCGAGCGGCCCCGGTGGGGTTTCAGCGGGTGGGATCCATCACGCCTCGCGGGTGCTCTGGCGGAGGGTCATCTCGCGCCCCTCCTCGCGGGCCTTCTGGCGCGGGCGCCAGACGCGGGCGTACTCGGCGCCGAGGTAGGATCCGATGACCAGGAAGGCGGCGACGGCCTGGGCGAGGAGTCCTTCGAGGGTGGGGAAGACGGCGAACCACATCCCCATCCAGCCGGGGATGGGTATCGGGAGGGTGGTGGTCGGGAGCCAGTGAGCGAGCTGCATCTCCTGCACGCTCTCGCCGACCATGACGACGAGCACGAGCCCGAGCATCACGCCGGTGACGATGAGCATCTTCTTGTAGGGGAGCTTGTGCTGCATGGAGAAGGTTAGCGCGGCGACGCCGAGGGTGAGCACGAGCCCGATGGCGGTCCCCAGAAGCACCTCCTCGGAGCCCACCTTAAGCCTCAGGTTCTGCAGGAAGAGGACGACCTCGAAGCCCTCCCGGTAGATGGCGGAGAAGCCGAGCAGGGCGAGGCCCCAGAATGCTCCGGAGAGCGCGCCCCCCGAGCGCTCCATCACCTGGCGGCGCCGGCGGTGGTGCATCCCGATCCAACCGGTCCAGTAGATCTTGTGGAAGAACCAGTTCATCACCACGAGCAGGACCAGTATCGCCAGGAGCCCGGTCGCGGCCTGCACGTCGAGCGCCGGTGCGTTCACAGCGGAGATTATCGCGACGACGATGAACCAGGTGGCTATCGTTGCGGCGAAACCCACCCCCGATCCGGTCGCGACCGGCTTCCAGAAGCCGCTCTTGCCGCGCATGAGCCCGGCGGTTATCGCCGAGAGGACGAGTATCGCCTCGAGCCCCTCGCGGAAGACGAGTATGCCGCTGTTCAGGATCGCCGAGGCCGGGCTCAGGTTGCGCGCCTGGCTCGGGTCCGGCGGGTTGCCACCCCACTCGACCGCCTGCCACACCATGATCCCAGCGACCAGCGCCGCTATCAGCGCCACCGCGAAGGACCAGGGGTTCAAGAGGCGACGCAACCTGAAGTTCTGCAGCATGAAAACCTACCCCCTCCGGCTCCCGGCCGCTTCGGGCACATACAAATGACAATCATTCGCAACAACCACACCGGCAAGGTACCGCCGAACGAGCCGGGCGTCAAGGAATCCGGCGGGATGATGTGAGCCAGATCAAATCACCCACCGAAGAGGCGGCGGAAGAAGCCCCGGCGTTTTTTGAGCGACTCGAGTTCGGCTTCGAGGCGGGTACGTTCTTCGGCGAGGGCGGACTTCTCTTCGACGAGCCTGATGCGTTCCTGGATGAGGCGCTCGCGCTCGGCTTCGAGGCGGGACTTCTCCTCTTCGAGGGTGGAGATCGTCTTCTCCTGCAGCTCGCGCTGGTACTCGACGAGGTTGAGCCGTTCTATCTCGGACCAGAGGCGGTCTATCTCGACCCGGGCGGCGTCGCGTTCGCGCCTTATCTCCTCGAGCTGGCGGTTGCGCTCCTCCAGGCGCGTCTTGTAGTCCTGCCCCTGCTGCAACAGGCGCTCGTAGCGTTCGAACGGGACGGCGGGGAGCCGGGAGGAGCCTTCGTCCCCTATCACCTCGCCCTCGAAGATCTCCTCTTCCTCCCTGAGTTCCCGGGCGAGACGGCGCACCTCGGAGAGGGCGAAGGAGTATTCGCCCTCCTCCGAGCGTGCGGCCTCCAGGCGACCCTCCTCTACGTGGCGGCGGACCTCATCGGTGGAGCACCCCAGGATCGCCGCCGCGCCCCCCAGCCCGATGCGCTCCTCTGAAGGATCCATACCGGCATTCTACTTTAGCTTCGAGCCGTCTGGAACCTCAGGTCTTCAAGACCTCTCCGCCTTCTATCTTCACCGGGATCTTCGGGAGCGGCCGCGGGGCCGGGCCGCGCAGGACCTTCGCCCCGTGGGCCGGGTCGTAGACCGAGCCGTGGCAGGGACAGACGAGATCCCCGCTAGACTTCTGGTAGGCGACGGTGCATCCCATGTGGGTGCACACCGCGGAGTAGGCCACGAACCGTCCGCTCTTCAGGTGGATCAGGACGGCCGGCTGACCGGCGTCGGTGAACTTCACGGCCGAGCCCGGCGGCACGTTCGCGGCCTTCGCTATCGTCTTCTTCGTGGAAGAGCCACCTTTCTGCGCGCCGGCGCTGCTCCCGGCTCCACCACAGGCGGTGAGCAGCGCCCCAGCGGCGGCTCCGGAACCGAGTGCCGCCCCGAGCCGGATGAACCGCCCGCGGGAGATCACGTTCTCCAAAACTCCCTCCTGTCCTCGCTAGCCGGTATCGTCCGCGTACATATACGACGTCGCGGCCCTCTCAGTTCCGGGAGAGGATGGATTACAGGAAGGCCGGTACGAGCTCCCCTTTTATCAGGTCGGCGTAGTGTTCGCGCTCGCGCACCACGGCCCAGCGGTCACCCCGCACCAGGACCTCCGCCGGGCGGCGGCGGGAGTTGTAGTTGGAGGCCATCGAGAAGCCGTACGCCCCGGCGCCCATCACCGCCAGCACATCCCCCTCGCGCGCGTCGGGGAGTTCGCGGTCGCGGGCGAGGAAGTCCCCGCTCTCGCAGACCGGGCCGACGAGGTCGGCGTGTACCGTACCCCGGCCGTCCTCGAGCGGGAGCACCTCATGGTAGGCGTCGTAGAGGCTCGGGCGGAGCAGGTCGTTCATCCCGGCGTCGGCGACCAGGAACGTCTTCTCGCCCCCCTGCTTGCGGTAGAGCACGCTCGTCAGAAGGACCCCGGCGTTGCCGGCGATGTAGCGGCCCATCTCGCAGAGTATCGTGGCCCCCGTCGCGGCGAGCGAGGATCTCAGCGCCTCGACCAGTTCCTTGGGGGTGGGTGTCTCCTCGTCGTGGTAGCGGATGCCTAAGCCCCCGCCGATGTTGAAGTAGCGGATGTCGTGTCCGGCGTCCCTCAGGTCCTCGACGAGCGCGGCCGTCTTCTCGACCGATTCGACGTAGGGGGTGGTCTTGAGCAGCTGGGAGCCGATGTGCTGGTGGATCCCGATCAGGTCGACACACCGGTACTCTTCCATCCTGCGCGCGAGCGCGGCGGCCTCCTCGAGGGGGATGCCGAACTTGGCGTAGGAGTGCCCGGTGGCGATGTGCGGGTGCGTCTCGGCCTCGACGTCCGGGTTGACCCTGAGCGCCACCCGGGCCCGCTTGCCGTGCATCACCGCGAGCCGCGAGATGCACTCCAGCTCGCCCGCCGACTCGACGTTGAACATCAGGATGCGCTCCCCTAGACCACTCACCAGCTCGTCCTCCGTCTTCCCCACGCCGGAGAAGACGACCTTCTTGGGGTCGAAGCCGGCCCGCATCACCCGGTAGAGCTCCCCGCCGGAGACCACGTCCGCCCCGGCCCCGAAAGAGGAGAGCGCCCTCAGGACGGCCAGGTTGCCGTTCGCCTTGACCGCGTAGCAGATCATGTGCTCCAGCCCGGCCCCCGAGAAGGCCCCGTCCAGCTCGCGGTAGGCCCGCTCGAGCGCCGCGTGGCTGTAGACGTAGACCGGGGTCCCCGCCTCACGGGCTATCTCGGAGAGGGGTACGTCCTCGCAGAAGAGAGCGCCCCCCTCGCTGTGAAACTCGTCCAACGGAAGTTACCTCCTTCTCGCCCTTCCACCTCATCTCACGGCGATCTTCCCGCCCCCTCACAAAGTCGACCCTACAGGGAATATACTCCTCCCCGGAACCAGACGCGAGGAGAAGATGGAACACGAAACCCCGGTGAAACGGCTGATCCTGAACCCCGCGCTCGAATCCGGCGGGGATTACCCCCTCCTGCGGCTCGACGAACGCCGCCGGGAGCTGGAGCAGCGGGGCGTCGAGCTCTTCGACTTCGGCACCGGTGATCCGCGCGAGCCGACCGACGAGAGGATAAGGCAGGCCCTTACAAACGCCGTCCCAGAGGTGAGCCGGTACCCGACCGTGAGCGGCTCGAGGGAACTGCGCGAGGCTTTCTGCGGCTGGATGCGGCGCCGCCACGGCGTGACGCTAGACCCGGAGACGGAGGTTATCCCCGCGAACGGCTCCAAGGAAGCGATCTTCCACCTCCCGTTCGCCTTTCTGCACCACTCCCACGTCCGCAAAGGCGTCGCCTACGGCACGCCGGGCTACCCGGTCTACGAGCGCGGGACCGCCTACGCCGGGGGGGAGCCGCTGCCGGTGCACCTGCGCCGCGAGGATGGTTTTTTGCTACCGCTCGAGGAGGTAGACCCGGAGAGGACCAGGATGCTCTGGATCAACTACCCACACAACCCGACGGGCTCCTCCGCCCCCCGCGCCTACCTGGAGGAAGTGGCCGCCTTCTGCCGCGAGCATGACATCCTGCTCCTCTCCGACGAGTGCTACAACGAGATCTACTCCGGCGAGCCGCCGCCTTCGATACTGGAGGTGAGCAGGGAGCGCACCCTGGCCGTCTGCTCTCTGTCCAAGCGCAGCGGCATGACCGGTTACCGCACGGCGATGATCGCCGGGGACGCGGAGATGATCTCCGCCCTGAAGAGGATGCGACCCTCCGTCGGGGTCGCGACCCCCTACTTCGTGCAGGCCGCCGCGACCGCCGCCTGGTCCGACGACGCCCACGTCGAGCGCCGCCGGCGCATCTTCGGCGAGAAGCGCGCGCTCTTCACGGAGTTCTTCGAGAGGACGGGCATCCCCTACCTCCCCACAGAGGCGAGCTTCTACCTGTGGGTCGCAGCCCCCGGCGGGGACGACGAGGCGTACGCCCTGCGGCTGCTCGAGGAGGGCATCATAGTCGCCCCCGGGCGCTCGTTCGGCCCCGGAGGAGAGGGCTACGTAAGGGTCGCGCTCGTCCCCTCGATCGAGGAGTGCCGCAGGGCCATAGGGCGCTGGGAGAGGATCGAAGGTTAGCCAGCCGGCGGTAGGACGACCCGGATCTCCGCCAGTTGCCTGTCTTCGCGGTCTCTCGGGACGAGCGTGAGCGTCCCGGCCAGTGGAGGAGGTGAGGGTCTGAACATCACCTTCCCCTCGAACGCCGTCTCCCCGCCGCCGAATTCCGCCCCGGCGTAGCCGTATACCGTTCCCGCCTCATCGCGGGCCTCCCAGCGTCCGGCCAGCACGCTGGAACTGAACCCTTCGTCCCTGGCCCTCTCCATGAGCTCCCTCATGCTCAGGTCCCGGCGCAGGTGAGGCGGGGGCGTCGTGTACTCCCCCGCGTAGCGGACGACCAGGACGTTATCCCACGCCTCGAGCGAGGAGACCACACACCTCACGCCCTGAGCCTCGAACTCGTGGACCACCGATACCACGAACCGCAGAGGAAAGCGCGGGAACTCCGTTTCGTCTCCGTCCCCACGATCAGGCGGCCCTGTACCTTCTGGGTACGGTCTGAAATGCATCTCCTGTGCTCCTATTTTGTGATTCTGTTTTGACCCTCGGGAGCACCTTCGCAGAACCCATCACGTGTATAAGCCCTAAGGTCGACTATACCTTCTACACGCCCTACCCCAGTGTGGAAATCGCCCGTGTATCTCTCCCAGTGACGCCGTGGTGGATGAAGGGGCTTGACTTTCGAGTCAAAATGATAATATTTCCCATTGTCTTTGTTGCGCCAAGACCAAGAGTATTCGCGTTCGTAAGCTGTCCGATTGAGTGTAAAGCCGAAGTTAAATGCGGCATCCCCTCGGCGATGATTAGACATAGAAGAAAGACATGCCGCAATTACCGTAAAGATTGCCCTGGGGCTTGAACTCTCCATACTTGTGAAATGTCATCGGAGCACGTACTACCGTAGCCGTAGTAACTGAAGAAGGATCTTTATCGCCATGACGGCGAGCAAGTGCCTGAGCTTTTTGACGGCTGAGGTGTTGTATTTTGTATGGATGGAACGTCATCGGAGCAAAGTTTTTGCCTTCAGCATTCTTCGGCTTAGCTCCAGAAGAGGTCTGCGCAACGGAAGTCCTGGCGAGGATTACCGCAATCACAGTTAGCAAAAGGGTGGTAACCAATACACCAGAACGCTTCATCAAGCTCTCCTTCCCCCTAACGCCGTTTCTGGCTGGCGCCTGCCGATATGAAGTATAATGAACCTCTTACGGAAAACAACAAGTGAGTGATGTTGACAAAGCATTAGCAGTGTAACTGTACTTGTCGATAACGAAATCAAATTCACTCAAACAGCCTCCCGGCCTCCATCTTGCTAAACTGCTCCCGGTCCGGGAAGAGGTGTTCGAGGATACCGGAGGGAAGCCTTTGAGAGAGAGGATAGAGGCCGCCTATCGAGACCGCGGTCTGCTCGAGGAAGAGGAGTACAGGCAGGCAGTCTTCGACGCCATCGCGGCCCTGGACCGCGGTGAGCTCCGGGTCGCCGAGAAGCACGGCGGCGAGTGGCGCTCGAACGCCTGGGTGATGCAGGCGATAAACCTCTACTTCGTCGTAGCCGAGATGCGCACGATAACCTCGGGTCCCTTCGAATACCGCGACAGGATCCCGACGAAGAAGAACCTCGCCGAGGCGGGGGTGAGGGTCGTGCCGCCGGGGACGGTGCGTTACGGGGCCTACGTCGAGCCCGGGGTGGTCGTGATGCCCGGCTACGTCAACATCGGGGCCTGGGTCGGGAGCGGGACGATGGTCGACACCTGGGCGACGGTGGGTTCGGGCGCCCAGATCGGACGCAACGTCCACCTCTCCGGCGGCACGGGAATAGGCGGGGTGCTCGAGCCCCCCGGCGCCATGCCCGTCGTCGTCGAGGACGGGGCGTTCATCGGATCTCGCGCCATCGTCGTGGAGGGGGTGCGCGTCGGGGAGGAGGCGGTGCTGGGTGCGAACGTGGTGCTCACGGCCTCCACCCCGATCATCGACGTGACCGGCGAGGAGGAGCGGGTCTACCGCGGCTACGTCCCGCCGCGCTCGGTCGTCGTCGCGGGGAGCCGCCCGCGCGAGTTCCCGAGCGGCACCTACCAGCTTCAGGCGGCGCTCATCATCGGCAGGCGCCGGGAGTCGACCGACCGCAAGACCTCGCTCAACCAGGCGCTGCGCGAGTTCGGGGTGCCCTCTTGAGGGAGAGGCTGCTCGAGGCGCTGCTCTTCTTCCTCGAGCGCCCGAGCGTCACCGGAGAGGAGAGGCGCCTCTGCGACGACCTCGAGGCGCGGCTGGCAGGCTCCGGGCTCTGGAGCGTCGGGCGCACCTCCAACAACCTCGTCGTCCGACGCCGCACCCCCGACCCTTCGCGCCCGAAGCTGGTCTTCGCCGGCCACCTGGACACCGTGCCGGAGCCGGAGGGCGGTATCCCGGTGCGGGTGGAGGGAGATGAGGTCTACGGCCGCGGGGCCTCGGACATGAAGGGCGGGGACGCCCTGATGCTCGCCCTGATGGAGAACCTGGACTGGGATGAGGCGCGGGTTGACCCCCTCTTCGTCTTCTACGAGCGGGAGGAGGGGCCGCACGAGGAGAACGGTCTCGGGAGGGTCTTCGAGGAGTATCCGGAGGTGCTGGAGGCGAGGCTCGCGCTCATCCCGGAGCCCACCGCCGGGGCGCTCGAGGCCGGCTGTGCCGGGACCGCGCAGGTCGAGGTCGTCTTCCGGGGAAGATCCGCGCACGCCGCGAGGCCCTGGCTGGGGGAGAACGCGATCTCGAAAGCCGGTGGGTTCCTCGCCGCGCTGCACGAGAGGATGCCGGAGGAGGTCGAGGTCGAGGGCCTCGGGTTCTACGAGGTTCTCACGCCAACCCTCGCCCGCGGCGGGGTCGCGACCAACGTCGTCCCGGACGAGTTTCGTATCAACGTCAACCACCGCTTCGCGCCGGGAAGGGGCCGCGATCACGTGGAGCGGACCTTCGCGAAACTGGCGCGCGAGCACGGGTTCTCCTTCGAGGTGAAGGATTTCGCCGCCGGGGCGCCCCCCGCGCTCGGTGACCCTCTGCTGCAGGAGCTCGCCTCGGAGACCGAGGTGCGGGCCAAGCAGGGCTGGACCGACGTCGCCCGCTTCGCCGCGGCCGGGGTCCCGGCTGCGAACTACGGTCCCGGCATCCCCGAGCAGGCCCACCAGGACGAGGAGCACGTCAGGCTCTCCGTACTCGAGGGATGTTACCGGCGTCTGAAGGATTCCCTCAGCGCCATCCGGAGGGCGACATAGCCTGTCATCCCAGCAGGAGCAGGGACAGCCGGCGGCGATCCCCCATCACCGCGACGAAGCCTGCGCGCCCCTGAGCACCATGCAGAGCGCCAAGCTCAAAGAGTAATGACTCGCAGACTTACAGCAGCAGAAATACCGCCAAGACCAGCAGCTGGATCTGGGAAGCAGGGAAAGACCCGCCATACCGGCCCCGCGGTGGGCAAACGAACGAACACCTCTCGGGCATGTACTGAGAAAGCTGCTCCAGTATCGCCCATGCAGGTTGAAGTTCAGGATGTGACCTCTCGCCGGGTGAAGAAGAGCGCGGAGAGCACTACAAACCCTGTCAGGTAGGCTGCCAGCACGAGCGCGGCCTGCTGAGGTTCTACGGGCTCTGCAGGGAGAGGCCCGGACTGCGGAGCCAGAGCGCCCTGACCGAAAGCTGCCGCGAGGTCTGTAGAGTTGCGGCCGGGCAGCGCTCCAACAAAGGTCTCCAGGCGATCGTTGAAAGCCGCAAGGCCGGTCAGAAGGCCCTCCACGACGAGCAGGCAGACGAGCCCGGTCCCAACGCTCAGGGCGCCGCTGCGAAGCAAGACGGCGAGGAAGAGACCCATGTAGGCGTTGGTGGCGAGGATCAGCCAGCCCGCCCCGAGCGCTTCGAGCCACCGGCCTGCAGACGGCCAGCTTACGGGGGCTCCTTCGGCGAGGGAGACCGAGTAGCTGCACAGGGCACCGAGCACCAGGCCGGCGGCAGCGCCGACGAGCACTACGACCCCGACCGCGGTTACTTTGCCCGCGAGCACAGAGAGCCTGCCCGGACGCTGCGTCAGGACGATCTTCAGGGTATCCCATCCGTATTCGCCGCTGACAGACAGCGCGCCGAAGATAAGGGCCACCCCTGCGCCGATCCCTCCGAACGACCGCAGGGTGGTGGCCAGCACGTTTCGCGGGTAGAGCTCGGCGACAGCGCCCTTTGCCGCGACCGGTGCATCCTGCCGGGGTCCCTGCGAAGAAGCCCCGCCGTCCAGCGCCGTGAGCAGCAGATATGTAAGCAGATACCCCAAAAGCACGATCGAGAGCCCGAAGATCGTCCAGAGGATCCACGTCGCCGGGCGCTTCCTGAGCTTGAGCAGCTCCGCCGCGAAGCTCGCGAGCATCAGACCACTTCCTCTGCGGTGAGTTCCAGGAAGACCTCCTCCAGCGACTGCTCCGCCGGCCTGAGCTCGCTGACGTCCAGGCCCGCTGAGACGAGCCTGCGGTTTATCTCGGCGGCGCGTCCCGGGTCGGTGGTGAGCCTCAGCAGGCCGCCCGAGACCTCGACTTCTTCGACGCCCACGAGCCCCTCCGCTATCTTCGCGGCGTCCTCCAGCGGCGCGGCGCGCACGAGCAGGCCTGCTTTACTGCGCAGCTCGGCGACGGTGCCCTCGGCGACGAGGTGGCCCTTGCGGATCACGCCGACCCGGTCGCAGATCTGCTCGACCTCCCCGAGGAGGTGGCTGGAGAGCAGCACGGTCCTCTCGCCGCGACCGAGCCTCCTTATCAGCTCGCGCATGTCCGCCATCCCCTTCGGGTCCAGCCCGTTGGTAGGCTCGTCGAGGATGAGGAGCTCCGGGTCCTTCAGGAGCGCCGCGGCCACCCCGAGCCGCTGCTTCATCCCGAGCGAATATTTCTTGAACCTGTCTTTGGCCCTCCCCGAGAGCTCGACCGTCTCGAGCATCTCGTCCACCCGTGAGGGCGGCGCACCACAGTAGCGGGCGATCACCCTGAGGTTGTCCCTGCCTGAAAGGTAGGGGTAGAAGGCGGGGGACTCCACCAGCGCGCCCACCCTCTTCAGGCCCTCAGGAGCCCCCGGCTTCCCGCCGAGCACGCTCGCCGAACCGGAAGTCGGGCGGACCAGGCCCAACAGCATCCTGAGGGTGGTGGTCTTGCCGGCGCCGTTGGGGCCGAGGAAGCCGTAGACCTCGCCCCGGCGCACCGTGAGGTCGAGGCCGTCCACGGCATTTATCCGGCCGTAGCGCTTGGTCAGATTTCGGGTCTCGACTATCGCATCAGCGTGCATGCAGGATCATCCTTCCAAGAACATCACCACAGTCGATATTAAGAGGAGAGCGAAGCCGCCGGCGGCTATGAACCTCAACGTCTTCGAGTCCCGAAGTGGTCTGGCGACAAAGGCCGCGCAAGGTCCGCCAAAGAGAAACAGCAGCACGAGCCTGGGATCGAAGAACGAGACGACGAGAGCGGAGATCGCGCTGGCGGGTATGGCCAGTACCAGCAGCTTCTCCGATGTGTCCAGATCTCTGTCTCTCCCCTCTCGCATCAAGTTCTCCTCCTCAGAACGCTTCCATAAGCACGGGCGTCACGTACGCCTCAACGGGCGCAGCGCAGATTATCAGCAGAGCCGCAAGCGCCAGGCCGACCAGGCAGTCTCCGAACGGGTTCTCCACTGACTTGCCTTTTATCGTCGCCAGACACCAGTGCAAACCCTTGAAGCCAACGACACCAGCGAGCAGCAGACCGGGTATCTCCAAGAGACCGTGGGGCAGGACCCCCGCAGAGATCTCCGCCAGGGACCAGCCCTCGTTCAGCTTTGCGCCGACTGCTATACCGGCAACCATCCCGTTGCCGAACAGGAGAAGCGCCGCGAGGACGCCGAAGGTGACAGAGCCGAGCGCCACCAGCACGACCGCTACAAGGTTATTGCTGGCGATCCCGAGCGGGTCGCCCGGTGCCCCAAACCGATCTGCACCGACCACATTACCACCCGGGACACCAATCACGGGCACCACGCCTCCCGCAAGAGCGCCGGCAAGATAGCAACCCAGACAGAGAGCGAAGAGGATCGCATTGCGCCGCAGGAAACGTCCCGCCAGGCAGGCGCCGGGGTAGAACACTGACTCCAACGGCCCGGGGGTGGTCCTGCTCTGTGACGGGTCGCGCTCGCTCAAGATGAGCCCCCGGATCGATCCATCGCGTTCAGCACCGACCGCTCGAAACCGGTCGCGTCTCCGTCGGTCTCGCGCTCAAGGATTATCCTCCCGTCGGATATTATGCTCACGCGGTCGCAGAGGCCGTGGGCAAGCTCTAGGATGTGGGTCGACAGGAAAACAGCTCTCCCAGCGTCTGCGAAGGAGCGCAGAAAGTCTTTCATGAACCGGGAGCTTGGCGGGTCGAACCCGGTCAGAGGTTCGTCCAGAACGAGCACGGTCGGCCCCTGCAGAAGTGCTCCGGCCACGGCCAGCTTCTGGCGCATACCGAACGAGTACGAGCCGATCACGTGTTGCGCGCGATCTGCGAGGCCAAACCGCTTCAAACCATCCTCGACGGCCTTTATCTTCTCATCCTCCGGAAGACCCCAGAGATCGGCGACGAACTCCAGATACTGCCGCCCGGTCAGGTACCTGTAGAGGAAGGGCGAATCCGGTACGAAGCCCACGGCCCTGCGTGTTCGCCGTGGAGCGTCTCGCACGTTCAGACCCGCGATGAACACCTCTCCGGAGTCCTGCGGGACCAGCCCGGCGATGATGCGCATGAGGGTGGTCTTGCCGGCACCGTTGGGGCCCAGCAGGCCGTGGATCTCCCCTGCCCGCACCCGGAGCGACACTCCATCCAATGCCCGCACCTCGCCGTAAGACTTGGTGACCCCGTCTAGCTCTATCGGAAACACGGATCAGGCTCCTCCCCAATGCCGGTGCCCGCGCTGCCGGACCAACAGTACCAATCCAAAAGTAACCAACGCGGCCGACAGGAGCACACCTGCTCCGGTGGCAAGGAGCATCGTGTCCTCTTCCAGGTAACCGAAGTAGTGCAGGATGCCGCATATCGCCGCGGCCTCCAGCGCCAGCGTCAGGTAGAGGCCCGAAGCTATGCTGGAGAGCGTCGAGGCGCGTGGAGAGTTGCCGATCTCCCGGTGGTGCTCCCAGTCGAACCTGGGATAGACCGCGCTGCTCCCCACCTGACTCACCCCACACGCCAGCGCGGACGCGATTCCGATGCACAGCGCGGCACCGAACAACGCTGACGGATACCGCAAGAAGGCGTGAGAGGAAACCAACAAGGTTGAGCAGAACACCGTAAGGAGCACGACCTGAAGGGTCGCCTTAGCCGCGAAGATGCGCATCAGCGGCACCGACGCCCGACGCAACAGATCTATGGCTTCACCCTCCGCGTCGATCGCCGTCACGGGAAGCAGAGCCTCCCCGGCGAAAGAACACAGCGTATAAGAGAAGATCAGAAGAGGAAAAACAGCCTGCCACGAGTGAGCCTGGTAGGCGCCTCCGACACCGAGCCCGACCACGAAGCCGATTAAGGTAGCCATCAGGAACAGCATCGTCGAAAACCGTCGACGCACCACCGGAGTTGCCCGGGATAGAGCGCGAAGGTCTTTGGCAAGGATGGGACCAAACCTGCCAGCCACGGCGGACACGCCAGAGGCGACAAACCGGGTAACCCCGCCCTCCCGCATGGATCGCTCGTAGCCCCACTGGGAGCCCATCGGTATGAGGCGCGCAGTCGCCCACATGACAATGATGGCGACGGGAACGACAACCACGTACGCGAGGACAGTCCACCAGAAAGCCGACACGGCCCGTCCGGAAGCCGCGTCCGCCAGCGAGAAGACGAACCAGTTAGAAGGAAGCCAGGCCCGTTCGGCGAAGGTTTCCACGCTGCGGCTCGCTAGAAAGGTTCTGATCGAAGCCACAACCTCCTGCGCCCCTCCCAACAGACGCGTAACGAGTAACGCAAGGACGCCGGCAAGCCCCGCGGCGACCCCGCAACCCAGCGCGATGCCGGCTGCAGAGGACCCGAAAGCCGCGTGCGTGGAGCTTTTGATCCTGTACCCGACCACCCCCCATGCGCTCCGAAGGGTGACCACAGCCGCCAAGAAGGGTGCGTACAGGGCCGCCCAGGCCAGAAATGCGAGCGGGGAGTTTCCGAGGATCCAGATAGAAGCGGCTACAGCGGGGCCGACCACGAAGAGCCATATCGAGGTCGAACGCACGGCAGCGGCGAGCAAGAAGCGGCACAGCACGAAGGCGCTCGCTGGTACAGGGCTCCGGTAGAGAAGCTCGTAGTCCTCCGGATGAGCCGCCCGCTCCAGACCCTTGACAGCACCTCTGGTCTCTCCCAGCAACACCGTGACCACGGCGATGGCACCTATCTCCTTCAGGTCCGCCATTCCCGCCCCCACCGCGATTTCGATGGCCTCGAAAACGGCGTCGAAGAGCGCGAACGCAACCGTCGCGATGAGCGCGGCCACGGCCAGCCCGACGATGAACCACCCGAGAGGTCGAGTCCGGAACGAACGTTCCCTGAGCGACGATTCCAGGGTCCCGGGAAGGGCTTCGAGCAGTCGATTGTACGCTCTATGGAAATCCACGAGCGACAGCGCGAGCGCCGCCCTCCAGGCACCGTCCCCGCCGAAACGGTGAGCACCACCAGCCGGGCCTCGTCCCGCGATTCGCTCAGCGGGCGAACCCTTCCGGAGAACTCGCTCAATACTCCGAAGCTCGATCCTTGGTTTGGGACTCACGGGCCAATCTCTCTTCTCTGCGCTGCAGATCGGGGCTACGACCTAGCCGGCCGAGCCTCGATCTGCCGTGTACGCAATCGGCGACCCCGGATACCCCCTACCAGGCTGCCGCGTACCTCTCGCCGTAACGCAGCGCCAGCCTCTTGGCAATGGCGACGATGCCGGCAGTAAAGATGCCCGCTCCGACAACCGAAGCCAAAAGCGAGAGTATCAACGCTATATTGGAGAAGGTCACGATTATATCGATGGCCTTTTTGGCCGCGTAGTAGCTGATGCCGAGGTTGGTCGCAAGATCGGCTATGCCGGCGGAGAGACCGTTCGTATTTCCTATAGAGGGCAGGCTTCCCGACGCGACCATGAAGTAGGTGATCGCCATCGCCACGACCAAGGCCAACGCAGCGACCAACCTAAACGCTAAGCCTCTGCTTAACTGCACAAACTGCACGTAATCTCCCTTCTTCAGTCATGTCCGCTCACATCTTCGGGATCACGCAACCGCGCCTGATCCACGTTCACCAACTCACCTCATGCGACCACCTCCTTCCTCAACTCCTCCCATGAGACTCCTTCTATACAAGCGCCCCTTGTGCAGCAGTTAGGGCAGCACTCATTGCCCAGCCGACTACGAATATTGAGAACGAGATACCAAAGGCTCTGACAATTGAAAGACCGTGAATCTTGGCGAGTCCCATCCCTAAGAGCAGGGCGGCCCATAGAGAAAAAGGATCAAATAGGGTGAGCAGCGCTCCACCGGAGTAGACGCCACCCGTGGTGAGTGGAACATTCTCTGCACCCAAGAGAAATGCCAATACAGCCACTGTAATTGCTTTGAAACCGCTAGGTATCATTGCAAGGGCATAGCATGCCACCGAGCAGTGCGCATCGGCCGATCCACCCAACAGGCGAGCTACCGCATGGGTGATCAGCCCGGCGACGAGCGTAAAGACCACAACCTGCACCAACCCGAAGACGCCACCTAAGCCCAGGACCAGCCACACCAACCGAGGTGTGGCCTCTATCCCGGCACGCTCGAGTGCCTCTAGAAGGCGGGTCTCGAACGCCGAACCGAGGGCGATGTACATGACGAGAGTCGCAATCACCACGAACAGCAGAGGAGGAAGTATCCGAGGGTGCTCAGCCACCCGCGAAAACGCTCGACGCGGGTTGATTATCGTGTCGAGCGCACTATCGATCAGGCCGAGATTTCGATGCGTTTTGCGTCGTACCACGTGCCCTGCAGTTCCACCCACGGATTATCTACCTCACTGACTTCGGCTTGCACGGACACTCTAGAGGAGGTTGTGGATCTCAAAACCTCTCTCCGACCGCCTCCTCGATCCTCCGTGCCAGAGCACCGTACGCCGCACATCCGGCGTCGTAGCCCAGAACGAGACGCCTGCCCCTCATGCTCTCTCCCCCTTCGCTCCTCTCTCTTCCGCATCCCGTACAGAGAGCACCTTAGAGCAGGAGCCTCATGGGCACATCATCCTTGAGGTATGATTTTCGGTATGAATTTTTCTCATACCCTCTACTCGCTCTCCTATCAGAGACGCTCTTCTCCGTCTCCCGGAAGGAGATCCCTCCTGCTCGAAGCCCCAAGCTTCTTGAGGATGTTGGTGACGTGGGTCTTTACGGTAGGGAGACTCACGCCGAGCTCTTCTGCTATCCGACGGTTGGGGTGGCCGAGCAGCAGCTGCTCGTAGACCTCCCGCTCCCGCTGCGTTAGCGCGGCGGGGCCCTCCTCGCCACGCTGCTCCCCGAGCAACCACACCCTCTTGCCGGCGCAGGTCTCCCGGACGGCCTCCCGGAGCCTGTCCGGATCCTCACCCTTGTGCACGAAGGAGTCGGCCCCGCAGAGCATGGCCTCCCGAACTTCTGCCGGGGCGTTGTACGCGGTGTATACGAGGACGTACGGCGGATCGGCAAGACATTTCAGGCTGCGGCACAGCGGGAGGCCGTCGCCTCCCCTCAGGCGGAGGTCCAGGAGCACCAGGTCGGGACGCAGCTCGGAGGCGAGCCGCAGCGCTCCGGCGGCGTCCGGGGCCTCTTCGACGATCTCGACGCCACCCTCCAGCCCGAGCGCCGTCCTGATGCCCAGCCGCATGGCCGGGTGGTCCTCCACCAGCAGGATACGCATCCTCACCCGCGCTCGAACCTCAACTGCACGGTGGTTCCTCTGCCGGGGGAGGAGATCACCTCCAGCTCTCCCCCGGCCCTCCGGGCCCTCTTGCGCATGATGGCGAAGCCCGTTCCCCGCCGCACCGCGCCCTCCGGAAACCCCCGGCCATCGTCTCTGACCAGCAGGATGAAGGTGGGTCCCACGCGCCGGGACTCCAGCCAGACGTTCCTCGCTCCGGAGTGCCTGGCGGCGTTCCACAGGGCTTCGCTGGCCACCCGGTAGGCCGCGGCCCGCTCCTCCGGACCGAGCTCCGAGAGATCGGCCCGCAGATCCTCGCGGGTTGCGATCGCGAAGTGCTCCCTGGTCTCACAGAGCCTCTCCCGGAGCATGCCGACGACGTCCAGCTCGCCGCCCTCCCCGCAGCGGGCCTGGATCTCTTCGATCGAGCGCCCGACCTTGTGGCTGGCCTCCCTGGAGGCGGCTACGGCCTCGTCGAGGATCCTCTCGGCGGCCTCCTCGCCCTCCTTCTCGCGCACCTCCCTGTAGGAGCCGATGAGCAGCGCCGCGGCGTGCACGTTCTGCTTCACGGTGTCGTGCAGCTCCTCCGAGATCCGGGCCTGCTCCAACCGGCCTATGGCCCCGTCGCGCTGGCGGCGCAGGCGATGGACAGCGTAGGCGAAGACGGAGATCCTCACGGCCAGGTAGAGCGCAAGCACGGCCCCGGCGAACGCGACGAATCGGGGCACCGGGGGATGCAGGGAGGTCCAGAGAAAGACCACAGCGAACTGCACGGCCGGGGAGAGCGGCCCGAACCAGAAGGCCGCCTGGCGCCAGGGGTGGACGCCAAGTTCCAGCGGTGAGCCCTCGAGCGCCGAGGAGCGCCGGGCGGCGAGAGAGACGAGGACGGGACCGCAGAGCCAGAGGAGATGCTGCCACAGGGCCGGCGGACCACCGCCGGAATGGCGCACGCCCAGAAGATAGGCGAACTCGGCTGCGAAGAGCGCCAGCAACCCCAGAGCCAGCGGCCGCGCGAACGGCGGGCCCCCGTCCACCCCGACGAGCACGAGCCCCAGGTAGAGCAGCGCGGCCCCTGCCACCGGCTTGCAGAAGTCGGCGAGCGTCTCCGGCCAGCCGTAATCGGCCGCGAGCTCCGCTGGAGAGGACACGAATACCGAGAAGAGCACCCCCAGCGAGAGCCCGACGGCGAGCGCGTCGGCCCAGGCCACGTACCCCGCCCTCCTGCTGACCGCGAAGATGCCCAGCAGCAGCGCCCCGAACAGCAGCAGGACCCCGGCCGCGTGGCACACCGTCGAGAAGGGCAGGCCGGGCTCGCGGGCCGGGCTCCACAGGGGACTCCCCACGAGGTAGAGGAGAAACCCGGCGCACATCGCTCCCCAGAAAAGCCTCCCGGCCCCCCGGGACCCCGTACAGGCCCCGGCAAGCGAGAAGGCAACCAGGAGTACGACAGGAAGATACAGAACCGCCAGCGGCAGATCCCACCCGGCAAACCCGCCCCTCGTCCCGGCCAGCACGCCGGCGACCGCCGCACTCCACAGGGCGAGTGCGACCAGCGCCCGGCCATACACCGGCATCGAAAAGGCATTCCTGCCGTGCAACAAAGCCGCAGCCTCCCGAAGACGAAGCTCCCCGCCGGTTGCAAGAACAGGCTAGGCCATGCGGCGGGCCGGGTCAAGGTACAATGCTTCCCGGAAGGGGTGAGGAATCGTGTTTGCAAAGGACCTGGCCGAGAAGATCGGGGGCAGCCGCCTCTTCGCCGCCGTCGCCTCGAAGGTGGCGCCGCCGGCGGATCGGGCGCTCTACCGGTGGCTCGGGGGCAGGACGCTCGGCGCCGGCCCCCCGACCCTGCTGCTCACCACGTTCGGCAGGAGGACCGGCCGGCAGCGGACCGTCCCGCTGCTGTACGTGCGGGACGGGGAGCGTCTGGCGGTCGCCGCGAGCAACTGGGGGCGGGGGCGCCATCCAGAGTGGTCCGAGAACCTTCTGGCGAACCCGCGGGCGCTCGTCCGGCCTGGCGCCGCGCTGGAAGAGCGCCGGGCACGCCTCGCTACATCCGAAGAGCGCGAGAAGCTCTGGCCGCGTTTCATCGAGTTCTGGCCCGCCTACGCCGCCTACCAGCGGCGCTGCGGGAGGGAGATAAGGATCTTCCTCCTCGAAGACGCGCGATCCTCCACGGCGAACCACCCGTGCTAGGATAAATTCAACGCTGGCGAATCAGATAGGGGAAGCGTTCCGATCTAAGAACGGGGAGTCATGAGCACCGCCAGGGAGATCGCCGAGCGCAGCGAGGAAGCCAGAGAACCTCTGGACATCGTCGTCATCCCCCACTCTCACTGGGACAGGGAGTGGTACGCGACCTTCGAGGAATTCCGCTTCTACCTGGTCGAGTTCATGGACGAGCTGCTGGAGCTCCTCGACGAGGACGAGGGCTTCAGGACGTTCCTGCTCGACGGGCAGGTCTCGCTGCTCGACGACTACCTGGAGGTCAGGCCCGAGAAACGGGAGGAGCTGAGGCAGCTGGTGCGGGAGGGGCGGCTCGAGATCGGACCGTGGTACGTCCAGCCCGACGAGTTCCTCGTCTCCGGGGAGGCCCTGGTCCGGAATTTGCTGCTCGGCGACCGGCGGGGCCGGGAGTTCGGGCCGGTGATGAAACAGGGGTACGTGCCGGACACCTTCGGCCACGTCCAGCAGCTGCCGCAGATCCTGCGGGGTTTTGGGATCGAGACCTTCTACTTCATGCGCGGGCTCGGGGAGGACGTGGAGGAGCTGCGCTCGGAGTTTCTCTGGGAGGCGCCGGACGGCTCGCGCGTCCTGGCCCACTTCCTCTCCGAGACCTACTCCAACGCCGCCGTTCTGGGCCCGGACCCCGAGAGGATCTCGTTCCGCCACGACCGCATCTCGGAGCCGTCGAGCTACTTCGTGAGCTACGACTCGCTCTACGAGCTCAGGGACCGGCTCGCCTCGCGGGCGGCGGGAAGGGCGATACTCCTCCTGAACGGCAGCGACCACGTCACCGTCCAGCCCCGCTTCTCCCGGTACGTCTTCGAGCTGAACCGGGCGATGCGGGACCGCGTCTTCAACGGCAGCCTCGCGGACTTCGCCCGCAGCGTGCTGCGCAGCCGCCCGGAGCTCAAGGTCTACCGGGGAGAGCTGCGCCAGCCCCGCTACCAGCCGGTGCTCAAGGGGACCTACTCCTCCAGGATACCGATAAAGCAGGAGAACGAGCGCAACCAGCAGCTCCTGGAGGGGCTCGCCGAGCGGGCCGCCGCGGTGGTCTACTCGATGGGTGGAAGGGACTACTCGCCGTTTCTCAAGTACGCCTGGAGGACGCTCATCGCCAACCACGCCCACGACTCGATCGGGGGGTGCTCGGCGGACGCCGTCCACCGGCAGATGTTCGGGCGCTTCGACACCGCGACCCGCGTCGGGCAGAAGATCGTCGAGGAGTCGCTCGACTATCTGGCCGCCAGGGTCGCCCCGCCCTCCGATGAGGGTTCGATCCCGATAGCCGTCTTCAACCCGAGCCCGTGGGAGAGGAGCGGGCGGGTCGCGGTCGAGGTCTCCCTCGACATAGACGTACCCTTCCGGCGCAGGATCTTCGACTGGATCGGCGAGAAGCGCCTCGATCTCAGGCATTCCGTGCTCGTGGACGGTGGGGGGAAGAGGATCCCGTTCACGACCAGGGGCGAGACGCTGCACATCGAGGACGCCCTCTACCGGCGCAAGGCCGTCAGGAGGGCGACGGTAGAGTTTCATGCCTCGGGCATCCCACCACTCGGGTACAAGGTCTACCACCTCAGGTCCGGGGTCGGCCAGGAGAGCGTGGAGGAGCCAGCCGAGCCCCCGTGGGAGGTCGAGCTGGAGAACGAGAACCTCAAGGTCACGGTCGAGGGCGACTTCACGCTGGGCGTGCTGGACAAACGGTCCGGCCGGTTCTACAGGGGCATGAACCTGCTCATGGACGAGGGGGACGCGGGTGACGAGTACAACTTCTCGCCGCCGAGGGAGCAGGAGACCTTCTACTCCTCGGAGACCGACTGGGAGATCGAACGCGGAGAGGACCAGCAGAGCCTGGTCCTGCGTGGAGCCCTGAGGCTTCCCCGGGGCCTCTCGGCCGGGCGCGCCTCCCGCTCGGAGGAGCTGGTGCGCTGCCCGGTCAACGTGCACGTCCGCCTCGACCCCGGCTCCCGCAGGGTAGAGGTGAAGACCGAGTTCTACAACCGGGTCAAGGACCACCGGCTCCGGGCCTGCTTCCCGAGCGGGATGGAGGCGGAGGAGTCCATAGCCGAGAGCGCCTTCGGCGTCGTGCGCCGCCCCACGCGGGTCGAGCAACACCACGACTGGCGCGAGCTGGAGAGCACCACCTTCGCCCAGCGACGCTTCGTGTGCGTCGAGGACGGGCAGGGTGGGCTCGCGATCCTCAACAAGGGGCTGCCCGAGTACGAGGTGACGCCGGAGGGTGAGATAAGGCTGACGCTCCTGCGCTCGGTCGGCTGGCTCTCCAGGAACGACCTCGCGACCCGCCGGGGGCACGCGGGGCCGGCCCTCCCCACCCCCGAGGCCCAGTGCCAGGGTCGCCACGTCTTCGAGTATGCCATAGTTCCATACACCGAAAGCTGGCTCGACGCGGAGATCTTCCGGGAGGCAGAGGAATACTGGCTCCCGCTGGAGGCACGGGCCGCGCAGCAGCGGGAGGGCCGCGAGGAGGAGTCAACCGGCGGGGCTCCAGGCTCCTTCCTGAAGGTCGGCGGCAGGGGCATCGTGCTCTCGGCGCTCAAGAAGGCCATAGACAAGGAAGCCCTGATCCTGCGGCTCTTCAACGCCTCCGACGAGCCCTCCAAGGCCACCGTCCGGTTCGGCTTTCCCATAGCCTCCGCCTACCGGACGAACCTCGCCGAGGAGGTGGAGGAGCAGATAGCACCCCGCGGCGACAGGTTGAACGTGACGCTCGGGGCGGGCAAGATACAGACGCTGATGGTCAAGCTCGACCGTCCCGACAGGTGGGCGGAGAAGGTGAGGAGAGCTTCCCGCTGGAGATGGAGGGAGGAGTAGAGATGTCCGGGAACGTGAGCCGCAAGGACTTTCTAAAGCTCGGGGGGACGACGCTCGCGGGGGCCGCGCTCTTCGGCGTCGCCGGCTGCGGCGGCGGCAACCAGCAGGGCCAGGGGTCGAAGGGCACGCTCCAGTGGCAGGCCATCCCCACCTACTCGACCGAGCAGAACACCGACCAGAAACGGGTCGACTACCTCAAGGGAGCCATCTCCGACTGGGAGAAGAAGAGCGGCTGGAACGTGAAGCCGCTCGTGAGCTCCTCGGACATAACCGCGGCTAACGCGAAGCTCCTGCAGCAGGCGCAGCAGGGCCGGGCGCCGGACATCTCGCAGGTCGACTCCTACATCTTCCCCCGCTTCTTCCAGTACGCCCAGCCGCTCGACGACTATCTGGGCAACCTCTCGCTCGACGACTGGTTCCCGTTCGCCAGGGCGCACATGGTGAGCGGGGGCAAGGTAAAAGGGCTTCAGTTCACGACCGACGTGCGGGTGCTCTTCTACCGCAAGGACCTCGTCCCGACACCGCCGAAGTCCTGGGACGAGGTGCTCTCGACCGGCCAGAAGCTCAAGGGCAGGGTCAAGAGCCCGTTCCTCTTCCCGGCCGGTCGCGACGAGGGGACGATGACGACGACGCTTCTGCCGTACTTCTGGTCGCAGGGCGGGGAGCTCACCGATGCGAAGGGCAACCCGACCTTCGGGCAGGGCAAGAACCGTCAGGCGATGCTGAACGCCCTGAGCTTCATAGACCGGTGCGTGAAGAGCGGGATAACCCCGAAGAAGGTCTCCCAGTACGGGCTCGAGACCGATCTGGACGGGGACGTGGCCTCGGGGGACGTGGCGATGTTCCAGGGGGCCAACTTCCAGGTTCCCCTGCTGCAGCAGATAATGGGCGACAAGTTCACCTCGCAGTGGGAGGTCTCGATCATCCCTTCCAAGAGCGGCACGAACTTCGTCACCTCGGCCGGGGGCCAGATGTGGGGCGTGTTCACCAAGGACAAGAAGAAGCAGAAGGCGGCGGTGGACTTCCTCAAGGCGGTCTTCGTCGGAAACGAGGGGATGGCGAAGTGGTGCAACGTCGGGGGGTACCTGCCGGTGCGCAAGTCCGTCTACGACGTCAAGACGTACAAGGGCAACAAGTACACCGGCACCTTCCGCGAGTACCTGCAGAAGTACGCCCGCAACCGCCCCGGCGTGGACTCCTACCAGAACATCTCCACCGCGCTGCAGGTGGCGGTGACCCAGGTGGTCTCGGGCCAGAAGACCCCCGAGCAGGCGCTCGCGACCGCGGTGCAGACCGTCTCCTAGAGAGAGGACGATGGCGAGCCAGGTCAGAGCGGTGCGGGGCCGGTCGTGGGCCGAGAGGCTCGCCGCCTCGCCCGCCCCCTGGCTGGCTCCGCTCGGGCTCGTCCTGGCGATCACTTTTCTCTACCCGATCGTCGAGATAATCCGCCTGAGCTTCACCAACGCCTCCCTTACGGGAGGGAACTACTCGTACACCCTTGGCTCCTACGCGAGGCTCTTCGGCTCGCCGTACTTCGCGAGCATGGTGCGGGTCACCGTGATCTTCGTGTTCTTCAGCGTCGTCTTCCAGATCCTGCTCGGGTTTCTGATCGCGCTCGCCGTGGACCAGGGAGCGAGGAGGGGGATGCGGGCCTCGATCGTCACCCGCACCGCGGTGCTCTCGGCGTGGGCGATACCGGGGGTGATCATCGGGATCATCTGGGGCATCCTCTACCAGGAGTCCGGGGCGGGGGTGCTCAACTACCTGGCGCAGCTCCTGGGCTTCGGGCAGATACCGTTCCTCTCCAGCCCCAGGGCGGCGCTCGCCTCGGTGACGGTGGCGAACATCTGGCGCGGGACGGCCTTCTCGATGATCCTGCTCTACGCCGGCATCCAGACGCTCCCGGCCGACGTGCTCGAGGCGGCGAGGGTGGACGGGGCGAACGCCTGGCAGCGCCTCACGCGGGTAGTCGTGCCGCTTCTGGCCCCGATACTGCTCGTCACGCTGGTCATCGTCTCGATAGACACCTTCAACACCTTCGACATGGTGCTCGCGCTCACCGGCGGAGGACCGGGGCGGGCGACCGAGGTGATCGCGCTGAGCATCTACGACCAGATCTTCCAGCAGTTCGACCTCGGGCCCGGCGCTGCTACCGCCGTCGTGCTGCTGGCGATAAATGCGATCATGACCTTCGTCTACCTGAGGCTCGAGCGCCCGGAGGAGCTCTCGTGAGTAGCCCGTACAAACCCCGCGCGAGCCGGCGTCGGACCGAGCGCCTGACGCGCTTCTGGCTCTACGCGGCCTACACCGCGATAATCGTCTTCTTCCTCTTCCCGATCTACTGGGTGCTCTCGATGTCGCTGAAGACCGTGCCGCAGCTCTTCGCCACACCCCCGGTGTGGTTCCCGATCCCGCCGCAGTTCTCGAACTACTCCTACGTCTTCGAGAACACCCCGATTTTGCGCTACCTGTTCAACTCGGCGGTGATAGTGGCGGCGACGGTCTTCTTCGCGCTGCTCATCGCGACGCTCGCGGCCTACGGCTTCTCGCGGTTCACCTTCCGCTACAAGCGGCCCTCGCTGCTCGCGGTCCTGGCCTTCCAGATGATCTCGCCGGTCGTGATCGCGATCCCGCTCTACCGGACCTTCGCCGCGCTGCACCTGCTCAACAACTACGCCTCGCTGGTTCTGGTCTACGTGGCGGTGGTGCTCCCGTTCATAACCTGGTTCCTCAAGGGATACTTCGACACGATCCCCTACGAGGTGGACGAGGCGGCGATCGTCGACGGCGCGACCCGCTGGCAGGTTTTGACCAGGATAATCCTGCCGGTGAGCGCCCCGGGGATAGCTACGGCGGCGATCCTGGCGGCGGTCCTCTCCTGGTCGCAGTTCGTGATCCCGTTCATCCTGATCGACAGCCCGGGGATGTTCCCGGTCTCCGAGGGCCTCGTCAACCTGCAGTCGAACACCGAGAGCATAACGCTGCACTACCTCTCGGCGGCGAGCATCGTCGCGATAGCCCCGGTGATCTTCATCTTCGTCCTACTGCAGCGCTACATCGTGAGCGCGCTCACGAGCGGCGCGATCAAAGGCTAGCCATGGACGAACGCCCGAAAGTCAGGATCTCCTGCGGCGACTCGGTGCTGGAGCTCGGGCTGGAGAGGGCCCTGGAGGACCACTTCCGGCTGCTCACTGCCGGCGAGCCGGACGCCGACTGCGTGGTCCTGTGCATCACGGGTGACGCCGCAGAATCCGAAAGGAGGGTCGCCGAGGCGCGGAGGAAGTTCGGCGGCTCACCGGTGGTCGTCTTCGCATCCGGCGAAGACCTAGCCCTCGCAGAACGGGCCCTCAGAGCCGGAGCCAGGGGCTTCGTCCACGCCGGCATGCCCCCCGCCCAGGTGGTGCGCGCCATCAAAGTCGTCCTGGATGGCGAGCTCGCAGCCCCGAGGGCGCTGCTCGAATACCTCATAGAGGGTGAGAACGCCCCCGACCTCAAGGCCCTCTCCCCCCGCCAGCGAGAGGTGCTCACCCTCGCCTGCGAGGGACTCTCCAACGCCCAGATAGCCTCCCACCTCTACCTCTCGGAATCCACCGTGAAACAACACCTCAGAGGCGCCTACAAGGTCCTCGGCGTGCGAAACCGAACGGAGGCTGCCCACCTCCTGCGGACCGCCGCGAACCTCCCGCCCCGCAGCCAGAATACCCCCCTCGAACCCCACCATCCTTGACGCCCCCCGACATTCTGGATACATTATTCATTGTCGTCTGAGGGGGGTGGCGTTCGACGGAGACCAGTGGGGTATTCTCTGGTGATGAGATCATGAACGAAGGACGAGAGGCGGGGCGGATGGGGTCTGCCCCGCAGCACGAGCAGGTCGATCTTCCGGCGCTGGCCAACCGCGCGGGGGTGCTCTCCGACCTCGGTCGCGTCGTCGCCGAAGCCTGGGCATCTTTCGATGCGCCGCGGCCGCGGGAGCCCGAGCTCGACGAGGAGCTCGTGCGGCGGCTCGGGGAGCCGCTTCCCGAGGGTGCCGGGGATGCCGAGAGCGCGCTCGCGGACGCCGCGCGCGTGCTGGACGCCAGCGTCTCTCCTTCCAGGCCGCTCTTTCTCGGGTACATAGGCTCCACGGGGCTCGAGATGGGGGTTCTCGCCTCTGCGCTTTCGGCCACCTACGACGTCAACCTGGCCACCGCCGCCGGGGGGGCGGATCTGGTAGAGGAGCAGGCCCTGCGCTGGCTCGCGCAGTTCGTGGGGTTCCCGCTCGCGGAAGGGGCGTTCACGAGCGGGGGCATGGCCTCGAACCTGACGGCGATGCTCGCCGCGCGCGAGCGGGCGCTTCCCGGCTCGCGCGTCGAGGGCGTCGGGGGGCACCGGGCGGCGGTCTACTGCTCCGAGGAAGCTCATCACTCGGTCGTGCGGGCGGTGGAGATCTGTGGCCTCGGGAGCGGCGCCGTCCGGCGCATCCCCGTGGACGGGCGGCACAGGATGGAGACCGGGGCGCTCGAGGAGGCGCTCTCGAGGGACATCTCCTCCGGGGTCGTACCCGTCGCGGTGGTCGCGACCGCCGGCACCACGCTCACCGGCGCCGTCGACCCCATCGCAGAGATCGCCGAAGCCTGCGGTCGTTACGGGGTATGGCTGCACGTGGATGGGGCGTACGGCCTTCCGGCCGCGGCAGCACCGGAGACGGCCCCGCTCTTTTCGGGGGTGGAGCTGGCGGATTCCGCCACCGTGGACGCCCACAAGTGGCTCGGGGTACAGAAGAGCTGCAGCGCGGTCCTTTTGCGGGAGGACGGAAGGCTGCGGGCAGCATTCGGCCACGAGGAGAGCTACATGCCGCACGCGGGCGACGTAGCCCACCCGGTGGACCGGACGCTCGAGTACTCGCGCCCGCTGCGCTCGCTCAGGCTGTGGATGGCCTTCCGGGTGCACGGGGCCGCGCAGTACAGGGTCTGGATCGGTAAGACGCTGGAAAACGCCCGGCGTCTGGCGGATCTGCTACGTGAGGACCCCGAGTTCGAGCTGCTGCACGAGCCGATGCTCTCCGTGGTGTGCTTCCGGCACACCCCAGCAGGGGTCGAGGATCTCGACGAACACAACCTCGACCTCGCCCGCGCGATGCAGCGCGACGGCAGGGTCTACCTCGCCCCTGCGAACCTCGACGGGAGAATCTGCTTGCGGGTCTGCTTCGTCAACTTCCGCACGACGCCCGAGGAGGTCGCGCGCGTGCCGGAGGTCGCCGGGGAGATCGGCCGCCGCCTGGCCCGACGAGGAGGGTGAAGCACCGGATCCCTCAGGGCTTCACCCGCTCCTCCGTCTCCTCGACCTCCTCCTCGTCGAGCTTGAGGCGCAGCCAGAAGAAGTCGAAGAGCACCCGCAAAACGGCGAGGATGGGCACGGTGAAGATCACCCCTAAAAACCCGCCGATCTCCGCCCCGGCGAGCACCGCCAGCAGCACTATGATCGGGTGCACCCGCAACGCCTGCCCCTGGATGCGGGGGGTGAGGATGTGACTGTCGAGCTGCTGGATGATCGCGTAGGCCAGACAGACCAGAAAAAACTTGGTCGGCGATTGCAGGAAGGCCAGGACGACGGCCGGGATGGCTCCGATCACCGCGCCGACGTAGGGGATTATCGCGGTTATCGAGATCCAGACCCCGAGGGCCACCGGATACGGTATGCCGATCATCCACATGGCGATGCCAGCCAGGAAGCCCTCTATGGCCACCGTGAAGAGCAGACCGCCGAGGTACCGCGAGAGCGAGACCCCGAACGCCTCCCACAGCTCCCGGGCGTCCCTGCGGTAGCCCCTGGGCACGAGCTTCAGGTAGACGGCTTTCACCTTGCGCACGTCTATCAGCAGGTAGACGGCGACGAAGAGGATGCCGAAGAGGGTGACGGCCGCGCTGAAGAGACCAGAGGCGAAGCCGGTTATGCTGCCGAGCAAGCCCTCGGCGATCCCCTGTATCCTTCCCACGAGGTTCGAAGTGATCCCGGAGGAGAGGTTCTTGGGCAACATCTGGCTCAGGGGGCTGTTGCGGTAGAGCGGCTGCAGGCGATCGTTGAAGAAATGCCGGGCGTTGAAGACGATCTCCGGGGCGACCTTGGCGAGCTGGCCGACCTGCTCGACGACCAGCGGGATGAGGAAGAAGATCCCGAGCGAGACGGCGCCTATCAGGATCAGGAAGGTAGCCAGGATGGCCAGTTTGCGGGGCATCAGCCGCGAGAGCAGCCTGACCGGGTAGGAGAGGATCACCGCGACGGCCGCGCCGCCTATCGCCACCACGGCGACGGTCGGCGCCCTGTAGACGATCCAGGCGAGCGCGACGAGGACCATCGCCACGATGGCGAACATAACCCGCCGCGAGACCGGTATGGGGGTTATAGAGACCCGTTCCCTACGCTGCGCCATCCTGCGGCCGAACCTCAGCCTGGCCCCGGCGACCTTGATGATCCATTTTCGCAGAGTTCTCTCCAGACCTCTCCAGCTCTCGCTCCTCCTGACCTTATTCTAAGTCCCCCGGCGTCCCGGCGCGCCGTCCGGTGACGACTTCCCCGTCCCCAGGCGACCCTGTGCTAGGATTTTCGTTCTGCACGAGCGGCGATCCTGTCAAGATCACGGGAGGCGTAGATGACGGAAGATGCGAAGAAGGTGCTCGTCACCGGCGGGGCGGGCTTCCTGGGGATCAACCTGATCCGCCACCTCCTGAAAGGTGGTTACGCGGTGGCCTCGCTGGACATCGCGGAGTTCGATTACCCCGAGAGAGACCGGGTCGAGGTCATAAAGGGGGACATCCGCAACCGGGCGCTCGTGGAGAGGGTGATGGAGGGGGTGGACTTCGTCGTTCACACCGCGGCCGCGCTCCCACTCTACTCTCCCCGCGACATCTACACCACCGACGTGGTGGGCACGCGCACCCTGCTCGCCGCGGCCCACGAGCACGGCGTCGAGCGCTTCGTCCACATCTCCTCGACGGCGGTCTACGGCATCCCGGACCATCATCCGATCCACGAAGACGACCGCCTCGAGGGCGTCGGTCCCTACGGTCAGGCCAAGATACAGGCCGAGATGATCTGCCTGGAATATCGCGCGAAGGGTCTCGTCGTCCCGATAATCCGCCCGAAGTCGTTCGTCGGCCCCGAGCGCCTGGGGGTCTTCGACCTGCTCTACGACTGGGCCTACACCGGGCACAACTTCCCGATGATCGGCAGCGGGAACAACCGCTACCAGCTCCTGGACGTCGAAGACCTCTGCGACGCGATAGAGCTGTGCCTGACGCTCCCGGAGGAGAGGGTCAACGACACCTTCAATATCGGGGCGAAGGAGTTCACCACGATGAAGGAGGACTTCCAGGCCGTACTCGACGCGGCGGGCCATGGAAAGCGGGTGATCGGCTTCCCGGTCGAGGCTCCGGCCATCTGGGCCCTGCGGGCGCTCGACACCCTGGGCCTCTCCCCGCTCTACAAGTGGGTCTACGAGACGGCGGGCAAGGACTCTTTCGTCTCGATCGAGAAGGCCGAACGACAGTTGGGCTTCTCCCCGAAATACTCGAACAAGGACGCACTGCTCAGAAACTACGCCTGGTACGTCGAGAACCGCCCGCGCTTCGAGAACTCCTCGGGGGTCTCGCACCGCGTGCCCTGGAGCCAGGGCGCGATAGCCCTCCTGAAGAAGGTCTTCTAGCGCAGGGTGATCCAGTAACCCCACCGGCCGCGTAGTAGTGGGTTGAGAGGAGCGGACCGGAACATGGCAGAACCGTTTTCTTCAAACCATCTGCTCTCACTCCTTCATACCGCCGCCCCGAAGGGCCCACGGCCCGCTCCTCCACCCCGTCCGTCCTAGAAGAGATGCCGCGCAGAAAGCTCGGCAGGATGCGCGTCTCCCCTCCGGACGAGCAGACCGCCCGGAGATACCTGCGCTGGATGCCCGGCAAGAGGCTCTACGAGAACCCCGGCTCCTTCCCGCAGATCTCCTCCCCCTCACTCTTCGGCGACCACCGGCCGCTGGAGATAGAGGTGGGCTGCGGCACCGGGGAGTTCCTCTGCCACCTCGCCTCCCAAAACCCCGACGCCAATTTCGTGGGCTTCGACATCCACAAAAAATCCCTCTACAAAGCGGTGCGAAACGCCGCTTCTAAGGACCTGCCGAACATCCTCTTCGTGAGCGCGGACTTCCGCCTCGTCTACCCCCTCCTGCCGGACTCCTCGCTACGCGCCATCCACCTCCGCTTCCCGGACCCGGGCATGAAACCCCGCGAGCGCAAGAAACGCCTCTTCGACCGCCGCTTCCTCGACGAATCTTTCCGCTCCCTCCAGCCTTCCGGCAGACTCCTCGTCGTAACGGACCACCAAGAGTACTTCGAACAGATGCTCGCCCTCTCCATCGAAGACGGCCGATGGCTCGCCTCCCACGGGGTGAAAACCCACTCCCCCGACGAAGAACGCCCCGTCTCGCGCTTCGAGCGGTTGTGGACCAGCAGAGGCCGCCCCGCCTTCTGGCTCACCCTGCAAAAGCCCGCCGTGTGAACCCTCTCACATCGATTGATTGACGGCGCACGGATTCGTGGCAGAATGCGTGCGCGATCAACGATTGATGAGGCAACGAATGGAAACGGAAAACGGTGTACAAAAAGAGCGGGTTCTCGAGGCCGTAGAGGAAGTAAATCCGATTCTGGCGCCGCTCGCGCTGGCGTCCAAGCGGATAATGGCTTCCATCGAGCGGGACACGGGCGTTGCGGCTTCGAGGTGGTTTCTCCTGGCCGTCCTCGGGCACGAGGACGGGATGAGCCAGGGTGAGCTGTGCAAGCCCTTCCACCTCGATCCCTCGCGCATCAGCCGTTTGGCCAAAGCCATGGAGGAGGAAGGGCTCGTGCGGCGCGAGCGCGACCCGGAGGACAACCGGGTCGTCAGGGTCTACCTCACCGGGAAGGGGCGGGAGTTGCTCGGGTCGCTCCCCGAGCAGCGCGAGAAGTTCGAACGGCGCGTCCGCGAGGTTCTCGACGAGGGAGCCCTCGAGCATCTGAGGGATTCTCTGTACGCGCTCGCCGAAGGTTTCAAGGAGTAGGAAGAGGTTGGTGCGATGAAGGCTGGAGGTAGAGCGAGTTGTCGGTGATGACGCGCGGGGTGACGAACTCCCGCGGCGGGGTGAGCCACAAGAACATCATCTTCATCGGGGTGGCGCTCGGCATGCTCGCCGCGGCCGCGGCCCAGACCATAGTCTCTCCGGCGCTGCCGATCATAGTCTCCGACCTCGGAGGCACGGCGCACTACAGCTGGGTTGCGACCTCGGCGCTGCTCGCCTCGGCGGTCACCGTCCCGATAGTCGGCAAGCTCTCGGACATGTACGGCCGGCGCGGCTTCTACATCGCCGGGCTCGTGATCTTCATGCTCGGCTCGAGCGCCGCGGGGGCATCGCAGGACTTCTGGTGGCTCGTAGGCTCGCGGGCGGTGCAGGGCCTCGGGATGGGCATGCTCCTGCCGCTCTCACAGACGATAATCGGGGACATCATAAGCCCCAGGGAGCGCGGCAAGTACGTCGGATACCTCGGGGCGGTCTTCGGCGCCGCTTCGATCCTCGGCCCGCTGGCGGGCGGGTGGATCACCGACCACTTCTCCTGGCGGTGGCTCTTCTACATCAACCTGCCCATCGGCATCGTCGCGCTCGCCTTCATCGTGCGCTTCTTCCACTTCCCGCACGTGGCGAAGAAGCACGACGTGGACTACGTGGGCTTCGTGACGCTCGCCGCCGGGCTCACCGCCGTGCTGCTCGCCACCACGCAGGGTGGGACCCAGTACCCCTGGGGTTCGGCCCACATCATCGGCACCTACGCCGTGGGCGCGGTCCTGCTGGCGATCTTCCTCTTCAACGAATCCCGAGCCAAGGAGCCGGTGCTTCCGCTCAGGTTGTGGAAAAACTCCGTCTTCACCCTCTCGAACATCTCCAACATCGCGATCGCGATGGGAATGTTCGGGGCGATCTACTACATCCCCGTCTTCGCCCAGGGCGTCCTGGGGGTGGACGCGACCAACTCCGGCACTATCACCATCCCGCTCATGATCGCCGCGATCCCGGTGAGCGTCGTCGTCGGTCGGCTCATCACCCGCACCGGACGCTACAAGGTCTTCGTCCTCGCCGGGATAATCGTGATGGGGATCGGGTACCTGCTCCTCTCCAACCTCGGTTACGACTCGACCCAGAACGACATGCGCCTGGCGATGGTGGTCGTCGGCCTCGGGCTCGGCGCGGTGATGCAGACCTTCACACTCATCGTCCAGAACGCCGTGACCCGCGAGGATCTCGGCGTGGCCACCGCAGCCTCCCAGTTCACCCGCTCGGTCGGCGCCACGATCGGCATCGCGATCATGGGAACGATCATGACCAGCCGGATGAAGACCGAGATCCCCAAGCATCTGCCGCCGCAGGCGCTGCAGGGTCCCGACGCCTCCAAGCTCACGAACGGAAGCTCGGCGCTCGGCCAGGTGCTCGGTGGGCACGCGCTCTCGCGGCTGCCTGCACCGATCGTCCACGGCATCCAGCAGGGGATGGCGGCCTCGCTGCACCCGGTCTTCGTCACCGGCCTGCCGATAATCGGGGTGGCGCTCCTGGCTGCGCTCTTCGTGAAAGAGCTGCCGCTGCGCACGATCGCCTTCGCCGATATGGACAAGAACGGCGGACAGCAACCCGGGCTCACGCGGCCCGACGACGAACGCGGCAGGCTCCTGCTCTACGGGATGGCGCTCTACCTCATCAGCAAGCGCCTGGAGAGCGCCGACGGAGACTTCCCGGCCCTCTCCCGCGCCGCGGCGCGCCTGGTACGTTCGAACGGGGCCCTGAGCGAGCACGAGCGGGCGGCCAAGGCCAACGAGGAGGTGCTCAAACCCCTCGCCAGAACCCTGCTCGTGAGCGCCCTGGCCGCAAGGAGAAACGGAGAGAAAGGCGGCTAGGGAAACACCTCGTTCGGCCGCAGAGGTCGTAGGTCTTTCTGGAAGCTTACGAAAACGACAGGAGGAAGAAAGTATGACCAAACACGTCGTGGGAATGGTCGGGGCCGTACTGGGATTTCTGGGCGGGCTCTGGCTGATCCTGGCCCCCTTCGCCCAGGGTTATCAGCCCTCCGGGGCCTCCTGGGCCGACGCTACGGTGAACGACTTCTGGGTCGGGATAGGCCTGGCGCTGGTCTCCCTGATCGGGTTCGCCGCCTACGCCCTCAGCCTCAGGGAGGAGATGATCGCTCGCGGCATCCTCGAGCGACGCGAGCGCAAGGAGGAAGCCGCCCCGGAGCCCCAACCGCAGGAGCAGCCAGCCTACGCCGGGAACGCCTCCATCGAGCAGGCGATAGTCCCCCTCCTGAACGAGATGCTCAAGGACATGCAGCGCCAGCGTCAGCAGGAGGGACACGAGGAGCGCCCCCACAACGACAATCCCTACCAGCAGGAGCAGCACGGAAGGAGCTCTGATAACGTATGAGAGATCGCAGCATGAGGAGCCTGCTGATAGCCCGGGCCACCACGTTGCTCACCTTCTTCGTGGGACTGTGGCTGTTCTTCGCCCCGTTCGCGATCGGCTACCAGAAGATCGGGGCCCACTGGACCGAGGCGACTAAAAACAGCCTGTGGATCGGAGCCGGGCTGGTCTTCTTCTCCGGTCTCACCCTGATCCTGCACGGCTCCTTCGCGCTGCGCGACGCGGCGCAGGCGGCGCAGGCCCGGGTCGAGGCAGGTGGTGAGGACGGAGGAGAGCAGACGGAACGTAGCTGACAATATCCAGGGGGAGGAGCGTTCCCGGTGAGCCCTTCGCGGGTCGTGATAGTCGGCGGCGGTTACGGCGGCGTAACCGCCGCCAAGCTGCTCGACAGAGACTTCGAGGTCGTCCTCGTGGAGAAGAAGGACACCTTCTTCCACAACATCGGCGCCCTGCGGGGGTTGGTCGACCACGGGTTCCTCGAAGAGCTCTTCATGCCCTACGACAACCTGCTCTCACGCGGCAGCGTGGTGCGCGGGGAGGCACAGGACGTCGAGCCAGGCACGGTCGTGCTGGGAGACGGGCGCAGGATCGCCTACGACTACCTCGTTCTGGCCAGCGGATCGAGCTACCCCTTCCCCGCCAAGACGCCCTTCGACGAGAAGGCGCCCTCCATCGCGGCGATAAGGTGGGCCGGCAGTCAGCTCGAGGAGGCCGACGGAGCCCTGCTCTTCGGCGGCGGGCCCGTCGGCATAGAGCTCGCCGGGGAGATAAAGAGCCGCTACCCGGAGAAGGGCGTCGCGCTCGTACACAGCCACAAAGCGCTCATGGGAGGCTGGTTCAACCCTTCGCTCGGCGGGAAGCTGCTCGAGAAACTCGAGGCCAAAGGGGTCCGGGTCATCTTCGAGGAAGCCGTACTGCCCGAGGATGAGAACGACCCCGAGACGACCTTCGTAACAGACAAGGGCACCACAATAGAGGCCTCTCTCCTCCGCCCGCACCCGCTCTCCGGGGTGATGGGGTTCATCTGCTTCGGCGTGAGGCCCAACACCTCGTTTCTGCGCGGGAGGTTCCCGCTCGACGAGGCCGGTCGCGTGCGGGTAGACCGCTACCTCAGGGTGACGGGGTACGACAACGCATTCGCGATCGGAGACATAACGGACGTCGAGGAACCCAAAACCGCCTACCTGGCGCAGAAACACGCCGAGGTCGTCTCCAGGAACATCCGGGCCACCGAAAACGGGCGCAAGAGGGCCCTAAAAGCCTACGCCCCCAACCCGAACCCTCCCGTGGTGGTGCCCGTCGGACCCGACGACGGTGTGACGCAATTCCCGGTCGCGGGTGGTCTCGTCGTGGGGAGGCGCACCACCAGGCTTCTGAAAGGTCGGGATCTCATGGTCGAGCGGTACCGCAAGATACTCGGGCTGCGGTGATCATGCCGGAACCTGTTGTCCCGCTCACCGATGGTCCGCGAGGAGGGTGCGATACTCCTTTACCCGGAAGCACGAATAGCCCGGAAGGAGGCGAGGCAAACCACTTGGAGACCGAGAGCGCCATACAGCGCCGGCAGCTCGAGGAGGCCGGCTGGGAGCCGGTCGAAGACGGCGAGGGCCCCATCGTCTGGAGAAACCCAAAGAGCGGCCGCCTCTACCCCCAGGAGGTCGCCGTGAAGCTGGTGAGAAACGGCACCCTGCAAAACCCTCCGTCCACCCAGGATGACCCGGACGCCGTCTCCTGATACGCGCGGAGAACGCTGCGCCCTCTGCGGGCGGGAGGTCGAGAGGATAACGCGACATCACCTGATCCCGCGCTCCCGGCACAGGAGGTTGCGCAAGAGGAAGCGCGGCGGCAGGGCGTACCGCAGGGAGGAACTGGAGCGCACCGTCCCGCTGTGCGGGCCCTGCCACCGTCACGTGCACACCGTCTTCTCGGAGAAAGAGCTCGAGAGCGATTACAACACCGTCGAGGCGCTCGCCGCCCACCCGCAGGTGCGGCGTTTCGTCGATTGGATCTCGGACAAGCCGCACGGGACGATCCCCTTCAGCAGGCGCTCCGGGTAGCGGCTCTACGACGCCGTTCTTTCGAGCAGTGAGGCTGCAGCCCGATCTACCATCCAGATGAGCTCCCCGGCGGGTCTCACCAGCCTGGCCGGATACTCCGCCGGATCGGCGTTCTCCTCGAGCACCATCTTCAGCGCCTTCGCCTTGCCCTCCCCGGCGACGAGGAACATCACAGCCCGGGCGGCGTTTATGACGGGGAGGGTCAGCGTGATCCTGGTGGTAGAGAGCTTCTCCACCGGGTTGGCCACGACCCACCTGCGGCGCTCCCGCAGCGCGGGCGTCTTCGGGAAGAGGCTCGCCGTGTGTCCATCGTCCCCGAGGCCGAGCAGGATGAGATCCATCTCGGGCGGCCTCCTTCTCACGCCGAAGAAGCGGTGCAGCTCGGCCTCGTACAGGGCGGCGGCCTCCTCGGGCGGCTTCTCCCCGCGGATGCGGTGCACACCCCCGGCCGGAACCCGCGAGAGCAGCGCCTCGCTCGCCATGCGGTAGTTGGAATCTTCGCTGCCCGGGGGAACGCCGCGCTCGTCGCCGAAGAAGAAGTGCACCCGGCTCCACTCGACCATCGTGGCGTACTCCTCCGCGAGCCGGCGGTAGGTCTCCCGCGGGGTCGAGCCACCGGCGAGAGCCACCGTGAAAGAGCCCGTCCGCTCCACGGCCTCCCGCGCCCGGCGGGCGAACTCCTCGGCCGCGGCCCCGGCGAGCCGGTGCGGGTCCTCGAAGACAGAGACCTTCACCGCTCCACCATCCTCCCCACGACCTTGAGGGCATCCAGCAGGTTGCGGTCGTCGCCCCGGTGCTGGAGCTCCTCGCCGAGGATCTCCTCCACGCTGGAGTAGCCCAGATGCACCGTCCGCCCGGCCAGTATCTCCCCCCCGCGTTCGACCTCGGCCCGGAACTCCGCCGCATCCCGGCACCGGCTGACCCGGAAGACGAGATCCCGGACTGAGATCTCGACCCGGCGCAGCGGCGCACCCCTACTTTCCTCGAAGAGGACTTCGATCCCGCCCCCAGGCCCGGAGAAAGAGCCTCCCTCCTCAGGCTCCCACCCGAGCGAGGCGGCGAGCCAACCGGCGAAGAGCAGCGCACGCGCCCTGCCCTCGCCCCCGCCGTCGTGGACCATCCGGACACGCTCTATCTCATCCAGCATCCCCGCCCTCTCGGGAGGCGAGAACATGTCCGCGAGAAGAGCCCGCCAGGGCGAGAGCGCCACCCATTCGAGATCCCCGAGGTCGGGAACGCCGGGCTCCTCCGCTAATAATGCCACCCGGCGCAGGAAACCCTCCGGGTCGGACGCCCGCCCGGAGTCGACGATGAGCCGGTCCGCGAGCGAGACCATGCTCCCGAACTCTCCGGCGTCCGGGTCGAATTCATCCGGATAGAAGAGGAAGACCGGAAGGTCCGGGATGAGGAGCGGCTCGGCGAGGCTCTCCAGGTGCCGCGCCGGGGCCCCACAGGCGTGGATCGTGATCTGCTCGGCGCACACCTGCCCGCCCCCGCGCGTGCTGCAGAAGGCCGCCAGCCCCACGTCGAAGTCGTCGTGGGGCGCCTCCGGCTCGGAGATGAAGACTATCGCCCGGCACGGGAAACGCCCCGAGAGCCCGGAGACGAGCTCCGTCACCGCGGGGGCCGCCTCCTCCGAGGTCACCACGACGAGGTTCAGCACGCTCGCCCTCAGGCCGATGGTCCCGTCGTCGTTCATCCTGAGCCGGGCGAGCTCGTGCTCTATGGCGCCGACGCTCATCCGGCCGGAGGCGTCCGAGGCGCGCGTCTCGGTCACGGCCGCCTCCAGCGCCGCCCGTCGCGGGCCAGGAGCACTTCGGCCTCTTTGGGCCCCCAGCTCCCGGCCGGATAACGGGAGACTTCGCCCTCCGACCAGGCCTCCAGAACCGGTTGCAGGATGCTCCAGGCTCCCTCGGCCTCGTCGGCCCGGATGAAGAGCGTCGGGTCGCCGAGCATCAAATCCAGGAGCAGTCGCTGGTATGCGTCGGGCACCTCGGTCATGAACGCGGTCCCGTAGAGTAGGTCCATGTTCACCGAGCGTACCTCGAAGCCCGTCCCGGGGACCTTCGCCCCGATCTTGAGCGAGACGCCCTCCTCGGGCTGGATGCGGATGACCAGGAGGTTGGGCTCGAGCTGGCGGGTGTCGCTGCCGGAGAACGGGGTGTGCGGGGTCCTGTGGAACTGGATCGCTATCTCCGTCACCTTCTTCGGCAGCCGTTTCCCGGCCCGCACGTAGAACGGCACCCCGGCCCACCGCCAGTTGTCTATGAAGAGCTTGAGCGCGACGTAGGTCTCGGTCTCCGAATCCGGTGCGACCCCCTCCTCCTCGCGGTAGCCCGGCACCTCCTCACCGAAGATCCAGCCGCGATCGTACTGCCCCCGGACGGCGACCTCCCCGACCTCCTCGCGGCGGATCGGCCTCACGGCCTTCAAGACCTTCACCTTCTCCTCGCGCACCGGGGTCGCATCGAAGGCCACCGGCGGCTCCATCGCCGTCAGGCAAAGAACCTGCATCAGGTGGTTCTGCACGATGTCCCGGAGAGCACCCGCCTCCTCGTAGAAGGCCCCCCTGCCTTCGATACCGATGTCCTCGGCGACGGTGATCTGGACATGATCGACGTAGTGCTGGTTCCAGACCGGCTCGAAGATGCCGTTGGCGAAGCGCAACGCCAGGATGTTCTGGACCGTCTCCTTGCCCAGGTAGTGGTCTATGCGGTAGATCTGATCTTCCCTGAAGTAGCGCTGGATGTCCGCGTTGAGTGCCCGGGCGCTCTCGAGATCCCTCCCGAAAGGTTTCTCGACGACGAGGCGGGCGTAGCCGCCGTCCTCCTCCCGGTTCATCCCGGCCTCCCCGAGGTGCTCGACTATCGCGGGGAAGAGCGAAGGGGAGGATGCCATGTAGTACGCCCGGTTGCCCCCCGTCCCCCGCTCGCGGTCGAGCTTTTCAAGGAAGTCCTTTAGCTCCCGGTAGGTCTCGGGCTTCTTCGAGTCTCCGGGCAGGTAGAAGATCCCCTCGGAGAAGGACTCCCACACCTCCTCGCTCACCCGGCCGGGCCGCTGCTCTTCGAGCGCCCTGCGCAGCCGCTCGCGGAACTCTTCGTGGCTCATCTTCGTGCGGGAGATGCCGACCACCGCGAACTCCATCGGGAGCCGCCTGGCCGCGGCGAGGTCGTAGAGGGCGGGGACGAGCTTGCGCGATGTGAGATCCCCCGAGGCGCCGAAGATGACGATCACGCCGGGCTCGGGGGTCTGCGGCAGGCGCGTCTCGTCCCTCAGGACTTCCTGAGGCCGGCTCTCGCGGGTCGTCAGGGCCATCCTCCTGCTCCTACCCTTCCCCGCCGCGGGCCCCGGCCTCCTTCACCGCGTGCCCGCCGAACTCGTTGCGCAGGGCCGCGAGCACCTTCGCGGCGAAGGAGTCGTCCTGCCGCGAGGCGAACCGGGCGAAGAGCGCGCCGGTGATGATCGGGGCGGGCACGTCCTCGTGTATCGCCTCGAAGACCGTCCAGCGCCCCTCACCGGAGTCCTCGACGTAACCGGCTATCTTCTCGAGATCCGCGTCCTTGGAGAAGGCGTCCTCCGCCAGCTCCAGGAGCCAGCTGCGCACGACGCTCCCCTGGTTCCACAGGTGCGAGATGGCCCTCAGGTCGTAGTCGTAGCGGCTGCTCTTGAGGATCTCGAACCCCTCGGCGTAGGCCTGCATCATGCCGTACTCGACCCCGTTGTGGACCATCTTGGCGAAGTGCCCAGCGCCGGCCTCCCCGAGGTAGGCGTAGCCGTCGGGCGGGGCGAGCGTCTTGAGCGCGGGCTCGACGTGCTCGAAGGCGCTCCGGTCGCCGCCGACCATCGTGCAGTAGCCGACCTCGTACCCCCAGATGCCGCCGGAGATGCCGGCGTCGAGGAAACGCAGGCCCTTCGCCTCGATCTCCTTCGCCCGCCGCACCGAATCGCGGAAGTAGGAGTTGGCCCCGTCGACGATGATGTCGCCCTCGTCGGCGAGCTCGGCGAAGCGGTGGAGCATCTCTTCGGTGACCTCCCCGGCCGGGAGCATCGACCACAGAACCCGCGGTGGCGAGAGCTTCTGCACGAACTCCTCGACCGAGTACGCCCCCTCGGCCCCGTGCTCGACGGCCTCGTCGACCTTGCCGGGCGAACGGTTCCCGGCCACCACCCGATGATCTCCCTTGTCGATGAGGCGCCGCACCATGTTGGCACCCATCCTCCCGAGCCCGTAGATCCCTATCTCCATGTCCCCTGTGCTCTCCTCTCTTTTTGGTGTCCCGGACCGAACCCAGCGCTACCGGCGCGCGAGCTCCCCGCTCTTCTGCTCTATGACCTCGATGAGCTCCTCGAAGGAGTCCGAGAACTTCTGGACGCCCTCTCTCTCGAGCGTGGCCGTCACGTCGTCGTAGTCCACCCCGGCCTTCTCGAGCTCGGTGAAGAGGGCGCGCGCCTCCTCGACGCCTTCCTCGATGGTCGGCCGGATCTCGGCGTGATCCATGACGGCCTCGATGGTCTTCTTCGGCATGGTGTTCACGGTGTCGGGGCCGACGAGCTCATCGACGTACTTGACGTCGGAGTACTCGGGGTTCTTGGTCGAGGTCGAGGCCCAAAGCGGCCGCTGCTTCCTCGCTCCTCGCGCCTCGAGCTCCCTCCACTCGTCCGACCCGAAGATCTCCTTGAACTCCTGGTAGACGAGCTTGGCGTTGTCCACCGCGAGCCGGCCCTTGAGGTCCGGACGCCCGACCTCATCGAGCCTCCTGTCGGTCTCGGTGTCCACCCGGGAGACGAAGAAGCTCGCGACGGAAGCGACCGTCGAGGGGTCGCCGCCACCCTCGACGAACCTCTTCAGGCCGTCGATGTAGGCGCGGGTCACCTCCCGGTAGCGCTCGATCGAGAAGATCAGGGTGACGTTTATCGGGACGCCGCGCGAGATCATCTCCTCTATCGCCGGAAGGCCCTCCCTGGTCGCGGGGATCTTGATGAACAGGTTGGGCCGGTCGACCATGTCGTGCAGCCTCTGGGCCTCTTCGATGGTTCCTTCGGTGTCGTAGGCGAGGTCGGGGGAGACCTCCAGAGAGACGAAGCCGTCGAGGTGGTTCGTCTCCTCGTAGACCGGGGCGAGGATGTCGCAGGCGTCCTGGATGTCCCGCTGGGCGACCCGGAAGAAGATCTCCTTTGGGTCGTCGAGCTCTCTGGCGAGCTCGGCGAGCTGCTCGTCGTAGAGCTCGGAGTTCGAGATCGCCTGCTGGAAGATGGTGGGGTTGGAGGTCACCCCTACTATCCCCTGCTCGACGAGCTTTTTAAGCCCTCCTCTTTGGGTGTCCTCGCGCGAGATCTCATCCACCCAGGGGGCCTGTCCGATCTTCCGCATCCTGCGCAACCGTTCGTTCATCGTATAACCTCCATAGGGTACCTCACTCGCAGGGGTCCACCCCTTGCCATCACCGGCTTTTATACCCCCGCAGCCTACCCGGTAAAAGATTATTCGTGTGCACGACTACATTGAACTCGGATAGCAACGGGGGCGCCCTGCGGCGCACCCGGTTCTGTCCGCTTTTGCGTTCTATCTTTTAGAACGGCAAGTCATCCTTTGACCACGGTAGCCAAGCCTAGGCGAGAGGTGGCAAATGATCGCTCGAAGCCCCAAGAGCCTATGAGCGATTCTCCTGAGAACCCATCGCGTGAACACCAAAGAGCGGAGAGTCCATACAACAGGATGTTGGCACGAAATGAATATCTGAGGACACCTATTGGGACACAGATGCAGATCTCACAGCTTTCCAAAACTCTTCTACATACGGATCGTCAATCCCGAGTGCCAATAGTTTGGCTCGAAAATTCTCCACGTACTTAGCACACCGTCCGCTCACACCCGACGCAATGCTCGCCATCCGTGCACGCTCTTCGAGGCTCTTGTCCCCAATGTAGACCTCCTTCGCATAGAGATCTACAGCATATTCGTTTATAGGGACAACTGCTTGAACGAAATCATCGCTACTGAGGTGAATGCGTTGTTGTCTCAGGCTGAAGCTCCTACCTTCTCGTTCCCCTAGGTACAAGAGAACCTTCTCGGAAAGATCCCCATTGTCAGGGAACCCAAATGCTATACCCTGGCAACTGCTCCCAACCTCGGGCCTTAAACCAAGTGTTGGACACTCAACTTTATTGGTTCCCCAGAATTTTCTGGAGGCTTTATTGAAATCTCTTCGGAAATCCTGAAGTTGAGCCCTCTCGCGGCAGAGGCATCCGAACTTCTCTTCCCAACCGTCATACATTAACGAACCATACGTGAAGACCCACATATTTTCTCCCAATCTAGAAGATGGCCAGCATCACGCTGCACTACTGGATAGCAACCTGACCACAGAGCTACGGTGTTGGAGTTCGGTAGAAAATTCTGGGCATATAGACAATCAAAGCTCTATTGGACCTCCTTCCTCGCGGGAATCTTGTCCTTCCCACAATTCTTTGCCCCTGTCACCAAGTCCGGCGCTACCTTGCTCTGGCATGGCAAGTGTCGGCATAAGAATACAAGCGATGTCGGAAGTGCCCGGTCGACATAATCCCAATCGTGCCCACCCGGGAATTCGTTGTATTCGTGCGCTATCCCATACTCGAGTAGCGCACGATGTACATTCCTGTTCATACGCACCACTCTCTCGTAATCGTCAAGCCCAACATCTACGTATACCCGGATAGAAAAGCTCCGATCGGTATTCTGGATCAGCTCATAAGGATGCAGAAGCTCCTCCACAATTCGGTTGCGATACCAGAAAAGTCTCACGGCTTGCGAAACCCGAACCCCATATACGTCGAAGAATTACCCCCTCAAGCGATATTTGAGGTTGCACCACCATTTCGACCCTGCATCAGGTAGAACGCTCGAGAATCTCCCTCGCACATTCATCCAATGCAGAGTCAACCACCGCAGGCTCTACTCCCTTCATTCCCCAGCTGAAGATAAGCACACTTTTGGTCTCGGACGTGATCATAGTCCGCGCGGAATCACGCGACCCGACCGCCGAGAAGACGCCCTCTGAGTCCTTGAGAACCGGTGTTCCCGAAGCTAACTTGATCGGCTCGTTCTTGCCAATGGGGATCATCTGATGATCGTCTGTCGCCAGAGTCAACTCCACTTTGCCACTGATTTTGTCGAGATCGAACAGACCGATAGGCACCAGGTACTCGACTGAAGCGATGTTTCCGGCATCAACCACGGAGTTGATGCGAGGAAACCGTCCCCGGAGCAAACCCCGTCTGAGCAGCGCTTCCGCAGCAGGGACGGATTTCTTTGGATCCCCTCCCATTTGCTGAGTTAATCGCCGGTAGATCCGGATATGGGGGTGGGAATCCAACTTTTGCTCTGGGGTTCCTTCCCACCTGGTGGCGATAGCCCTGATTCGTTCCTCCTGGGCTTCCCCGCTTTCCTCGACCCGCACACTACCCAAACTGCGGGTTCTCACAAACAGCGTGGGGACCCTATCCCGCACCGCTTCATCAACGATTATGTCCAACTGATCTCCCCTACTTTCCATTACCATCAAGCCTCAATAAGGCAAGGCGTTTTCACGCACTCATCCGTCCTGCGTTGGACTCTAGGCAAACTCGATGGTAACGAAGATTCGATGTAGAGGATTGCTTTTATGCCACCCAAGCAGTCAATTTAAGCAACAATATTTTAATAATTGGTCGCAAGGACGCTACTTACGTTCAAGGCTATCAGAAGCGAGCTGCCGCCGGGGCCGGAAGAGCTGGCTCTGGGAGAGAATAAAGTGTGCTTACACTTTGTGGACAATCGATTTCTAGTCCAGCGGAAGCTTTGTTGAGTACTTCACCTGCTTCATCGCGATCACCGACTTGATGTCGTCAACATCCCGGATGTGGGTGAGATGGTCCATCAGAAAGCGTTGGTAGGCGTCTATGTCTTCGACCGCCACCCGCAAGAGGTAATCCGAGTCACCCGTGATCAGATAACACTCCAGCACCTCGGGTAGTTTCTTGACCTCCGCTTCAAAGCGGTCTATCACCTCCCGCGTCTGCTTCTGCAGGGTTACTTCCACGAAAACGTGGAAGTTCCGGCCAACCGCCTCGTGATTGAGGAGCGTCACGTAGCCGTCGATGAGCCCCATCTCTTCCAGGCGCTTGACCCGCCTCAGGCACGGCGCCGGAGTCAAAGAGACCGCATCCGCGAGCTCGGTGTTGGGAATGCGGGCATTATCCTGCAGCACCGAGAGGATCTTCTTGTCGATTGCGTCTAGCGAAACCCTTGACATTCTATATCCTATTTTATCTGTTTATTGACAGTTTGTTGCTCAACAATAGCATTTCCGAGCCACGAATGCAATCCTACAAGTCGGTCTCTTGCTAATATTGGCCCCTACAAGGCGCGCGAGATATCGACCGCTGAATGAAGGAGGCTTTTGGTGCTCGAGACCGCACAGATGAGCTGGTTTCTCGTGGCTTCATTGGCTTTGATCGCGATTCCGGGTCAGGACAACATCTACATCATCACCCGCGGGATCGCTCAGGGGAGAAAGGCTGCGCTCGTCTCAGCATGGGGGGTGGGTTTGGGGCTTCTTATCTACACCTCACTCACGGCCCTCGGACTCTCTGCGCTCTTGAAGGAATCCAACCCGGCTTTCGCGGCGGTGAAGTACGTGGGGGCGGCTTATCTGACCTACCTTGGAGCAAGGATGATCTTGAGCAAAGGCAGCCTCACCATCTTGGGAGAAGAGAGACCCGAAGTAAGGCTCAGGGCCATCTTTTTCCAGGGTGTTGCCTCGAACGCGCTCAACCCCAAGGTGGCACTCTTTTTCCTGGCTTTCTTGCCGCAGTTCGTGAGTCCAGAGGAGAATCCTACCTGGCAGCTCGCGGTGTTGGGCAGTATTTTTACGCTGCTCACTCTGGTCATTACCAGCTTGCTCGCCTACTTTTCGGGATCTTTGGGTGACTGGTTGCGGCGCAAGCCGGGCTCCGCGAGAGTATTGCAATGGCTTGCGGGTAGCGTGCTCATCGGCCTCGGAGTGCGCCTTGCTCTGGCAACTCAAGGCTAGCCAGCCCAACCGGGCGTGGATGTGATCCGCCTTATTAAACCGTCAATCCGCGATTTCTACGGTGGTCTCTAGATGGTCACGGTCAGGCCCGAGGGAATAAGCAGCAAGTTCTTCCGCGAATCGACCACTGCGGTTATTCCAGTGCCTGCAAACCACGAAGTATCGCATCGAAAAGGAGAAAGTTTGTGAGCCGTATAGAAATGAGATGGTCTCTTCCTGAGGACAAAAACCGGATAGCGGACTTGCTGGAGATAAGTGACTTGCCTCGCTGGTTGGCAGCTAGAGAGAATTTCCTGGTTGCTGAGCGAGACGGCGAGGTTCAAGCTGCGCTCGAATATCGAATGGCTTGCGGACAGCTTGTGTTGGGCATTTTGGTCTCCGACTTGTTCGTGGATCATCCCAGTATGGCGAAGGCTCTCTATACCGAGGCGTATGCGATGGCTTGGGGAATGGGCGTTGAGAAGATAAGAGCTCTACCCACCATGAACGGAGAGTACCCGGGAGAGGTCGGATATAGTCGCTGGAATAGCTGCTGGCGGCTGAACGTAGAACGGGTTCCCCGGTTAACAGAAGAGACCTCTGTAAACTACCGGCATGAGCGACTCAACTGGCAGTGCTTATACACGTTCTTCTCGCGAGCATCCCGTGTTTTAGGCTTTTCGCGGCTTCTCCGCGCAGGACATTGGATGTAAGATCTTAGATCAGCCCGGGTTGTAATTCCGGGTTCTTTCGACCTTTAAGCCAGACTCCCTGAAATTTCAGGGAGTCTGGCAGCCCAACACTTCTCTAAACTGATCGGTCAGAACGGGATGTCGTCGAGGTCTTCCTCGCTCATCTCTGGCACGTCGTCCGCCGTGCGGCCTCCCCGCTCGCCGCCCGAGTCGCCTCCGCCGCGGCCGAGGAACTGGACGTTGTCGGCGACCACGTCGACCTTGCTCCTCTTGGTCCCGTCCTGGGCCTCCCAGGTGCGGTACTGCAGCCGCCCCTCGACCAGGACCGGGTCGCCCTTCTTCACGTAGTTCGCCACCCGCTCGCCGAGGTCGCGCCAGGCGGAGACGTCGAAGAAGTCGACCTCCTCGTTCTTGGAGTAGACGCGGTTCACGGCGAGGCCGAAACCACAGACGGGCACCCCGGACTGGGTGAACCTGAGCTCCGGGTCGCGGGTGAGGTTTCCGGCGAGTATCACCCTGTTGAAGCTGACCAACTTCGCATCCTTTCTCGTTTCGCTACCTCTGTCTCTAGTCTAAAGGACGGCTCCCGCTTCTCAAGGTCTACTCACGGCCACCTCCAGCTCGTCGTCTTTTATCGTGGCGACTACGTCCCCATCCTCGTCGGTGCGGAAGATCTTCGCTCCCGCGACCTTCAGGCGACGCAGGGTCTGTCGGGTGGGATGCCCGTAGGGGTTGTCCGCCCCGACGGAGATGACCGCCACCCTGGGACGGAAGCGGCTGAGGAAGAGCGGGGTGGTGCTGTAGCTCGAGCCGTGGTGGTCGACCTTGAGGATCGTGAGCGGCCCGGCGTAGGGCCCGAGGCTCATGTAGCGCTCCTCCTCGGCCCCGGCGTCCCCGGCGAGCAGGATGCGTGCGGCACCCCGACTGATGAGCAGCGCGACGGAGTTGTCGTTCTTCTCGGGGAAGAGACCGCCCTCGGAGTCGGGTGGCGGGCCCACGACGGTGACCGGGGTGCCGCCCCAGTCGAAGTGCATCCCGGCCCGGCTCTCGACGACCCTCGCTCCTTCTTCCTTAACCCCGCGCAGGAAGGTGGTGAAGGTGGTCGTCGCGCTGGTATCCCCGGAGAGGTAGACGGTGGAGACGTCGAAGGCGTCGAGGACCTGAGGAAGCCCGCCGACGTGGTCGGCGTCAGGATGGGTGGCGACGAGCCCGTCGAGCCTCTTCACGCCGCTCTTCCGCAGAAAATCGACCACCTCCGGACCCGCCTCGGGCCTCCCGCCGTCGACGAGGTAGTTCCTGCCGCCGGACTGCACCAGGATGGCATCCCCCTGCCCGACGTCTATGAAGCTCACCACGAGCGCCCCCGCGGGAGGTGGATGCTCCCCGAGCGCCGCCCGCGGCGCGGTGCAGCCGGAGCAGAGGGCCAGCGCGAGGAGCACCCCGCATACAAGAGGCATGATCCGTCCGGGCGGCGCCCCGGCATGCCTCTCCCCCCACGCCTCACGCACACCATCCATCCTTCAGATGGTTATCGGAGAGGCGGGAAGAAGGCTTTAACCCCGCTCCTCCGGAGGGGTGAGCCGGTCGATCCACTCGTCCGCCTCGGCGCGGGTGAGCTCCGTCAGGGGCTTGCCGATCCTGCTCTCCAGCCTCGCCACCCCGTTCTCCCCCCGCAGTTCCTCGGCGAGCGTCCTGAGCAGGTTCACCTGGCTCGGCCGCGCCTTCTGGGAGGAGTCACGCGCCGGGTGTTCCCCGTTCTCCCGGGACCGCTGGGACGCGGTGGCGTCCCTGAGATGCGCCCTGGAGGGGCGCGGGCGCCGCTCTTCCTGCCGCGCCGGCACCGGGGGAGCATCGTCCCCGTCGGTGAGCTCCTCGAGGGCCGTGGCCCCCACGTTCACCGCATCACGCAGGGCGCGGGCCTTCGCGCGGGTCTCGGCCATCCGGATCAGGTGCGAGGCGATGTTGCGCGAGACGTTCTCGGGCGAGGCATCGCCGAGCCCGCTGAAGGTGCGCCCGTCCTCCATCTCGACCGTGGCCTTGACCACCGCGACGTGCCCGTTGCTCTCGTCCGGCACCTGCAGAAGCTCGGTGTCGATGCTCTTGAGGCCCCGCGAGTGGGCCTCGTCCAGAAGCCCGGCGAACAGCACGTACTGCCTGCCGCCCCTCGTGATCATGAACTCTTCCCTCATAGCCTCCTGCGGGCCTCCAGCTCCCTGTAGTCTTCTCCTTCGAGCGAGATCCACTCGCACATCGCGATGATCCGGCTCGCCGTCCTCTCGCCGAGCTGAACGGCGAGATCCTTGGGGCCGATGTTGGAGGTGAAGATGGTCGGCAGAGCCTCCCGGTAGCGGTGGTTGACGACCACGAAGATCCGCTCCTGCACCCACTCGGTGGGGCGCTCGGAGCCGAGGTCGTCGAGCACTAGCAGTTCTGCGTTCTTCACCGATTCCATCCATTCGTCGAGGTTGCGCCCCGGCTCGTTGTAGGCGCCGCGCAAATTGTCGAGCAGCTCCGGGACCGTGACGAAGAGCGAGGGCACCCTGCGCCGCTCCATCAGCTCGTTCATCACCGCCACCGCCAGGTGGGTCTTGCCGGTCCCAACCCCACCGCAGAAGTACAGCCCCCGCCCGGCCTCGCGGTTCTCCTCCCAGTTCTTGAGGTAACCCTCCACCTTCTCCGCCGCCCGCGTCGCACTGGGGCTGACGTAAGGCTTGAAGCTCGCGAAGGTGTAGCCCCGCATCCGCTTAGAGAGCCCGCTGCGCTCCTTCAGGGCTTCGACGCGCGCCTCGCGCCGCATCATCTCCCACTCGCGCCGCTCGTTCTTGGCCTCGCACTCGGGGGTGCAGGGATGGTAGTACCACTCTCCGTCTTTGCCGTACTTGCGTTTCAGGGCGGGGGGAAACTCGACCCACTCCACCTCGAGCTCTCTCCCGCAGTGGGGGCAGACGTTGTCGTCGAGCCTGAGGGCTTTCCTCTCCCTACCCCTCTTCGCCGAAGAGCCACTCATAGCCCTCCCGGCGTCGGGCAGCAGACTGTCTATCCGTTCCACCGCTCACCCCCTCTCCGACGAGCCTGAGCCTGCGGTCCTGCTCGAAGCGTCTGACGTCTTCAAGGGTCTTCACCCCACGCTCGACCCACCGCTCCAGGATGCTCCTGACGTAGCCGACGCGGCGGGCGTCCCGCTCGCTGGCGATCCTGAGCGCCTCGCGCACGGCGTCCGGCTCGAGCCCGTCCCGCTCGCAGTAGCCGTTGAGGAACTCCAGGATGTGCGGGGCGGGCAGGGTGCCCATGTACCGGAAGTAGTCGTCCGGGGTTATACCCTCCGGCTCCGCGCGCACGACCTCTATATTACCCCCTGCATCCGGTCCAGGGCGGCTGGAGGGGGGGTGTTCCGCCACCTCGAGCCATCCGTCGCGTTCCGTCACGAAGCCCGCCCTTACGAGCCTCCCGAGAGCACCTTTCGTCCTCTCGGGCGTCGTGCCGAGAAGCTCCGCGAGCTCTTCGAGCTCTGGCTCGTCGAGCCCTACCTCGGGCAGGATGCGCAAAAGCTCGTAGAGAGCCACGGCCTCGGCCCCGAGGTGGGGCATCCAGCGCACGTAGAGCCGGGCACGCTCTCCGCGGGCCCGTCGTTCCCCTGGTGGTGTCAGCCGGATCTTCTCCACGCCAGCTCAGTATACTGGCCCGATGCCCGGCTCTCTACGCCGGACGAAGTCCTACCGCGAGACGAGTATTAGGCCGGGCAGGTTCAGACCCGCCACCCAACCCCGGCTCGCCACGAGCACGAAGGCGAGCACCACGAGAGAGACGGCCACGGTGGCCGCCCCGAGCCTCCTCGCCCCGAGCCCGTAGCCTATGAGGCCGCATATCATCCCGAGAGCGTACGAAGAGACGCTCAGCCGGTCGCCGAAAGTCACCATCGCGAGCCCGGCCAGGAGGAAGAAGATCCCGAGCCCGCACACGGCCTTTCCCCACGCTGGACCCGCGCCGCTCCCGTAACCCCCGCGCCCCGTGCTTTCGTCCTCACCCAAGATGCCCCTCCTCGTTAGAGAGAGCCCACCGCAACAATCCTAGTATAATCCCCGTTTTGTGAGGTTCGTACGAGAATTACCCGGTCCCAACGAAGTCTTCCTCCCCGACGGCACCCCGAGACCGATCTACCGCCCGCTGATCGAGGAACTGGAGAAGGTGGGGCCCGACCTCTGGGCCGAGTGCTGCCGGCTGGCGCACGAACTCTTGCTCGAGGAGCAGCGCTCCTTCGGCGTGAAGGGTGAAGACAAGACCCATCCGACCGAGTGGGTCCCCCGGATCGTCACGCCCGGAAACTGGGAGAAGCTCGAGCGAGGCCTGACCCAGCGCCTCAGGGCGATAAACGAGTTCCTCAGGCGCCTCGAGCAAGGAAAAGAGGAGGTCGTCCCCGAAGAGGTGCTGAGGACGAGCATCCTCTACGATGTCTCCACCCCGAACCGCTTCGGCCCGGTGCCGGTGCGTCAGATCGCCTTCGACGTAGTAGCGACGGGAGACCCCGAAGACCCCGAGTTCCTCGTGATAGAGGAGAACGCCAAGATGCCCGTCGGGCTCGCCCCGATGACCCGCCGGCGCAGGATGACCTCCGAGGTGATCTTCCCCGAATCCTACAAATCGCTCGGGGTGCGGACGCTCGAGGGCTGTCTGGAGCGACTTGGGCATTCTCTGCGCGCGGCTTCCCCGAAGGGCGACGAGGCGACGCTCGCGGTCGTCTCGGGAGGCCCGGCCGACCAGTTCTACCTCGACCACCACATCTACGCCAGAGCGATGGGCGCAATCCTCGCCGAACCGAAGGACCTCGTGGTGGACGGAGAGGGATGCCTGGTACACCGCTCCTCCGGCCGCAGGATAGACGTCGTCTACGAGCGGGTGGACGAGGACAGGCTCTACGCGGAGGTTCCGGGGTTGCTGGAGTGCCACCTGCAGGGCAGGGTGCACGTCCTCTTCGCCCCCAACTCCGAGGTCATAGACGACAAGGGCGTCTACGTCTTCGTGCCGGAGATGATCCGGCGCTACCTGGGCGAGGAGCCACTGATCGACAACCCTCCGACCCTCTCGCTCGCCGTCGAAGCGGATTACCGATACGTGATGGAACACTTCGGCGAGCTCGTCATCAAGAGCCGCGGCGGCTACGGCGGCAAGGAGGTCATGATCGGGCCGGAGGAGAGCAAGGAGAAGGTGGAGAGCTTCCGACGGAAGGTCGAGGCGAACCCGGTCGAGTACATCGCCCAGGAGATCATAGATTTCTCGACACACCTCGTCTGCGAGACGGACGAGGATGGACTCCTGCTGCGCGACTCCTACGCGGACTACCGCGTCATCGCGCTCGCACCCGACCCGGAGACGGTCGAGGTGGTCCCCGGCTCGCTCACCCGCGTGGCGGCGCCGGGCAGACACCTGGTCAACATCTCCAGCGGCGGCAGGATGAAGGACACCTGGGTACTGGAAGGCTGAAGGAGGGAAAGGAGCTCGCAACTATGTCCCGTCTCGAGGGAAAGGTGGCCGTAGTGACAGGAGCCTCCAGCGGTATCGGCGAAGCGACCGCGGAGGCGCTCTCGCGTGAGGGAGCGGCCGTCGTCGCCGCAGCCCGCCGCAAGGAGCGGCTCTCCTCTCTGATCGAGCGTATAGAGAAGGCGGGAGGAAGAGCGATCGCCGTCCCCTGCGACGTCACCGACGAGGAGCAGGCGCAAAAGATGATCCTGCGCGCGAAGGAGGAGTTCGGACGGGTCGACATCCTCGTCAACAACGCCGGGGTGATGCTCCTCTCCCGCGTGGACAAGGGCCTCACCGATCAGTGGCGCCAGATGTTCGAGGTGAACGTGATGGGGCTGCTCTACGCCACGAACGCCGCCCTCCCGATGATGAAAGAGCAGGGCTCTGGACACATCATAAACATCTCCAGCGTCGCCGGACGCAAGGTGCGCCCGACGGGCGCGATCTACTCCGGCACCAAGTGGGCGGTCAACGCCATCTCCGAAGGCCTGCGGCAGGAGCTCCTGGAGGATGACATCCGCATCACCGTGATAGAGCCGGGCGCCGTGGAGACCGAGCTCGCGAGCCACATAACCGACGAGGACGCGCTGGCCGAGCAGCGCCGCAGGTTCGGGACCATAGAGCCCCTGCAGGCGGAGGACATAGCCGCGGCCATAGTCTACGCCGCCACCCAGCCATCCCGGGTGAGCGTGAACGAGGTCCTGATCCGCCCGACCCGCCAGGCTAACTAGACGCCCGAAAAAGGGGGGCATCGCGGCCCCCCTTCATCTCCCCGGCTTACTTCTTCTCGACCGGAAACCCGGCCCTCTCCCAGGCGTTCATGCCCCCGGTCAGGTTGCGCACGTTCCCGAACCCCATCTCCGCCAGCTGCTTCGCCGCCCGGCTGCTGCGGCTTCCACTTCGACACACGACCACTATCTCCTTGAACCGCCGCAGATCCCCGGCCCTCCGCGGAAGCGAGGACGAAGGGATCAACTTCGCCTTGGGGATGTGCCCCTCCCGAAACTCCGAAGGCTGCCTCACGTCGACGATGATGGTCCCGCTCTTGTTCAGCTTGCGCCTCAACTCCCCCGGCGATATCGAAGACGCCAAATCATTCACCTCCACCAATTCACCATATAGCAATATAAGAACACAAAGATTATATCCGGATGGGGGTGGGGCTCAAGGCTAGTAGCGGGCCGACATCCTCATGCGGGTTCCTATCCGGGTATCCGGGCTCCCGTCCTCTGCTTCGAGCAGGCGGTTTATCGAGGCGACGGCGACCTCGAGCTCCCGGCGGGTGGGCTCCGAGGTGGTGAAGTAGCGCTGCAGGAAGTTACCGACGGCTATGGAGGGTCGGCTCTGGCCGAAGGCGAACCACAGTTCGGAGATGAGGATGAACTGGGCGATCGAGTACCACCACCAGGGTATGAGGGGTTCGAGGGCGGCGGCGATGATGATGTAGATGAGGATGTTCGTACCGCAGCGGGGATGGATGCGGCTGCTGACCCGGGCCTTCTCCATGGTCACCTCGCCGTACTTCTCGTAGGCGGCGACCGCCTTGTGTTCGGCGCCGTGGTAGCGGCCTATGGAGGTGAGCTTCATCGCCGCGAAGAACAGCACCAAGAGCGGCAGCATCGGGAAATCGGCGAGGAACCCCAGGAACCCGCCGAGAGATCCCAGGCCGCTGCCCAGCTCCAGCGCACGCACCAGGAGCCAGAGCGCGGCTATCGAGCCGACGAAGTAGGCGAGCGTCCACACCGATCCTCCGACCTGCACCAGGAGCTGTCCCCAGAAGAAGAAAGAGCGGATTATCGGCCAACCCGAGGCGCGCCGGAGCAGGGGGTTCTGGGGCTTCCAGACTTTCACCGGGTCTATGCGGATGAAGATCTCGCCGCTCTTCTTGCGGTACGCCGTGCTCATGTAGTGGGGGCCGAAGAGGTCGAGCCCGTCCCAGCGGGCCATCCCGCCGAGGAGCAGAGAGTCGCTGCCGGCCTTTCCCGCGGTGGACGTCTCAGCCACGCCGTTCTCCTTCCGAGCCATACGACACCCAAAAGGTTAGCACCGCCCAACGGGGGTGGCTACGCGGTGAGGGTGGAGAGCTTGAGAACGCCGTCCTCGCTGGCCAGCCGTCGTTCGGCCAGGAAGCCAGTGTAGACGTCGCCCTTCACGAACCCCTCGTCCTCCAGCACGGCCAGGTGCAGCGGCAGGGTCGTCTCCAGCCCGGCTATGGCGAACTCGTCCAGCGCGCGCACCCCGCGCCGGACCGCTCCGTGTCGGTCGTTAGCGTGAACGATGAGCTTCGCCAGCAGCGAATCGTAGTGCGGCGGGACGCGGTATCCGGGGTAGAGGTGCGAATCGACCCGCACGCCGGGGCCTCCGGGCGGGTTGTAGAACTCGACCTGTCCCGTCTGGGGGATGAAGTTCTTCCGGGGATCTTCGGCGTTGATCCTGAACTCCATCGCGTGGCCCGAGGCGGTGGGCCTCTCGGGGACGCTCATACCCTCACCGGAGGCTATCCGGATCTGCTCGGAGACCAGGTCCACCCCGGCCACCATCTCGGTCACCGGGTGCTCCACCTGCAGGCGGGTGTTCATCTCTATGAAGTAGAACTCGCCCCCCGAATAGACGAATTCCACCGTCCCCGCCCCCTCGTACTCCAGCGAGAGAGCGAGTGAGGCCGCCGCGTCCATCATCCTGGCGCGCACCTCGTCGGGGAAATTCGGGGCCGGAGACTCCTCCAGGAGCTTCTGGTGGCGGCGCTGGATCGAGCAGTCCCGTTCCGGGAAGGCCGCCACCCGCCCCCGGCCGTCGGCGAGCACCTGTATCTCGACGTGCCGCAGCCGCTCCAGGTAACGCTCGACGTAGACCGAGCCGTCCCCGAAGGCCGCCTTCGCCTCCCGGCTCGCCGCCACGAAGGCCGCCTTCGCCTCCCGCTCGTTCTCCACGACGCGCATCCCCTTCCCCCCGCCGCCCGCGGCGGCCTTGATCAGCAGGGGATATCCCACCTCCGCCCCGACCCGCATGACCTCCTCCGCGCTGGAACAGACACCTTCGCTGCCCGGAACCACCGGGACCCCGGCCCGAGCCGCCGTCTCACGCGCGGCCGACTTGTCTCCCATACGCGCTATCGCTTTCGAGGAAGGACCGATGAACCTGACGCCGCTGCGCTCGCAGATCTCGGCGAAGCGCGCGTTCTCGGAGAGGAAGCCGTAGCCGGGGTGGATGGCCTGAGCCCCGGAGACCTCCGCCGCGGAGATTATCGCCGGGATGTTCAGGTAGCTCTCGGAAGCCGGCGGAGGACCTATGCAGACTGACTCGTCCGCCAGGATCCGGTGCAGCGAATCGGCGTCGGCGGTCGAGTAGATCGCGACGCTCCGGACGCCCAGCTCCCGGCAGGCCCGTATGACCCGCAGCGCTATCTCGCCCCGGTTGGCTATGAGGACCTTGCCGATCATCACTACCCCTCCGGTCGGAGGTAGAAGAGCGGCTGGTCGTACTCGACCCCGGAGGCGTTCTCGACCAGCACCTCGACCACCTCACCCGAAACGTCGGCCGGGATCTCGTTCATCAGCTTCATCGCCTCGATGATACAGAGGGTCTGTCCGGCCTCGACCCGGTCCCCCACCTCCACGTACGGAGGATCGTCGGGGGACGGAGACCGGTAGAAAGTGCCGACGACCGGCGAGCGCACGGCGTGCAGCCCGTCGCCCTCCACCGCCGGAGGCTCCTCGGGGGCGGGGGGCTTCGCCCTCTCGGGTTCGTCCGGTAGGGACGGCGGGGCCGCCTGGACCGGAAGCCCCTCGCTCCTGGCCTTGACGGTCACCTCCAGGTCTCCCTGGCGGACGCTTATCTCTCCGATCCCGCTCTCCCGCAACAGCTCCACGAGCCGGCGAAGATCCTCGTGGGGCAGCATCTGCCGTCCGGCACCTTCAGCCTCGATCTTCTCTCTTCTCTCCTGCATGACCCGCGATTCTACACTCCCTGCGTTTGGAAAACCTGCCCCCGGTTGTACAATGCCCGAAGGCCATGGCAGCGCGAAAGACGATCCGGATACTCGACCCGCTCGTAGCCCAGCAGGTCGCCGCGGGGGAGGTAGTCGAGAGACCCGCCTCGGTCGTCAAGGAGCTCATCGAGAACTCGCTCGACGCCCACGCCTCCCGGATAGAGGTGGAGATAGAAGACGGCGGCACCTCCCGCATCCTGGTACGAGACGACGGCGAGGGCATGTCCGAGGAGGACGCCAGGCTCTCGGTGCTGCGTCACGCGACCTCGAAGATAAGCTCCGTCTCCGAGCTGGAGGCGGTGAGCACCCTGGGCTTCAGGGGCGAGGCGCTGCCCTCGATCGCGAGCGTCTCCTCGTTCGAGCTCACCACCTCCGATGGTTCCCCCGGAAGCGGCACCCGGGTCCGCGTGGAGGGGGGCTCCGAGGCAGAAGTCTCGGCAGCCCCGCACCCGAGGGGGACTACGGTGATCGTCGAGCGGCTCTTCTACAACGTTCCGGCGCGACGGGCCTTTCTGCGGGGCATCCGATCCGAGCGGGCAACCATAATGGACGTGGTGACGCACCTGGCGATCTCCCACCCGCAGGTCGCCTTCAGGCTCTCCGAGGGGGGGCGAGAGCACCTCTCGCTCCCTGCGGCGAAAGACCTCCTGGAACGGCTCGCCCAGATCCACGGCGTGGCCCGGGCGCGGGCCTTCAGGGAGGTCTCCTACGAGTCCGGGGCTTTCAGGATCGCGGGGTACGCCGCACTGCCGAGCGTCACGCAGAGCAACCGCAACTCGTGCCAGACGATCTCGGTGAACGGCCGCTGGGTGCGCTCCGAGAACCTCAACCGGGGCCTCGACGACGCCTACCGGGCGACGGTGCCGGCGGGCAGGTATCCTCCGGTGGCGCTGCACGTCGAGGTGGACCCGAGGAGGGTGGACGTCAACGTCCATCCCGCCAAACAGGTCGTGCGTTTCTCGGAAGAGCGGGCGGCGCGCGAGGCGGTGGCCTCCGCGGTGAGGCTCGCCATAGAGTGGCGCCCGCACCCGCCGACGGCAGCGCCCGAACGTCCGCTCCGCCCCACCGTCCAGCAACCCCTCGCGTCCGCACCGCGCCGGGAGGCACCCCCTTCCACGCGCCAGATCCCCCTGCAGATCGCGGAGGAGCGGAGGAGCTACCCGGAGGTGGACCTGAAGGAGGCGCAGCGCAGGGCCTCAGAGGCGGCGCGCGGGCCGGAGGAGTTCGCCCCCCCGGAAGCGCCCGAGCGGGGTGCGCTGCCATCACTGGAAGAGGTGCGGGTGATCGGCCAGCTCGCCGCCTGTTACATCCTGCTCGAAGATCCGTCGAGCCTGTGGGTCGTCGACCAGCACGTGGCCCACGAGAGGGCGATACTGGACCGCCTCACCGGCTCGGACGGGCCGCCCCAGGTGCAGGATCTGCTGGTGCCGGAGGTCGTGGAGCTCTCACCCTCCGAAGCCGAGCGTGCGGCAGAGAGCCTGGAAGAGCTCGCACTCTACGGGTTCGGGGCCGAGCCCTTCGGGCCCCGCTCGGTGCGCGTGACTTCGGCTCCGTCCATCCTCGCCGGCAAAGACATAGCCGGCGCGCTCTCCGACGCCCTGGCCGCGATAAGCGGCACCGAACCCGGACACCGGCGCGAGGACCGCATCCTGGCGACCATGGCCTGCCACGCGGCCGTGAGGCTCGGCGACAGGCTCTCCCAGCGAGAGATGGAGAGCCTGATCGAAGACTGGCTCACGAGCCGGCTTCCCGCGACCTGTCCGCACGGTCGCTCCATATGCTTCCGGATCGGAACACGGGAGATAGCCCGCAAACTCGACCGCCACTAGCCGTGCCGTCCCCTCTTTCACATCGGAAGCGAGCAGCGTGCAGCCTTCCCTGTAGCCATTTTCCTCCGGAACGGGTAATATGTCTTCCAAGCTGGTTACGCTGACTGTAGAAGAGGTCCGGTAGAGAATGTCCGCAACTCCGCATCGGGCGGAGGGTCGCCGGAACGCCCGGCGGCTGCATGTTTCCCGTTGTCCCGCATGTATCCCCTGGCTCCGGGCCGGAGGGTCGCCACGCACCCCGCGGCAAGTTTCGCCCTCACCCCGGCCCTAGACACCGGATGGGAGGAGAGACCATGCCCCTCGAGTTCAACAGCACCGGCGAGAGAGAGTACACGCTGGGCGTAGAAGAGGAGCTGCACATCGTGGACGGCTCGACCGGAGAGCTGGTTCCCAAGGTGGAGGAGATCATGCGCCGCCTCCCCGAGGAGCTCTCGGAGCACGTCTCCTACGAGCTCTTCCAGTCGGTGCTGGAGATAAAGACGCCCGTGTGCCCTTCCGCCCCGGAGATCCGCCAGAAGCTGCGGGAGCTGCGAGGCCGGGTGGGGTCGTGGGCGGCCGCCTGCGGGGCTTCGATCGCCTCGGCCGGCACCCATCCCTTCAGCCGCTACAAGGACCAGAAGATCACCGACCAGGAGCGCTACCGGGAGGTGCTCGAGCGGCTGCGCTGGATAGCCGAGAGAGAGGTGATCTTCGGCCAGCACGTCCACGTGGCGGTCCCGGGCCCCGAAGAGGCAATAGAGGCGCACAACCGGCTCTCCGAGGAGGCCCCGCTCCTTCTGGCCCTCTCGGCCAACTCCCCGTTCTGGCAGGGCATGGACACCGGGTTCGAGTCCACCAGGATCAAGATCTTCGAGTCCTTCCCCCGCTCCGGGCTGCCGCCGGCGTTCGAGGATTACGCGGCGTTCGAGGAGTACGTGGAGCGGATGGTGGACTCCGGAGCGATCGAGGACTACACCTTCTGCTGGTGGGACGTGCGCCCCCACCCGAAGTTCGGGACGATAGAGCTGCGCATCCTCGACGCGCAGACCAGCCTCAGGGCGGCAACGGCCCTGACGGCCCTCACCCAGTGCCTCGTCGCCCGCGCCCTCGACGGGGCGCCGAGGGGCCCTTACGACCGGGAGATTACGCTCGAGAACAAGTGGCGCGCCTCGCGGCACGGGATGGACGCCACCTTCTACGACCCGGTGGGGAAGATCCCCGTCCCGGCGCGCAAGATGGCCCGATCGCTCGTGGAGGAACTGAGGCCTTACTCCGCCTCCCTCGGATGCGAGGAGGAGCTTCTGGACGTACTCTGGATCGTCGAGAACGGGACCGGCAGCCAGCACCAGCGACGGATCTACGCGGAGAGCGGGGACTTCCTCGACGTGGTCGCCTTCCTCATAGAGTGCACCCGCCCGGCCCTGGCCGGGGAACCCGGCTGATCCGGTCCGCCGGGAGAACTAAAGAGGCGCCCCTGGGAGCTCATCGGATTCTCACGTGGGATTCATACGTCTCTCACCATCGCCTCATCCCCCTCTCATCCCCGCAACGGATAATCCCGGACAACCTGGCGGAAGAGATTGGATGACGAGTGCGAAGAAAAGAAGGAAGACCATCCGGAAATCCGGGAGCGCGTGGCGGACGTCGATCGCGGACGCCCGGGCCTCGTTCGAGGAGAAAGGGCGGTAGCTCGCTTTGATCGGCATACTGACGGCGGTGGTAAGCTGGGCCCTCGGGGTCATCCAGACGATGGGCTACCCGGGGATAGCCATCATCGTAGGGCTCGAGAGCACCGGCCTGCCCCTTCCGGGGGAGACGACCCTCCTCGGCGCCAGTTACCTAGCCTCGACCGGGCGATTCTCCCTGCCGCTCGTGATCGGATCGGCGGCCCTGGGTGCCATCCTGGGCGACTCTTTAGGGTACCTGATCGGGTACAAAGGCGGGAGGAAGCTCCTCGAACGATACGGCAGGTGGGTGGGCATCACCCCCGAGAAGCTGGGCCAAGCCGACCGTTACTTCGAGCGGCACGGGGCCAAGACCGTTTTCTTCGGCCGGTTCATAGCCGTCCTCCGGGTCCTCGCGGGGCCGCTGGCCGGGGCTTCCAGAATGCCCTACAGAAGGTTCCTGCTCGCCAACGTAACCGGTTCGATCACCTGGGCCTCGACCATGGGCGTGCTGGCCTACTTCTTCGGGAAGCCAGTGGCACACCTGTTGAGCGCGATGGGGATATGGGCGCTCGTGGCCATCTCGGTCTTCTTTCTCTTGCGATTCTCGCTCAAGAGCTGGAAGCGGCACCGTGAAAAACGGCTCTCCAGGCGCCTCGCCGGGTACGAGACCGACGCGCCTTCCACCCAGGCTGCTCCAGAGCGCGAGGAAAGCCCGGACGGGCGGACTCTCCCTCGCAGCGGCGTGTCCCCCGAATGAGCGACCGCCGCGCCTAGCGCTCCTCGAACCCCAGCGACCACATCCGGTCGAGATCGTAGTTGGAGTAGGTCCGGAAAGCGACCATCGTCTCGGTGCGGGCGACCCCGGGCACCTGGGCTATCTTCTCCGGCACGATCTCGGCCAGCCGCTCGAAGTCGGGGATGCGCACCATGACCACGATGTCGTACGGTCCGGTCACCGAGTAGGCTTCGGTGACCCCTTCGATCTCCAGCATCGCCTGGGCGGCCTCCTGCACCCTCTCCCCCTCGGTCGTGACGAGCACAACAGCTGTTACCAACTCTCCTCCTAGATTCCGAAGGTCAACTTCCCTGCGAGCGTGTTGTTCTCGGTGTATCGCTCTCCTCTCACAGGCCCCGCCTCCACCCTGACGTCGTCCGTCTCGTTCACCAGGCCGGGTCTGAACCCGTCGATCGTGACGGTGACTGAACCTCCGGGCGGGATCCGCCGGATGCGGGCCGTGTGGATCTGACGCCCGGTCTCGCCCTCGAGGACGACCTCGACCGGCACGCCGGTCTCGGCTGCCCGTCCTTCGTTCGCGACCTCGACCGCGAAAACCGGTCGGTCGGCGCCCTTCAGGACGACCGTCCCTCCCGCATAGAGCGGCCGCCCGCCGACCCTCACCCCGGAGATCGCGACCCCGTGAGAAGAGCCACCACCTCCCCCGAAGCCCAAGGCCCCGTAGTCCACGAAAGGTTCGGGGCGGTAGATGATCGCGGCGTCCTCGTTGATCTGACCCTCCTCGCGCAGCACGTCCTTGACCGCGGGCATGTAGTAGTCGGAGATCACGGCATCGCTCATCCTGTAGCCCGCCACGCTGTTCGAAAGGACACGGCGGAGACGCGCCTTCCCCTCCGAAGCGGCGCTGGCGAGCCTCTCGGTCTCCCGGGCCCTCATGCCCAGGGCACTCTGCAGGTAGTGGTGGGCCCGGACGAAGCGCCGGGGGACATCCTGGGACAGGAGCGTCCTCTCGTAGAGCTCCCGCGAGCGGGCGGCCGCCTCCCGCAGGTCCTCGCGGTCCCGGGACGAGAGACGTCCCGCCGTGGCATCCTTCAACGCCCGCTGCAGACGGCCGCTGCCGAGGCGTCGTGACTCGGTCAGAATGGAGTCAGAGGTCGCGACGTATTTCCTGATCCCGGTCGCATGCTGCGTCGCGACGCAGCCGCGCACCACAAACAGGATCACGCCCGCGGCGAAGATCAACAGGAGGGCGGATACAAGAACCGAGAGCGAGGGGGGCAAAGACCGGCGCCCCCTCTTCCTCCCGCGTCGGACGGGGCTCCTGTAGGCCTCCCGCTCTACGCTGCCCTCCCGGATCGGACTGTGGGCGAGGGGGGACTCGAACCCCCACGTCCTCTCGGACACTAGACCCTGAACCTAGCGCGTCTACCAATTCCGCCACTCGCCCGCGCTGCCTGACGCCCCGACGACGGGGCGTGCTGATTTTATCAGGAGCCGCCCCGGAAGACCACGGCCCATGAAACTCCGGTTCGCAAAGGCTATACAATACTGTTCCAATGGCCGAGGCACGGGTCATCGAGGGTCAGGGCCGCTACGTACTCGACGAGATCGTGGGGCGCGGCGGCTTCGCCACCGTCTGGCGCGCCCGGGCGCGCACGGGCGAGGTGGTGGCGATAAAGGTCATCCCCATCTACAGCGCTCAGGAGCGATCCAGGGCACTCAGGGAGGGGCAGATCGCCGAGGGGCTGCGCCACCGCAACATAGTCGAGACCATAGAGGTCATCCCGGGTGATACCGAGGTCTATCTGGTCACCGAGTTCGTCGAGGGACTTCCGCTGGACGAGGCGGCGAGGAGCTACACCCCGGAGGAGATAGAGGACGCCCTCTCACAGATACTCGAAGCACTCTCCTACGCCCACGCCCAGGGCATCGTCCACCGGGACATAAAGCCGCAGAACGCGCTCGTCGACCGGCGCGGCACGGTCAAGCTCACCGACTTCGGCATCGCCTACCGGGCCGGGGACACCCGCCTCACGCGGGTCGGATACGCGGTCGGCACGCCGGGGTACATGGCCCCCGAGATCATGAACGGCGATGCGGACCCGAGCGTGCTCACCGACATCTACGCCGTCGGGGCGACCGCCCGCACCCTCCTCGCCCGCCAGCCTTACGAACCCCCGGAACGCCTCTCGGAGTTCATAAGCCGCACCACCTCTCCCAACCCGGCCCACCGGCCCCAGAGCGCCCGCGAGGCGCTCGTGTTGCTGAGGGGCGAGAGGATCCCCCCACTCTTGGAGAAGGTCCTCGGAGGCACCCGTCAGGCGAAGATCCCCAAGAGGTACGCCGAGCACGTGTTGCGGGGGGCGAATGGGGCCGCGGCGGGGTGGCTCGGCTACTACGCCGCTGGCCTGCTCTTCAACGGAGCCCAGAGCCTGGGGATGGCCGCCGGGTTCGCCGTCCTGGGGTATCTGCTGCCCCGTCTCGCCGCGCTGGGAGCGATGGTGGCGCTCGCCGTCGCCCTGCTCAAGAGCGGGCAGATCGGGGCCGGGCTGGCGGGGGTGCTTCCGCTCGCCGCGCTCGGGTGGGTGGCGGCCGGGGGCAGGAGCAGGAGCCTCGGATGGCTGCCGCTCGGTCCGGTTCTCTCCGTCCCGCTCTCCTGGGTCGGGCTCGGGGCCGGGCTCCCGCTCTTTCTCGGCGCGCTGATGCGCCCCGTCGGGGCGGCGATCTCCGGGGCGGCGGCCGGAGCGGTGCTCGTCTGCTACGAACTCACCCTGGGGGACGGAGCCATCCCCTATACAGGGCTCATCTTCCAGAAGCTCTCCTCCGGAGCCAGCCTGCAGCAGGCCGTCGCCTACGGTCAGGCGGTGTTGCAGAGCAGCTACCACCAGCCCCTCTATCTGGTGGCGCTGTGGGGAGCCATGGCGGCGGTCGTGGCGGCGGCAGAGCGTCTCGGGTGGTGGGTAGCGGGGCTCGTGGTCGCGGTCGCCGGCGGCGTCCTGGGGTACGCCCTGCTCGTCTCCTTCGGTCCCGAGGCGCTCACGAGAGCGATGTCGTCGCTGGGGCTCGCCGGTATAATATACGCTGTGTTACGGTACCTCGGCGTCCGCGCGGGAAGGTAGCTTTTCTTGGGTTTTCTTAAGGAAATAGAGAAGCGCATGGAGTCCCTCGTAGAGGGGGTGTTCGGCAAGGCGTTCCGGCGGCAGATCCAGCCGATAGAGATCGCCAAGGGTCTCACCAAGCAGATGGACGAGGGGAGGATGGTCTCCGTCTCGCGCACCTACGCCCCGAACGATTTCACCGTCCACCTCTCGAAGGAGGACGCCGAGCCCATAGAAGCCTACCAGGACGCCCTCAGGGAGGAGCTCATCCAGTACGTCTCCGCCCACGCGGCCGATCACGACTATCACCTGATGACCCCGCCGAAAGTGCGCTTCGTCGTCGAAGATTCGCTGAGCTACGGGGAGTTCGGGATAACGGCGAAGCTGACCGGTCCCACCGACCGGCCGCGCGAGAAGGGGGCGCCGCAGGACACCTCGGGGAAGACCAGGATCTTCCGCACCGAGAACATCCGTCAGGAAGAGCCCGGGCAGAACACCGCCGCCATCTCCGCCGAGGAGGCGAAGAGCTTCGGTCTCTCGCGCGAGGTCGTCCAGCTCGTCCTCGACGGCAAGACCTACCCGCTCGAAGGGCAGGGGCCGTGGACCGTGGGCCGCTCGGCGGAGAACGACGTCGTCCTCTCGGACCCCAACGTCTCGCGCCACCACGCCCGCATCTCCCGCCTGGAGGGCGGGTTCGTGATCGAGGATCTGGGCTCGACCAACGGGACGCTGCTCGACGGGGTGCCCATAGACCGCGAACGCATAGACAACGGAGACGAGCTGACCTTCGGGCAGAGCACCGCGCGTTTCGTCCGACGCACCGAGACCTCCGGAGGCTCTCCGACCCCGTTCGGGCGCAGCGGCGGGAGGCGCTAGGCTTGGACCTACAGATCCCGCTTCTGGCGGCGAAGGCCCTCATCCTCCTGCTCCTCTTCGCCTTCGTGTACGCCGTGGTGAGGCGGGGGATAGGAGACCTGAGGGCCGTCCCGGAGGACGAGACCTTCGTGCCCGGCTCCTCCAACCCGATGAAGAAGCGCCCGGCCAGACACAGGATAATTTCGAAGGGCATCCCGGAGCTCGTCGTCGAGGGATCGGACATCTTCGAGCGCGACACCCGCTTCCAGATCGGGGACGGGACGATGACGATCGGGCGTTCCTCCTCCAGCGACATCGCGCTGAAGAGCGACGATTACGTCTCCTCCCGGCACGCCAGGATCACGCACCACGCCGATCTGCTCTACGTGGAGGATCTCGGCTCGACCAACGGGACCTTCGTCAACGGGCGCAAGATAGTCGGCGCCACGCCGCTGCGCTCGGGTGATACGATCCAGATAGGCTCGACGACCTTCCGGTACGTGGAGTAAGCTATCCGCTATCTCATGTTGTCTCTGCGACACTTCGGCGCCACCGACACAGGCCGGGTCCGGCAGAACAACGAGGACTCCCTGCTCGACGGCGAGGGCCGCGACCCCACGTTGCTCGCGGTCGCGGACGGCATCGGCGGATTCGAGGCCGGTGAGGTGGCCAGCTCCATCGCGATAGACGTCCTCAAGGAGCTCGAGCCCGGGAAGCCGTTCACCGAGGCGATAAACGAGGCCAACCGGCGCATCCTCACCACGGCACGCGAGGACAACCGCCGGGCCGGCATGGGCACCACGCTCGTCGCGCTGCGCATCTCGAGCGGCGACGCCCCGGGTGTCGAGGTGGCCCACGTCGGCGACTCGAGGGCATATCTGCTGCGCGGTGCGGAGCTCGTGCGGCTCACCGAGGACCACTCGCTGGTCGCCGAGCTCGTGAAGAGCGGAGACCTCACCCAGGACGAGGCGGCCGAACACCCGCACAAGAACCTGATCACCCGGGCGCTCGGCGCCGAGGAGGAGGTCGAGGCCGACGTGAGGACCGTGCCGGTGCAGGATGGAGACAGGCTGCTGCTGTGCTCCGACGGTCTCTCGGACATGGTGCCCGACGAGAAGATCCGCGAGGTCCTGGCCGGTACCAGGGGGGATCCGGAGACGGCGTCCCGAGACCTCGTCTCCGAGGCCCTCGACGCCGGAGGGCTCGACAACGTCACGGTCATAGTCGCCGACGTGGAAGAGCGTCCCGAGGAGGGCCGCTCCTCGGACACCACAGAGCTCGGGTTCGTCGCTCCCGTCGGGGGGACGAGCCGTGCCGAACCGGAGACGGCGGTGCTCGAAGCAAAGCGCGCCAGGGCCGTACGCTCCAGGAGGCGCAAGAGGCGTCGCCGGAGGATGCGGCGCACGATCTCAGCCGCGGTGCGTGGGATGGCGGCGATCATCGTCGTCGCGGCGCTGCTCACCCCGGGCTACCTCTGGGCCAGCAGCCGCTATTACCTGGGCTTCGAGGGCGGGAGGGTGGTGGTCTACCAGGGGCTGCCGTACAGCGTCGGCGGGGTGAAGCTGAGCAGGGTCTTCCAAAAGACGACCCTGAAGAAAAAGGAGATCAAAAAACCCTACAGGGCCCAGATCCAGGAACATCGGCTCTACTCCCGGCGCGAGGTGCAGCGTATCCTGAGCGGTCTGAGGAGCAGTTAGAGGATGGCCCGCCGCGCCACGCTGCCCATGATCCTCGCGCTCGCGATCACCTTCGTGGGCTTCTCCACCCTGATCTTCGTCAAGGGGATAACCAGCCCGCCGCTCGCCTACGGTGCGGCCTACGCCGGGGTGCTGCTGGGACTCTACATCCTGGTGCGGATCATGCTGCCCCACGCGGACGCCCTGCTGCTCCCGATAGTGACGCTGCTCACCGGAGTGGGGCTCGTGATGATCTTCCGCCTCACCTACGACGTGCGGGGGATAGAGAACCTCGCCACCACGCAGGTGGGCTGGATCCTGATCGGCAGCGCCGCGATGCTCCTGGTGATCCTCCTCTTCCGCAACTACGAACGGTTGCTCGAGTACAAGTACCTGATCGGGATCGTCGCCATACTGTTCATGGCCTCGGTCGCCACCCCGTTAGGCTACGAGGTCAACGGTGCGCGGCTGTGGCTGCACCTGGGTCCGGTCAACATCCAGCCCTCCGAGTTCGCCAAGATAGCGCTCATCATCTTCTACGCCGGGTACCTGGCGGACAAGCGGGAGGTGATGGCCGCGACCAGCCGCAGTTTCCTGGGGATGCAGATCCCGGCGCTCAAGTACTTCGGGCCGGTGGCGGTGGTGTGGGGGGCCTCGCTGCTCCTGCTCGTCGTCGAGAACGACCTCGGCGACAGCCTGCTCTTCTTCGCCGTCCCGCTCCTGATGCTCTACGTGGCGACCGGCCGGATGGCGTACATCGTCCTCGGGGGCATCCTCTTCGGCATCGGGGCTTACGCGGCCTACAACCTCTTCGGGCACGTACAGCTGCGGGTGATCGCCTGGCTCAACCCATGGCCCCACGCCCAGGACCAGTGCTGCTACCAGGTGGTCCAGAGCCTCTTCAACATCGCCGACGGAGGCATCACGGGCACCGGGCTCGGAGAAGGGTTCGCCCAGACCATCCCCGACGTACAGACCGACTTCATCTTCGCCTCGGTCGCGAGCGAGCTCGGGCTGCTCGGGGCGAGCGCCCTCCTTCTGGTCTTCCTCGCGTTCGTCTACCGCGGGATCAAGATAGCCATGCTCGCGACCGATCCCGCGGCCAAGCTCCTGGCCTTCGGGCTCACCGCGATGTTCGCGCTGCAGACCCTGATCATCGTCGGCGGGGTCACCAAAGCCATCCCGCTCACCGGCGTCACCCTCCCGTTCGTCTCATACGGGGGGTCTTCGATCGTGGGCAACTTCATACTCACGGGGCTTCTGCTCGTGATCTCCGAACACGCCGGCAAGCAACACGCTGCAGCGCGGGATGAGTACTACGCCGGGGGGGAGGAATACGCCGGGTGAACAGGCACTTCAGACGCATCTTCTACGTCTTCTGCTGCGGGTTCGTGGCGCTGGTCGGGGTCCTGGCCTACTGGCAGGTCTACGCCAAGCAGAGGCTCGCGGACAACCCCAACAACGGCCTGCAGAGCAAGCGGGAACTGCAGGCCCCCAGGGGACTCATCCTCGCGCGCGACGGGCAGACGGTGCTCGCGAAGAGCGTGAAGAGCGGCAAAGACTACAAGCGGGTCTATCCTCAAGGGGCGCTCTACTCGAACGTGGTCGGTTACTGGAGCCAGCGCTACGGGGCGACCGGCATAGAGCTCACCGAGAACTCCAACCTCTCCGGCAACGCCGAGCCCAGGACACTCGACGAGCTCCTGAACCAGCTCTCCGGTGGTCCGCAGCCGGGCGACAACGTCGAGCTCACGCTCGACCCCAGGCTGCAGAAGCTCTCCTACGACCTGATAAAGAACAGCAGCAGCGGCAAGGGCGCGATCGTCGCCATAAACCCGAAGACCGGTGAGATCCTCGCCCTGGCCTCCTACCCCTCCTACGACCCGAACAACATAGACCAGAACTTCAAGAAGATCCAGAAAAACCCCAACGACCTCCTGCTCGACCGCGCCACCCAGGGGCTCTACCCACCGGGATCGACGATGAAGGTGATCACGGCGGCCGCGGCCCTGAAGAAGGGCGTCAAACCGACCGACGTCTTCAACGACCCCGGCTACTATTACCCGATGGGAAGCGGTTACGCCGTAACCAACTACAAAGGAGCCTCCTACGGCAACGTCACCTTCCAGAAGGCGCTCGACCTCTCGATAAACGTGATCTTCGCCAAGGTCGCCGTGGAGTACGTCGGCGCGAAGGCGCTCTACGACATGGCTAAGAACTTCGGCTTCGGCGACTCCTACAACGACCTGCCGCTGCAGATCACGCCGAGCAGCGTCGGACCTCCGCCATCGAAGTGGGACAAAAACTACCTCGCCACCGCGGCCTTCGGGCAGGCGCAGGTGCAGGCCACACCGTTCGAGATGGCGATGGTCGCGGCGACCGTCGCCAACGATGGGGTCATGATGAAGCCCAGGATCATAAAAGAGGTGCGCTCCCCGGAGGGCGTGCTCCTCGAGAAGACACATCCCTCCGTAGACCACCGGGTGCTCGACGCAAGTACGGCCCAGACCCTCAACCAGATGATGCAGTCGGTGGTCACCCAGGGCGACGCCGGCGCGGCCAAGATCCCCGGCGTAACGGTCGCCGGTAAGACCGGGACCGCCGAGACCCCCTCCGGCGCCCCCGACGCCTGGTTCATCTCCTTCGCTCCGGCGAACGACCCGAAGATAGCCGTCGCCGTCCTCGTCCACAACGGCGGGGACAGCGAGACGAACGCCGTACCGCTGGCGCAGAAGGTCATGCAGCAGGCTCTGAAAGAGAACCTCTAGTAGCAAGCCTTCCGCGCGTTATCTGTATAATGTGCCGAGTATGCAGCAGCTCGTAGACAACCGCTACAGGATAAAGAGGCTTCTGGGCAGCGGTGGTATGGCGGATGTCTACCTCGCCCACGACAACGTCCTCGACCGCGACGTGGCGCTGAAGATAATGAACGAGCGCTACGCCAAGGACGAGGAGTTCGTCGAGCGCTTCCGGCGCGAGGCCCAGAGCGCCGCGGCGCTCTCCCACCCGAACATCGTCTCGATCTACGATCGCGGAGCCACCGACGACGGCACCTACTACATCGCGATGGAGTACCTCCCCGGAGGAACCCTCAAGGACCGCATCGCGAACAAAGGCCCGCTGCCTCCGAAGACCGCGGCGAAGGTCGCGTTGCAGATAGCGCAGGCCCTCGAAGCGGCGCACAAACGGGGCGTGGTGCACAGGGATATAAAGCCGCACAACATCCTGATCACCGCCGATGGAGACATCAAGGTCACCGACTTCGGCATCGCGCGGGCCGTGACCTCCTCGACGATGACGAAGACCGGGCTCATCCTGGGCACCGCCCACTACATCTCGCCCGAGCAGGCGATGGGCGAACCGGTCGGTCCGGAGAGCGATCTCTACTCGCTCGGGGTAGTCTTCTACGAGATGCTCACCGGAGAGCTCCCCTACGACGCTGACACCCCGATCGGCATCGCCATGAAGCACGTGAACGGCCCGCTCAGGCCCCCTCGCGAGCTCGATCCCAGGATACCCGGAGGGATCAACGCGATAGTCGTCAAGCTACTCGCCAAGGATCCCAAAGACCGCTACGCGAGCGACGCCGAGCTCATAGAAGACCTGGGTCGGGTGATAGACGACAGGATGCCGGAGAACGCCACGACCCAGGTACTGGAAAGCCCACAGCGGAGAACGCGCCAGGGCGACACGCTGGTGTATCCGGCCAGAGCCGAGCGGAAGCGCCGCAGGAGGAGAAGATCCCTTCCGCTCGTGATCGGCGTCCTGCTCCTGATCGCGGCCCTTATAGTAGGGATAGCGTACAGCCTGTTCGGCACCTCGCCGCAGGCGAGCGGGCCGCAGATGGCCGCCGTCCCCGATCTCACGGGGATGAAGCTCGCCGCGGCGAAGGTCCGGGCGAAAGACAGCGGCTTCAAGGCCGTGGTCGCCAGGAAGGTCAGGAGTCGAAAGCCCGTCGACACTGTCGTCGGGCAGGATCCGTCGGGAGGGAAGGCGAAGAAAGGTTCCGAGATAAAGCTCACGGTCGTAGGGAGCCAGCTCGTGAGCGTCCCTGACGTGAGGGGGCGCCCGGCGTCCGACGCGGAGAGCACCCTGCAAAACGCGGGCTTCAAGGTCTCCGTCAAGCAGACGGAGAGCTCCCCGGAGCAGGCCGGAAAGGTGATCTCCCAGTCGCCGAGCGGTGGATCCGAAGCCGTGCAGGGCTCCACCGTCGAGATCACGGTGGGGACCGGCCCCAAACTCGTCACCGTTCCCGACATCCCATACGGCTACACCGAAGACCAGGCCCGGGCTCTGCTGGAGCAGGCCGGGCTGAAGCTGGGCAGCGTCGTCTCCCACTACAACGACCAGATCGGGAAGGGAGGCGTCATAAACCAGGATCCCAAGCCCGGCGCACAGGTGAAGCCCGGCACCGCGGTGAACATAACCTTGAGCGCGGGCCCGAAGCCGGTGAAGAAGGTCGCCGTACCCGACGTGGTCGGCAAGAACGTGAGCGAGGCGGAGAGCGCGCTCATACACGCAGGGCTCGGATACAAGCTGGTACAGGTTGAGAGCAACAAACCGGCGGGCACCGTCGTAGACACCAACCCCAAGGCCGGCAGCAAGGTTCCCGAAGGAACCTACGTGACGCTCGACTACAGCTCGGGATCGGCGGGCGGTTCCAACTCCCAGTCCTCCAACCCGGCCGGCGGGTCGAACGGGAAAAACTCTTCCGGGAGCGCCTCCTCCCACCCCGGCGGATCCAACCCCAAGCCGGGCGCCGGATCAGGGGTGATCAAGAAGAAGGGGCCGGCCGGCGGGCAGAACAGCAATCCCCCCGGCAAGGGCAAGAACAACGGCTGACGACGCCTTCCGCTAACGCTCCGTATCCTCGGAGGAAGCCCGGAGTCGCTCCGCGTAACCTCCGAGTCCGGAGATGGAGACCTCGTCCGGAGGGTTGAGACCCACGAAGCTGTGACGCCCGATGGCGTTCTCGATCAACCACTCCTCGCTCACGCGCTTGGAGAGCCCGGGATCGTAGCCGGTCTCGAAGTAAAGGGTCCGCAGCTCCCCGGAGGGGAAGCGCGCGACCAGGATGGGGAATCTTCCAGGGGAATAAGCCATTATCTCGACGCTCTCAGAGCTCATGTTTTTAGTTTAGGGAAACCGACGGCGGATTGGAAGGCCGTGGGAAGGGCTTCAAAACCGCCATGATAGAATTTTAAACATGAGTAAAGAAGGAAAAAATCGCACATTCGGAGGGAGTTGGTATGTCAGATTCCATGTCGCGAGGAGGAATTGATCCTGCCGAGAAAGAAGATGCAGAGAACCGGTCGCAGAAGAAGCTTCCTCCGGAAGCGCTTCCCGAGGAGCTTCTCATACGGCGGCTCGGCAGGCTCGACACCAGGCGGGCTCTGGCGAACCTCTGCAAGAGCGTGCCGGGGCTCGACGAGATCCTGCTTCCCCGGGGCATACAGGCCGACGCCCTCACGCGCAAGGCCGGGGGCAGCACGCAGATGCTGCGCAGCATCGCACGCAGGGTCATGCACGACGAGGCTGCCTGGGACGCCTTCCGCACAGCGATCTCCGAGCAGATACCGCCCGAGACCTCGGAGGCGGTAGAGAACCTCGACCGGGAGAGGCTGGCGGAGCTGCGTCAGGCCCACACCACCGAAGGACTCCTCCTGGCCACCCTGAGCTCCGAAAAGGAGCCCGATCCGGAGCTCGTGCAGGAGCTCATCGCCGCCTGGCAGAAGGAGAACGAGAAAGCCGAAGAGGAGGCCTCGAAGGACGCCCGGGTAAAGGAGCTGGAGCAGCGGCTCGAGGAGCTGAAGAAGGAGAACGAGCGGCTGCAGTTCATCTCCCGGACCGCCCGGGAGCAGGCCACGGCGCTCGGGCAGGAGGTCGAGGTACTGCGCGCCGAGCGAGAGAGCGCCGCGACCCAGGTCAGGAGAGCGGAAGAGCGTGCAGCTGCCGCGCTGGAGGCTCACAGCAAGATAAAAGAGCGGCTTTCGGAGCTCCACCGGCGCAACGAACACCTCGAGCGCACGCTGGAGAGCGAGCGCTCGGCGTACGCGACGGCCGCCCGGCGGGTGGAAGAGCTCTACGAGGAGCTCGGTAGGACCCGTGAAGAGAGAGACCGCGTGAAAGACGCGCTGCAGAACGCCCGTTTCACGGACCCGGGGTTCGGGGCGTTGCTGGTGCGGGCGGTTAAGAACGAGGTCGGCGCGATGCCTGAATCGCTCGAGTCCGCCGACCGCACGGCCCGGTTGCTCGAGTTCATGGGCAAGGTATTGCAGGCGCACACCGAGTTGCGAGAGGCATCCGCGGGGGAGGGAGACACCCCGGAAGCCCCCGCGGAGGAGAACGACCAGGACCCTTCCCCATCGAAAGAACGTCGCAGCGCGCACGAGGTCGTGGTGGGCAACGGGAGGCCCACCCTCTCCTTCAGGGCGCTCGGTGGAGCCGGTGAGGTCGGCGGGAGCAGTCACCTGCTCGACTTCGGGCGCAGCAGAGTACTCATCGACGCCGGGATAAAGCCCGACGGGCACGGCCCCGTGGCCCCGGACTTCAGCGGGCTCGACGGTCTGAGCGCCGCGGTGATAACCCACGCCCACCTCGACCACTGCGGGGCGCTGCCTCTGCTGGTGCGCGACAGGCCCGATCTGCCGATCTACTGCACTCCTCCCTCGGCAAGGCTCATCCTGAGCGCCCTCAACGACCACGCGGCGATGGGCGGGGGGCTTCCCGGAGGGGCCCCGCTGCACGAGGTGAAGAAGCGGCTCACCACGGTGCCCTTCGGAAAACCGTTCGACGTGGGGGGCGCCAAGATCACCCTCACCGAGAGCGGGCACATCCTCGGGGCGGCGAGCGTTCTCATACGGTCGGGAGCGGCCACGGTCTTCCACACGGGAGACATCTGCATGGAGGATCACTTCTCGATCCCTTCGGCCCGGCTCCCGCAGGTGCACGACATAGACCTGCTGGTGATGGAAGCCACGCTCGCAGACCAGAAGCCCCAGCCCTTCTCCGAGTCGATAAAGAAGATGGTCCACGTGATCAACGAGACCACCCAGGAAAGGGGTGGTATCGTCCTGATCCCGACCTACGCGCTCGGCCAGGCGCAGGAGATAATCCTTGGCCTCAAGCGTTACGGTGAGGAGTACGGGCTCGACAGGGACGTGTTCATCTACGTCGACGGGTCGGTCGTGACGACCTCCGAGCGGCTCTACGCCGAGCAGCTGGGCTACATGAAGCCCTACCTGCAGCAGACCGACCCGAAGGAGCTGTTCTTCTCGGACAACATCCGGGCCGTGGACAACGACGACCGGGCGCGCGAACGCATTCTGGCCAACCCCTGTGCGATCATCGCCTCTCCGGTGACGATGCAGGGCGGGGCTTCGGCCTTCTACCGCAGGAGGCTGCAGAAGAGCCCGAAGAACGCCGTCATCCTCCCGTCCAACGCGGCCTCGTCCTACGGCGCGCACCGGGCGGCCGGAGAGAAGGAGAACTGGCGGGTCGAGCGGGTGAGCTTCGCCGCCCACTGCACGCAGGACGAGCTGCTCAGCATCACCGAGCGGCTCAACCCGCGTCAGATCATCCTGATCCACGGCTCCCGGCGTCGGATAAGCGATCTGGCCTACCGGCTGGCGCCGAACCACAAGATACACACGCCGGCCGTGGGGGAGACGGTGCGTACGGTGCTTTGAGCGGAGAGGAACTCCCGGAGGTCATCCTGCTCGCGGACGGCCGGGGAGAGCGGCCGGAGAACGCGGCGGGGGCGGGAGATTTCTGGTACGAGCCGGAGATCTGGTCCTCCCCCCTCTCCCCTCTCGCCCGGGTCCTATACGCCGGGCTCTGCTCGTTCGCCGGCCACGGCGAGATCAACCGGCAGGATCTGCGCAACCTGCTCAAAGGCGCAGGCGACGGCGAGATACTTCGGGCCATCGGGGAGCTGAGCGAGGAGGGGCTCCTCGAGCCGGTCCCCGGCGGATACCGCATCCGCTCCGTGCGGGAGCGTGGTAGCTGAAGCCTACCGCTGAGCGCGCTCCACGTGTCGGGGCAGCCGCAGCGCGGTCGGGGGTCGCTTGCTCCTCTGTCGGTGGTCGAGCAGGGTGTAGGAGTCCTCGGCCCACCGGCGCCCCACCCCGCCCGTGAGCGCCGCCAGGTCGATCAGGCGCCCGGTGATACGCAGGCAGAACCCGTTGAGCACCTCGTCCGGGTCGTCCGTGCGGCCCCGGGCGCGGGCGACGAAGATACCCTTGGTCTTCCACAACCCGTCGCGGTAGACCGCGAAGGTCTGGCAGGCCTCCTCTCCTATCTGCTCGGACCAGCCGAGGATGCGCCCGGAGTAGCCGGAGGGGTCGAGGCTGTAGCGGGAGAGCTCCTCGTGCATGAGATCCTCGTCGGTCTCGGCGGCCGCACCACGCACCAGCGCGAAGGCCACTTCGGCCTCCGAGCCCGGGGCGGCCTCCGCGTGCATGGTGAAGATGCCGCGCTCGCTCTCGGCGGTGATGTCGAAGCCGGCCTTTCGGCCGAGCTCCGCGGTGTACTCGAGCCCGGCGAAGAGCCGCTCGGCGAAACCGCGTGCCACCTCCTCGGTCTCGCGGACGAGCGAGAGCGCCCGGTCGGCCTCCTCGCGCTGACCCCGCAACCGCGAGAGGGCTACGTCCTCGAAGCTCATCCCCCCCTCACCTCGCCCACATCCCGAGCACCCGGTCGGTGAGGCCGGGTGCGAGCCCGGTACCGAGGACGAAAATGCGATCCATCCGGGTAACGTACACGTCTCTTCCTCCCCTCTCCGCGGCCTGGACTATCCTCTCCGCCACCCGCCCAGGCGAGACGCCGGGAGGACGCCAGCCACGCTTCTCCCCGCCGGTGCGCAGCGAGTTCTCCCTGAACGACGTGCGCGTGGTGCCGGGGTAGACGGTGGTGACGGTTATCTTTCTCTTCGCCACCTCGACGCGCAGGGCGTCGGAGAGCGCCCCGAGCGCGGCCTTGCTCGCGCAGTAACCCCCGACGTTGGGGATGGACCTCCTGCCGATCACCGACGAGACGTTGATGATCCTCCCACCTTCCGGCATGTGGGGAAGGACGGCCTGCACGAAGTTGAGCGCCCCGATCACGTTGACGTCCATCACGCGGCGCAGATCTTCGGGGCGCAGCTCGGCGATCCTCCCGGAGAGCCCGACCCCGGCGTTGTTGACCAATACGTCCACCCTCCCCCACTCCTCGACCGCCAGACCGACGGCCTCCCGCACCGAGGAGGCATCGGTGACGTCGCAGGGAGCGGAGACCGCCTCCCCTCCGGAGGAGAGGATCTCGCGCACGATGGCCCTGAGCCGGTCCCGGTTGCGGGCGCAGAGCACGACGCGGGCTCCGCGCCTCGCGAACTCCCGCGCGGTCGCTTCCCCGATGCCGCTCGAAGCCCCGGTGACGATGGCGGCCTTCTCTCTCAGGTTCATCTCCATCGAGACGTATATTAGCCGTATATACTGGTCGTGTGGAAGGGGCCGGAAAACGCATCCTCGTCGGTGTCACCGGCGGTATCGCGGCGTACAAGGTCCCCGGCGTGATCCGACGGCTGCGCGAGGCGGGGTTCGAGGTCGAAGTCGTCGCCACGCCGGGCGCGCTGCGCTTCATCCCGGAGGAGACGCTCGCGGTCGCGGCGGGGCGGAGGATCCACACTGAAGAGAGCTGGTGGGAGGCGACCGGGGGGATAGAGCACGTTCGCCTCGCCCGCTGGGCAGATCTCGTCCTCGTCGTCCCCGCCACGGCAGACGCCATCGCCCGGGCGGCGATCGGGCTCGGGGACGACCTGCTCTCGGCCATCATCCTCGCCGGTGCGCAGAAGGTGCTCTGGGCCCCGGCGATGAACCCGGAGATGTGGAAGAGCCCCGCCACCCGGCGCAACGTGGCGACGCTCGCGGGCTGGGGGCATTCTTTCGTCGGTCCGGAGGAGGGCAGGATGGCCTCCGAGGAGGAGGAGCCGGGGGTCGGAAGGCTCGCCGGGGAGCAGGAGATCGTGGCCGCCGTAAAGGCCGCGCTCAGCGGAGCACCGGACACCGGACGCGCTCCGGGCTAAGATCGTGTCATGCCAGACCACGACGGATTCACCGTAGAAGAACTCCTGAAGCTGCCCCGCCTCGCCGGGCTCACGCTCTCGCCGGACGGCGAGCGTCTCGTCACCTCCGCCTCCCGCCCATCTCGCGACGTAAAGAAGATGCTCTCCGCGCTCTACGAGCTCGACCCTCGGGGGGCATCCGCCCCGCGTCGCCTCACCCGCTCCCGGGAGGGAGAGTCCGGCGCGCGGTTTGCTCCGGACGGCTCGCTCGTCTTTCTCTCGCCTCGCAGGGATCCCGAAGCAGACGAGGACGACCCCCGCGGCGAGAGGAACGCCCTCTGGGCACTTCCCGCAGAGGGCGGCGAGGCCCGGCTCGTCACCGGCCCACCCGGCGGCGTGGAGAGCTTCGCCGTGGCGCGAGGGAGCGGAACGGTGGCCTTCGCCACGGGGATGTTCCCCGGCACGTCCGGCCTCGAGGAGGACGCCGCCCGCGAGAAAGCCCGCAAGGACGCGGGCGTGGAGGCGCAACTCTTCACGGATTATCCGATCCGGTTCTGGGACCACGACCTCGGCCCGAGAGAACGCCACCTGCGCCTGCTGGAAGACCCCCAAAAGGAGAGATCCGAAGGAAAAGACCTCGTTCCCTCCCCGGGCCGCTCGCTAGATCTGGCGACCTTCGACCTCACCCCGGACGGCTCGAAGCTCGTCACGGGACGCAGGCGCGAAACCGACGCGTTGCTCCGGCGTGACATGACGCTCGTCTGCGTGGACACCCGCTCCGGGAAGCAGCGCGTCCTCGCCGATGACGCCGCGGACTACGGATCACCCGCCTGCAGCCCCGACGGGCGCTGCGTCGTCGCCGTCCGGAGTGCCCGCTCGACCCCCGATGCACCCGGCGACCACACGCTCTTCCTCTTCGACCTGGAGTCCGGCGAAGGCAGGGACCTCCTCCCGGGATTCGACCGCTGGCCGGAGGATCCCGTGTGGTCGCCCGACTCCCGCTTCGTCTACTTCACCGCGGACGACGACGGCAGGCTCCCGGCCTACCGGGTCGAGGTGTCAACCGGCGAGGTAGAGCGTCTCACCGATGAGGGCTCCTTCGGCGACCTCTGCCCCTCACCGGACGGTAAGACCCTCTACGCGCTGCGCTCGAGTATCCTGGAGCCGCCGCACCCGATCGCCCTGGACCTGAAGAGCGGGGAGGTACGCAGGCTCAAGAGCTTCCCGGAGCTGGAGGAGCTGAGCCTCCCCTCGCGCCTGGAGCGGATCGAGGTGCGGCGCGACGGCCGGCGCATCCCATCGTGGCTCGTCCTACCAGAAGGATCCCCCGAGGGCGGCCCGGCCCCGCTCGCCGTCTTCGTGCACGGTGGTCCACTCAACTCATGGAACACCTGGCACTGGAGGTGGAACCCGCACGTCTTCACCTCGGAGGGGTGGGCCGTGCTCCTGCCAGACCCCGCGCTGAGCGTCGGGTACGGCCTCTCCAGCATAGAGCGCGGCTGGGGGCGCTGGGGTAGCGTCGTCTACGAGGACGTGATGGCCGCGGTGGAGGACGCCGCCTCGCGCGAGGGAATAGACGGCGAGAGGGCGGTCCTCCTCGGTGGATCCTTCGGTGGGTACATGGCCAACTGGGTCGCCGGGCACACCGACCGCTTCCGGGCCATCGTCACCCACGCGAGCGTCTGGGATCTCGAGTCCTTCCACGGAACGACCGACCTCGGAACCTTCTGGGAGCGGGAGTTCGGCGACCCTTACGAAGACCCTTCCCGCTACCGCGAGAACAACCCCCGTGCCCACGTGAAGAGCATCACTACCCCGATGCTCGTAATACACGGGGCGCGGGACTATCGGGTCCCGGTGAGCGAGGCCCTCACGCTCTGGACCGATCTCAAACGTCACGGCGTTCCGGCAGCATTTCTGTATTTCCCGGACGAGAACCACTGGATCCTCAAGCCGAACGACGTACGCCTCTGGTACCGGACCGTGCTCGGCTTCATCGCCCACCATGCCCTCGGCGAAGGGTGGAAACCTCCCGAACTACTCGCCTAGGTAATCCCTGAGCGCTTCCTTCGTACTCGGAAACGCGAGCTCTTCCCACGGGATCTCCGCCGGGGCGAAGCTCTCGACCAAGAGCACCTCGTCCCCGGGATGAGCCCTGCCGCCCGTGGCCCGACCCTCGAAGACGGCGATCGCGGGGAGCTGCCCCTCGTAGGAGTAGAGCCCGAGGATCGGTCCCACCTCCACCTCGATCCCGGTCTCTTCGGCGACCTCCCGCCGGGCCGCCTCCTCGGCAACCTCGCCGCGCTCGACGTACCCGCCGGGGAACGTCCACCTCCCGTAGCCCGGCTCTATGCCCCGCTTTATCAGGAGTATCCCTCCGTCCACCTCGAAGATCGCCCCCGCGACCAGCTTCGGACCCAGGTAGAAGACGAACCCGCACTCCCTACATACCAGCCGCTCAGGTTCCCCCTCCTTCAAGACGCGGCTCTCCAAATCACCCCCGCACCTCGGGCAGAACCTGTATTCGAGCTGGTCCATGGCCCAAGCGTATCACGCCACACCTGAGGATAATGGGCGGTCTGTTGCGCCGAGCCTTCCTCAGCCGTGCAAGACAGAACTTGCAATATTTCCCACTTCAGGGTAGGGTGGGAATTAAGCGGTAGGGAAAGGCACAAAGAGGAAACGTCGTGGCAGAAGCCTCGCCACACATCATCACGCATCAGGATGTCTCGCCCCGGCGGAGAAGCGAGCGAGAGGGACTCGTCCTCTCCGTCCTGTGCGGCGCATCCTCCGTCCGTACCGCCTTCGAGCGCGAGCTTGCGGCAAGGGGCTTCCGGGTGAGCCCCGAAGCCCGCATGAAGCTGTTGCTCGACGTGCCGCGGGCCTACGCCGTGCGCGCCCTCGAAGAGCTGGACCGGTCGGGCTCGAAGGTGATCGTGGTGACGTGGAACACCTGTCCGGAGTACCTGGAGGACCTCCGGGAGCTCCGCCCCGAGGCCCTGTTATCCGACGAGTTCTTCCTGAGGCAGGACCTCGACGACGCCCTCCTGAGGGGGTTGAGCCTGGTATCCGAAGACGAGACCTACAGCTTCACCCCGGGACCGAAGACGGCGCTCACCCGGTCTGAGCGGGCGGTGCTGCGCTACGCGGCTTACGGGTGGAGCAACCGGCGCATAAGCCGCAAGCTCTGTCTCTCAGAGCAGACGGTCAAGAACCGCCTCCGGAGCGTGTACCGCAAGCTCGGACTGTGCAACCGCGCTCAGGCAGCACTTTACTACTGGGGCATCATGCAGCCTCCTGATTAGCTCCTGCACCGCCATAGGCCGTATCCCCGGGATTGGGTACTTTGGTGTCTGGTGGTGACCGCAGGTTCTCTCTATTATTCAGGCAGTCATGTTCAGTTTATGAAGATGAGGAGAAACAGTGGCACCAAGCCTGAGGCTGATAACGATAGTCATGGCTATGGTGGTAGCTCTTCCAGCAGTGGTCGCTACACAAGTGTCTTTTGCGCAGGTGAATAAAGTATCGTCCAGTGTTGCACGCGGGAGCAGCGCTTCACCAGCAGTCCAAGGAAATAGCATTACTTATAGTTATTCTCCCGCTCAATACCGTACCCGTATAAGGTTCGATTGCATTGTTCCCCGTTTTGGTTCCGGTGAGTGCGGGCCAGAGTTCTTTGTTAATGGGGGAAGGACCCTCCGCGTTCATCTCAGTTACTCGGGCCACAAGCGGGTAGATTTCACAGCGTACGATGTCCACACAGGAGACAAGCTTGGTTACACGAGATTCCTGTATCCGGGCGAAACGAAAGATATGTACAAAAACCGCGGCAGATTCCGCAAATATGTTTACGTTAGGGCCAGTTCCCCTGCTCCAGTTCGGGTGCAGGCTATAGGAAGCTACCTCAAGTAGTACGTTGCCCAAACGCGTATTATTACTGGCTTCGAACAGATGAAGGACAATAGATTGTCCTTCCTCTCCTCTTTTACGCTGATTGCCCGCCTTTTTCGGATAGAGGTAGGGAGGATGGCGCGACGATGGGCCTTCTGGCTTGGAGTGTTGGTGTTGGCTGCCATAGCCTGGTCGAACATGGTACTGGGTGCTGCTTCTCAGCAGAAGATTCCCGGGGCCTTCAGTTACTCTGCGATCCAGGATAACCTTTTGTTTGTCCTTCCCGTGTTTGTTGGAGTGGCAATCGCAGGCTCTTTAGCAGCGGACCGGAGACGGGGATATCCTCCTCTCGTGCTCGTCCGCGGTATTTCCCGCACGTACTATCTCCTGACCAAGGCAGCGAGTATGTTCTCGGTAGCGATGTTCGGAACCTTCCTCTCCTGCGCACTCGCCTTTGCGGTGGCGGCATTTTTCCTCCCGTGGGGAGCGACAGCACCGTCCGAGTACGCAAATCGGGGATCTATGGGACCTTATCCAGGGCTGTTGGCAAATCACCCCTTCACGAACGATGTGGTCCTCGCAGCGTTGTTCTCATTGGGAGCAGGAGCGCTAGTGTTGAGCGGACTGGCGTTCGGGGCAGCCGTGGCTAACGAATACGTGGCCGCGGCGGTACCATTTGTGCTCTTCGCAGGTGGCATCTTTGTGTTCCGAGGTGCACTGTTGTTCCTGGGACCATATACTCAACTCGACCTCATGAGCAGCTACACTTATAGCCTGCCGCAATGGGCTTGGTCTTTTACTGAGCCAGTTTACTGGTGCGTATTCTCTTTCTCGTGCGTAACGGCAGCAGTGGTGCTGTTTCTAAAGAAGGAAGAGATTTGAATTCTGTATCGAGCAGGGTATTAGGCATTGCCTTTTTCGATTCGTATCGCTCCCTTTACACATGGCGGTGGCTTGCGGTGCCACCAGTTTTTATGGTTGGAGGGTGGCTCGGGGCTGATCACGCTGACTTCATCATGACGGTGTTGAACCGGTCTACAAGGCAACCCAATGTCTGGGATGGAGCCTTGATTCTGCCGACCAATAAGTTGGCCTTAGTCTTCGCCTTTGTACTGGGCTTCGTGCTCGTCATCGGTGATCTCTACGTGCGTGACCATTCCCAGGGCACCGCTCATCTTACTCTGTTAAGATCAGGCTCCAGGGCTACCTGGTGGGCAGGCAAGATCCTCTCCCTCGCCTCACCGGCACTGCTCTACTCAGGTCTGGCTTATCTCTTTGCACTACTCGGAAGCGCCATGCGGTTGCCCGTTACGCTTGGAACCAGCGGCGCAGCAGAGATCCCCTGGGGTGGGGAGCGAGCGGCGCTGTATCCCCGCTTCGGAGATATACCGATGCCGCTGTTTTTCCTGCTCGTAATCTTGTACACCGCGTTCGCGTTGTGGGCGGTAGGCTCAACGGTGTTGGCTGTCTCTGCCCTTTATCCACGCATGGTGGTACCGCTCGCGGCGGGTTTGGCTCTTGTCCTTATCGGCTCTGGCCTTAGAGAGCCTTTCTTCTACGAGCGAGGAGCGGCACTCTTTAACCCCGTCTACCACGTCACCTACGTCAGCAGCTTTGCGGTAGGTAAAGGCTTCCAACTCGCTCCCTGGCTCTGGGCGGTGACGGTCCTCGGCTGCACTTTGTTACTGGCCTTCGGAGGGGGGATGCTGTGGGTGCGCCGGACGGACTTATGAGAGGAGATTCCGCATGAGTTCGCAAAGTAGAAGACAGGATGAAACCCACTCAGAAACACCCGTTGTCAGGCTGCGCGGGGTTGGGAAGAAGTACGGTAGGCACCGAGCACTTTCTGGTGTGGATCTCGAGTTATATCCGGGAGAGGTAGTGGGCTTTATCGGACCCAACGGGGCGGGAAAGACGACCCTGATCAAACTCCTTTCGGGCCTCAGCCGTCCAACGGAGGGTGAGATCGAAGTGCTCGGTAAGAATCTTGCGAAAGAGGCTCTGAGCCCGGAGGGAGTGGGCCTTGTTACCGAAGCGCCGAACTTCATCCCCTATCTCTCTGGCAAAAAGAACCTCAAGCTCCTGGCGGACATTCGCAAGGTAGCCACGGAAGCAGACATAGAAGAGACGCTCAGGGTCGTGGGACTCGATCCCTCAGACCATCGCCCGGTAAGAGCATACTCTCTAGGAATGCGCCAGCGGCTCGGGCTCGCGCAAGCTTTGATGGAAAAACCAAAGCTTCTGCTCCTCGACGAGCCCACGAACGGGCTCGACCCGCAGGGGATTATCGAGCTGCGCTCTCTGATCCGGCGTCTCGCCGGGAGTGGGGTGGCGATCTTTCTGGCCAGCCACCTCCTTACCGAGGTCGAGCAGGTCTGCGATAGGGTACTCCTGGTGCGGGAGGGCCAGGTGAGAAAACATCTGGATCAGAAACGCGTGACGAAGTTGGCGCTCAGGCTCACCATCTCTTCGGAGACAGATCTCGATCTGCTCCGAGAGTGGGCTCGAGAGATGGCGGTACACATCGAGTCTGTGGAGGATTCGCCGCTTTCGGTAGAGTTCGCTACGGAGAAGTCTACTCCTCAGGTGGTGCGCGAGCTTGTCGAAGCCGGGGTGAATATCGAGGAGGTCAGAAAGGTCCGCCGCTCGTTAGAACAGGAGTTCATGGAGTTGGTGGAAGGGAAGTGATGACAACCGGAGTACTGCGACTTGTAGCCTTCAATGCCTTACAAGCTGTGGGAAGCTGGCGATGGTTGGTAGTGCCGCCGGTGTTCTTCGTAGCTGGTTGGCTCGGAGCGGAAGATGCCTCGTACGACTACACCACCCAGACACTTCGCCACGCCAACTTCTGGGACGCACCCTTGACCATGATGACCGACCCTTCCGCAATCTCCTTCGCCTTTGTACTGGGCTTCGTGCTCGTTACCGGTGATCTCTACGTGCGTGATCGTTCCTCGGGGGCTGCTGCGATGACGGTACTGCGCTCCCGCTCGCGAGCAGGCTGGTGGGTAGCAAAGGTGTGCGCCCTGGGACCGCTCGCACTTCTCTTCTCCGTTCTAGCCTTTTTTTCAGCGCTTCTGGCGGGTGCCTTCAGGCTGCCCGTCTCCTTGCAATGGAGTCCAGCATCGCGGATTCCTTGGGGAAATGAGGGTGCCATTCATCCTGGATTTGGAACTCTGCCTGCGCCACTGTTCTTACTGCTCGTCGTGCTATACACAGCGGTTGTGCTCTGGGCAATAGGGGCTGTGGTGGTTGTTGTTTCCACGCTCTACCCACACCTGATCACACCTTTGGCAGCGGGACTGGCATGGGCACTTGCGGGAACGCCGTTGGTAGCCCCCCTCGTCTTTCGCAGAGGTGTCGGAACGTTAGACCCCGAGTATCAGCTCACCTATGTAATCCACTTTGGTAACGACCGGGGGGTCTCTGCCACTCCCTGGTCTGTCTCATTCGTAGTAATTGCTGTGACCTTGGCTCTTGTACTCGCGATTGGAGCCTGGCAGTTGCGGAGGGTAGATCTTTAGTGAGATACACAAAGCCCTTTTTATTTGATGAGGAGGTTTGTCCTGGACTGCGAAGACAATGTCGATGTTAGCTCCCAGGTGGGAAAGGTTCCGCAGGTCACGGATTTCAGGAGGTTGGCAATGGACGGAAAGTTGGCCATAAGCAGCAAAATCGCATTGCCAGTGGCCCTAGTAGTCGTAGGTGGGTATGCCCTAGGATATGCCCATGGTTACCAAGACGCACTGGGAACTATTTGGAATCTTCGCGGTGTTGCAGAGTGTTTAGATCCTTCCGCACGAACCAACGAGAACCTAAGCGAACAGGAAGAAGGCACCTCTTCCCGGGGCCAATGGGTTTGGAAAGTCGGTCATCACAAGGGAGAACCGGTGAACAATTGGTCACATACAGTATTCTCAAATCCCTTCCGAGGGATACCTCTTCTGGAAAGTTTGGGCAACCGTTTGGAGTCTTACTGCACGATAGATGCAGCGAATTGGCGTCCCCCGAGTTACTGAGAACGACAGCTTAGCAGCATATTCGCTTTCACAGAAAATCGGCAGCCGGCGGGCGACGGACGGTCGCTGGTTCATGGATCGAACCTCCCCAGTAAGTGGACGGCTTTGCACGGCACTCACCGGTTCTGAGCGGGCGGTGCTGCGCTACGCGGCTTACGGGTGGAGCAACCGGCGCATAAGCCGCAAGCTCTGTCTCTCAGAGCAGACGGTCAAGAACCGCCTCCAGAGCGTGTACCGCAAGCTCGGACTGTGCAACCGCGCTCAGGCAGCACTTTACTACTGGGGCATCGTGCAGCCTCCCGAATAGCTCGTCGGCCGCACTCCCGGAATAGGGTACCTTCGTACTCGATAGCGGGTACTTTGGGGTCTGGCGGTAACCGCAGGTTCACCTTAGGCTTCTTCTCATGGGTGGTTTCGGTGCAGCTGTTTCGCTGATCGGGGAGGGCGTACGTGCGCTGGGCGAAGAGCCCGGTTACAGTATTGCAACGCTTTTCCTTGCCCTCATCTTCGTGTGGAGCGGCCTTGTGAAGCTGCGGCGACCGGCCCTGGCCGCGATGGCCATGGTGGACTTCAAGGTGGCCCGGCGGGTCCGCCCTTCTCTGGGGTTCGCCCTCGGCGCGGGGGAGCTGGTCCTGGCGTTGGCTCTGGCACTCGGGGGACCCGCGTCGCGGTTCATCATTGCCATCGCCGCCGCGCTGCTGTGGGTCTTCACCTTGCTGATAGCCCGCAGCCTGTGGTCGGGCGAGCGCTTCGCCTGCTTCTGCTTCGGGGATACAGACTCGGTACTATCCCGCTGGACCCTGCTGCGCACGAGCGCGCTCGCTTTGCTCGCCTCAACACTTGCCATCTTGGCACTCCCCACGAACTCCTACCGCGAACCGGGGGCGGCTCCGGTTCTTGAGCTCGTGGTGGCAGCAGCGATCCTCGGAACAGTCGTTCTTCTAGGCCGCGTGCCGGACCTGTGGAAGTGGAACAGAGACCTGCTCGAACGTAATGCACCGGGACCGGAGGAGGCCACATGAGAGGACTAGAGATCGCCGCGCTCGCCGCCGCCTGTATCTGGCTGGGGGCGCTGACGCTGGTCCTGATGCTGGTGATACGCCAGATCTCGCTGCTCACGCTGCGGCTCTCCGGGGTCGTCCATGCAGTCCCCCAGCAGGCGGAGGACGGCTTCTCCCTCGCCGACGACGGACCGGAAGTAGGCAGCGATGTTCCTGATGAGGTAGCCTCGATCCTGCCAGAGCTGCGGCGCCAGAAGTGTTTCCTGGTACTGATGTCCGCCACCTGCACGCCGTGCCGGGAGCTGGCAGCCGAACTCGGCAGGAGCCGTCTGGAGCTGCCGATCGTGGCCTTGGTGCCGGGTTCGAGGGCGGCGCTCCTGGACGCTCTCGTCGATCTTCTCCCCTCAGGTATAAGAGTTCTGCGCGACCCCGAGGCGACCCGGCTTGCAGAGGAGCTAAAGATCCAGAGCACACCTTTCGCCGTCGCGGTCAGCGAAGGGAGGGTAGTTGGGAAATCGTACCTGTATAGCAAGGCAGACCTCGTAGCTCTGGCAAAAGACGTGCATGAGGAGCAGCAGAAGTCCAACGCCAGCCGGATCTTTCCCTCTATCTCGAGGAGGTAACCCATGCCCGAGGAACTCAAGCGACTGATCGAAGGCGACGAGGAAGAGCAGGAAGCCATACGTTTCGGCCGCAGCCGCTTCCTTCGCCTTGCAGGTGGTGCGCTGTTCGCGAGCGTTGCCTCGCTGATGCTGCCCGAAATTGCACACGCCGCAAATCCTTATCCGTGTGAAGGGTTTCCACTCTGTTCCAGGTGCTGCGGGTGTGGCGGGGGTTGTCATAGACCCAGCTATAACACATGTGGTAATGGGACATGTTGGTACACTTATGCAAACGGATGCACCTACAGGTGCTGCGATTGGGTTCAACCGAATGGGGAATACTGCATAATGCGTACGCGGCTGAGTCCGTGTCCACAACACCCTCCAGCTAACGTCAAAGGCATTGTACCAGCGGGGACGCGTCCTTCGTAGCCCTCAATTAACCAACGCCCGGACAGTTTCGGTATTAACGTAAACGTCAAGGAGTTGGGAGCTTGGTTCTCGGAAAATTGCTAGGCATAAGATCAGTGTTTTCAGCCTACATGTGGGCTTGGTGTGTATTGGTTGCCGCTGGCGTAACGGTGGGGATGCTCGCGCGAGGCTCGCAACCGGGAGCGTGGATATTCTGGCTAGTCTTGTTCTCCGCCGCCTGCGTGGGTATTCTTCAGCAAACCTTGCCCTGAGGCCCGAACGCGATCTTCGGGATCGCGAGTTCCGCCGTGGAGCGGAATCAGGCAGGACGAAGCTGGATCGCCAAGGCACTCCTCTTTTCGGTGTCTGCGTCCTTTGCTGGCATGCTGAGTGGTGCGGCGCTCGGTGCGGCGGGGATCCTGCTGCCCTTCGAAGTCCGGGTAGCCGTGGCCAGCCTGCTTGCTTTGGTAGCGCTTGCTATCGGTAGCCTGGAGTTGCTGGGCAGGAAGGTTCCGTTACCGCAGTTCGATCGTGAGACGCCGCAGAGATGGCTCCACAAAGGAGCTCTCACCTGGGCGCTGTTGAACGGTTCGTTCTTGGGCGTCGGGGTTACCAGCCGCATCGGCTTCTGGCTGTGGTACGTCGTCCCGCTAGGTGCTTTCCTTTTTGCAGATCCAGCCTTGGGTGCCGCCATCTACGGGGCCTATTCCGTGGCCAGAGGTGCGGCGGTCTGGGCGATCATCCTGGGTCTGAACATCGGGCTGCTAGGAGACGACTGGCAGGAGCGCTTTATCGCGCGTTTTCCTGCAGCACAGACTATTGCCGCCTGCCAGCTCGTCCTCGTCGGTCTGGTAGGTACAATAACGATCGGATTATGAGGAAGGTGGTTAACGGTGCGGGCTTCGAGCAGCGTAGCGATTGCGGTGGTCCTGGTTTTGCTGGTACTAGGCTTGGCGGGCTGCGGGCAGCAGGAGCAGACCTCCGGCAAGGAGACGGGAACCGCACAAGCCAGCCAAACATCTGGCTCTGCGGCGAGATCGAACAGCACCGAGGGATCCAAGACACTCGCAGTTCGGCCCTACAAGCCACTGGGCAGGGTGGTGGTGACAAGCGATGCTCAGAAGCTGCCCGCAGGCTGCAAACCACGCCAGATGGCCGGATTGATGACTCATTTCGTCGCGGCTTTCAACAGAGGCGACCAGGAACAATTGCGCCGCTTCTTCCCGGCCAGAGCAGGACTAGAGCCCTGGCTTTATAGTATGGATAGATTTTTGACGTACAACAGAGAAGACCTCCTCCGCTACTTCGCCAGGAGACACAGGCATCACGAACGTATGCGGTTGCTCTCGATTCAGGTCATCCCCAACGGCTTTATCAGCGATGGCAAAAAGGTTCCCAGCGGTAGTCAAGCAAGAACAGCCACGGGTAGTCGGCCATTGGGAGGCATCACATTCCTGCTGGCCCGGCGCGCCGACGATCTGAAGAAAGGTCCGGAAGGACCCGAACGGCCTACGGTCGGCAAGGGCGTTGTCGATTGCCGCAGGCAAAAGATCTTGCGTGCGTCAATTGGAACGCTACCGGCCAAACCGAAGAACACTTTTGATTCTGTCCGCGTGTGTCGGAAGCTGGACGGCCCGAACCAGGGCGGGACCATCGTGGCTTGCACTGGCTCCAGCCGATAAACCGTCATACACGCATCTGGCGAAGATCCGACTATCGCAGCCTACCAGCTCTTCCTTATCGGCCTGGCGGGTACAATAGCGATCGGGTTGTGAGGAAGGTGGTTAACGGTGCGGGCTTCGAGCAGCGTAGCGATTGCGGTGGTCCTGGTTTTGCTGGTACTAGGCTTGGCGGGCTGCGGGCAGCAGGAGCAGACCTCCGGCAAGGAGACGGGAACCGCACAAGCCAGCCAAACATCTGGCTCTGCGGCGAGATCGAACAGCACCGAGGGATCCAAGACACTCGCAGTTCGGCCCTACAAGCCATTGGGCAGGGTGGTGGTGACACGCAATGCTCAGAAGCTACCTCCGGGTTGTGGCCCGCGCCAAGCTGCAGGGCTAATGACGCACTTCCTTGAGGCTTACAACAAAGGCGACCAGGATCGATTGAGTCGCTTCTTCGTAGCCAAATGGGAACAGACACCTTGGCTCTACGCCATGTCCCGAGGCAGAAAGGTAGAGGTCGGGGTTGATAACAGAAAAGACCTGCTCCGCTACTTCGCCCATAGGCACGAGCAACACGACCGGATGCTGCTGCTCTCCATCCAGGTCATCCCCAACAGCGGCATCAGCGGTGGTCAACCAAGAGGAGGTATAGCCTACTCTTTAGCACGGCGCGCCGACGATCTTGAACAAGGCTCGGTGGGGACCGAACGGCTCGTGGAGGGCAAGGGCGCTATCGACTGCCGTCGGCAAAAGTTCACGCTCTTGACCCTTACAACGCTCCCCGTCAAACCGAAGTACACGCGCGCCTCTACCCTTCAGTGTCCCAAGCCGGACGGTCGGAACCAGGACAATGCCATCGTGGCTTGCACTGGCTCTAGCCGATAGACCGTCATACACGCATCTGGCGAAGATGCAGGCAATGGGGCATCGCGCAGCAGCCCTCAGTTTGGGCGATCATTCTGGGGTTGAACGTCGGGTTGCCAGGAGACGACTGGCAGGAGCATTTTATCGCGTGTTTCCCGGCAGCACAGACTATTGCAGCCTGCCAGCTCGTTCTCGTCGGCCTAGCGAGTACGATAGCGATCGGGTTGTGATGGTGTGATCATGGAAGTCTTCAGGGTGGTGGATGCGCATTGAGAAAGACGGCGGTCGGTCTGGTGGTCCTGGTGGTACTTGCCTTAGCGGCCTGCGGCTCGCAGCAGAGCGCTTCTGAGAGCAAGCCAGATCCAACCAGTGTCCCAGGCCGGTCGGACGGCATCCCGAAGACGCCCTCATCGCATGCACCGGGAGATGATCTCAGCCGCCCGGAGAGATGACCACCGCCGCCAGCAGGACGACGGCGGCGAGCAGACACAGGAAGCTCCCCGCCCGGAGCAGCGCGGCCAGCGCCCTGGCCTTTCCAGGCACGAGCTCCGCACCACCGAGAAGCACCAGGAAGAGGCCGCAGAGGGCCATAGCCTCCACCCCGCTCGTCGGGTCCGAGGCGAAGGAAGAGCCCCGCAGCGCGTAGAGGTAGAGCGAGTAGAAGAGGTCCATCACGCCCACGGAGAGGAGGACGAAGTAGATCACCCCGCCCCTCGGCTCGTGCAGGAACACGCGGTTGAAGAGCTTCCTGATCATCGCGATGCCCGGGATTATACGTCCCCGATGCAGGAAGGGGCAGCGAATCGCCTCTCCGTCATGATAAAATACGCCCGGTCGCGGACGTAGCTCAGTTGGTAGAGCGCCAGCTTCCCAAGCTGGAGGTCGCGGGTTCGAAGCCCGTCGTCCGCTCTTTTTTATGCCGCAAGAAAAGAGGCGGGGCAATACCCCGCCTCTTCCGGTGAATGCTTCCGCTCCGAGGCTAACCCGCGGCCCGATCTCCGTTCCTGCGGCCCCGGATCTTGCGCATCAGCCACTTGGCCGGGTCGTAGTACTCGCCCGCGACCCGCTCCTTGAGCGGGATGATCGAGTTGTCCGTGATGTGGATTCCGACCGGGCAGACCTCGGTGCAGCACTTGGTGATGTTGCAGTATCCGATGCCGTTCTCTTCCTTGAGGTCGTGCAGACGGTTCGCCTCGTCCAGCGGGTGCATCTCGAGCCACTGGTTGCGCACGAAGAAGCGCGGCCCGGCGTACTCCGGATGCTTGTGGTGGGTGCGGAGCACGTGGCAGACGTCCTGGCACAGGAAGCACTCGATGCAGCTCTTCGGCTCGTAGAGGCGCTCGACGTCCTCCTCGTAGAGCGTGAAGGGAGCCTTCTCGCTCGTGGTGAAAGGCGTTATCCCCTTCGACACCTCGTAGTTCCAGGAGACGTCGGTGACGAGGTCCTTTATCAGGGGGAAGGCCTGAAGCGGCCCCACGTGTATATCCTTGCCCTCGTACTCGTCGATGCGCGTCTTGCACATCAGCTTCGGCATCCCGTTTATCTCGGCGCTGCACGAGCCGCAGTGGGCTGCCTTGCAGTTCCAGCGCACAGCGAGGTCGTTCGCCTGGTGGGCCTGGATGTAGAGCACAGCGTCCAGCACCACCATCCCCTCCACGTAGGGGATCTCGTACTCGACCTCCTCGCCGCCCCCGGCGTCGCCGCGGAAGATGTTCAGCTTTATCGTCCGATCCGTGCCGCCGAGCTCCTCCTCGCCAACCGGCGCGTGAGCCCGGGACGTGACGTCTCCCTCGCTCATACCTTGGTCTTCTCCTTCTTGAACAGCGCGGCCAGATGCTCCGGCATCGGCGGGATCTCACGCCGCTCGATGACCGGCTCCCCCTTCTCGTTCTTCTTCACGACGAAGTTGATCTTCCCGTACTCCTCGACCAGCTCGTCGCAGTCGAGCCGCCACTGGGCTCCCCGCTTCTCCTTGCGCTCGAGCGCGCAGCGGATGATGATCTCCGAGATGTTCGCCATGTAGCGGATGTCCTGCGCGGCGTGCCAGCCGGGGTTGAAGAGCCTGCTGCCACCGACCCTGACGTTGGGGATGCGCTCCTTGATCGCGAGCACCTTCCTGAGCCCTTCCTTGAGGGAATCCTCGTCCCTCATGAGGTTCGCGTGCTGCATCATCGCCTCCTGCAGCTCCTCCTGCAGAAGGTACGGGCTCTCGTCGCGGTCGCTCGGCTTCTTCGTGAGTGGCTCCAGCACCCGCCGTATCTCCTCCTGCACCTCCTCGTCGGGGGCTCCGGCGGCGTGCGTGCTCTGCCCGACGTACTCAGCGGCTCCTTCTCCGGCCCTGCGTCCGAAGACGAGCAGGTCGCCGAGCGAGTTGCCACCGAGACGGTTCGCACCGTGCAGACCGCCCGCGACCTCCCCTGCGGCGAAGAGCCCCGGGATCGTCGTCGCGCAGCTCTCGGGTTCGACCTTGAGCCCGCCCATGTTGTAATGGACGGTAGGGAAGACCTCCATCGGCTCCTTCGCGATGTCCACGTCGGCGAGCTTGAGGAACTGCTCGTGCATCGTCGGCAGCCGCTTCATGATCTCGTCGTACCCGAGGTGTGTGATGTCCAGGTAGACACCGCCGTGCGGCGTACCTCTTCCCTCCTGCACCTCGGTGTAGTTCGCCCGCGCCACCACGTCGCGGGTGGAGAGCTCCATCCGCTGGGGATCGTAACGCTCCATGAAGCGCTCGCCGTTGGCGTTTCTCAGGATTCCACCCTCGCCGCGCACGCCCTCGGTCACCAGGATGCCGCGCACACCGGGAGGCCAGACCATCCCCGTGGGATGGAACTGCACCATCTCCATGTCCACGAGCTCCGCACCGGCGTCGTAGGCCAGGAAGATGCCGTCTCCGGTGCCCTCCCACGAGTTCGAGGTGACCTTGTAGATGCGGCCCCATCCTCCGGTCGCCATGACTATCGCCTTGGTCTTGAAGAGGATGAACTTCCCCGACTCTCGAGTGTACGCGAGGGCTCCAGATATCCTGCCCTGAGAGTCCTTGAACAGCTTGGTCACCGTGGTCTCCATGTAGACCTCGGCGTCGGTGGTCAGGAGCTTCTCCTGCAGGGTCCGGATCATCTCGAGCCCGGTGCGGTCGCCGATGTGGGCGAGCCTGCGGTAGGTGTGCCCTCCGAAGGGGCGCTGGTGGATCTTGCCCTCCTCCGTGCGGTTGAAGAGCGCCCCCCACTGCTCGAGCTCTATGACGCCGGCCGGGGCTTCCTTTGCGTAGATCTCGACCTTGCGCCAGTTGTTGATGAACTTGCCGCTGTTCATCGTGTCGATGAAGTGCTGCTCCCAGCTGTCATCGGGATCGACGTTGCCGAGGGCCGCGGCTATCCCACCCTCGGCCATGACGGTGTGCGCCTTGCCCAAGAGGCTCTTGGTGACGACCCCCACGGACATTCCCTTCTGGGCCACGGCGATCGCGGCCCGCAGACCGGCGCCACCGGCCCCGATGACCAGAACGTCGTGCTCGCGCACCTCGTATTCCTCGCGGGCAGTGCTCCCGGAATGTCCGTTGCCTTCCACCTGAGTTCCCCTTTCGCTAGACGATCCTTATGTCGGTTATAACGCCCGCTATGAGCAGCCTGATGTAAATGTCGGCGATGAGAACCGAGAACAGGCTGAGCCAGGCCCACAGTGAGTGCCGGGTGTTGAGCCGACTCACCCACCCGTAGGCCTTGCGGCGGGCCATGCCGCCCCTTATGCACGTGTAGCAGTCCTTGCCTCCCCCGATGAGGTGCCTGAACGAATGGCAGGACCCAGTGTACATGGATAGGAGTATCACGTTTATGAGGAGTATGAGCGAACCGATGGAGAAACCGAACGATCCGCCGGGGAAAAATGCCCTTATCGCGTCGTACCAGAGAAACAGGACGACGATGCTCGAGGCGTACAGGAAGTAGCGGTGGATGTTGTTCCACACGAAGAAGCCCCGCTCACCGTTGTAGCTGTGCCTGGGCTCCAGATTCTGGGCCCGGGCCACGCAAGCCGGCGGGTCCCAGAAGAACGCCCTGTAGTACGCCTTGCGGTAGTAGTAGCAGGTTATCCTGAACCCGAGCGGTATCCATGCGACGAGCATCGCCGGCGAGAGCCAGCTCACCGGCGAATTGACGTGGGGAGAGTAGAACGGAGACAGCAGATCGTGGTAGCTGCTGTGCTGGGCGAAGACCACGACGATGAACGAGTAGATGCCAAACCCCGCCAAAACGACGACCACGGTCATCGGTTCGACCCACCAGGGTAACTTCTTCCAGGCAGCTGCTATGCTCGACACCTCTTCTCCCCTCTAGGCGACTTCTGAGCGAACATCATGACACCCGTGCAGTATAAAGTACCGTTCGCCACCAGGCTGTGAACGCATTTTCCGGTCTTCATCCCAAACGGTGACCGGGATACCGCCACCTCTCGCCTCTCCGCCGAAGAAAGGGGACCGGGCCGCCTCGTAAGCCGGATTCTGTTCTAACCCGCCATCCATCTCCGGAAGGGAACTTCCCCCTCCGGGCCCCTCTGGGAGGGGCCGCGCCTACCATGCCCGGAATAAACCGGACAAATTTGGCTTGCTCGCACCGGTGGTTTACCTGGCCGGCACCCTTACGGGTTACCGCCGGTGGGCTCTTACCCCACCCTTTCACCCATCACCTGTGCCGGGAGGTTCCGATACCCCGGCCATCGGCTGGTCTACTCTCTGTTGCACTTGACGTGACGGTGGGCTTGCGCCCACCGCCCCCTGGGTTGTTAGCCCAGGCGGCCTCTGCTACGAGTCCGGACTTTCCTCTGCATCCGCCCGTCGCGGACACAGCGGCGGGTCGGGCGGCCCGACCCCTCTGGAAAAATTATATACCTCAGGTACGGGTGGTGCGATTACTCGCCTTCTTCACGAGCACTATCCTGCTCGGCGTGACGCGGACCTCGACCTCCCCGGCCTCCTCCCAGACATCCTTCCATCTCTTGTCGTCGGCCACGGCCGGATCGAACCATACCCCCACCCGCTCCGGGGGCCCCGCTTCCCTCTCGAGAACCCCTTCGTACTGGCTGTACTCCCTGGGAGCATAGACCGTCGAGACTATCTCCCTCCGGTAGATGGCGTTGCGGGACCTGAAGGACTGGACCGACGAAGCGCTCGTCCCGAGAGCACTGGCGATCCACTCGTCCGACCTCCCCTCCTCCACCCACCTGCGTATGTCATCTTTGAACTTCCTGAGCGAAACCCTCTGGTTTATTCCCATCTCGACAGACCCCTCAGAGAAGACTCCAAACGCGGTGACTCCTCAGATTACACAAGACATCCGGATTTTTCCAGTAACCTCTCACCTTTGATGTAAGCACTTTGGTATAGAATGTGGTTCATGGAGATGATCCTGAGCATACTGAACGGCATATCGCACTTCGTACCGTTCGCGATCGCGTTCTACGTACCGGCGCTCTTCGGGATGGCGATCTGGCGGGAGAAGACCCGGGGATACATGGTCAAGGCGGGGCTGTGGTTCGTGATCGGCTTCGGCCTCATCCTGGCGTTCCGGCTCATGCTCGACGCCAGCGTCCTGCAGGACATCGAGACGTTCGCCCTCTCGCTCGCTCAGATGGCCGTGGCCCTGTTCTTCGCGAACCTCACGGTCTACCGGCTGGCGGACTGAGCCCTGCGGTAGGGGTCTCAGGCCGCGCTCTTCAGGATGTTCTTCACCTCTTTGAGGTCTTTGTTCAGCCTGTAGAAGTTCATGCTGGAGAGGGCGGCTCCGTAGGGCTTGGCCCGGACCTTCTCCAGGTAGCCGGCCTCCAGAAGAGCCTCCACGACCTCTTCGATCTCCTCCTCCGAGAGCTCCAGCTCCCCGCGCTCGTCCAGCTCCCGGATGCTGCCGACGATCTCGACCATCGAGGCCCTCTCTCCCAGATCGTCCACCCGCTCACAGATGGTCTTGAGCTCATAAGGCGTGAGGTCCTCGTAAAGGTCCAGCCCCTCCCTCTCGATGTCCCGCTCTTCGGATTCCTCCTCGCGATCGTGCTTGTCACCGTCATCCTCGGGACGTCCGCCCTGCTCGGGAAGCTTCTCACCAGGCAGGTAGACCTGCAGTTCCATGTCCTGGTCCACGGTATTCACCAGCCCCCGGCGTTCGGCCTCGACCACGAAGTCCTTGAACTTCTTGAAGCCCGCCTCGCGCTCGTCGAACGATCCGAGCTGCACGATCATCTGCTGCTTGACCTGCCCGAGCACGCGCGCCTTGTTCCCCTTCTTTAGCGCCTCGACCGCGCGCACGAGCTCCTTGAACGGGTCGAACTGCTTCTTCTTCTCCCGGTCGCGGGCTTTGGCCGCCCGCTCCTCCTCGAGCAGCGAGGCGTAGGAGATGAAGTGGTCCGCCGACTCGATCAGGTGGTAGGAGGCCGCTTCTGAGACCCCGATCACGACCACCGTCTTGCCCTGGCTCCGGAGCAGGTTCACCAGCGGGATGAAGTCCCCGTCGCCGGTCACGAGCACGTAGGTGCCCACCTGCGGGTGGTTGTGCAGAAAGTCCGAGCACTCCACCGCGAGCATCACGTCTATCGAGTTCGTGCGCCGCTTCGAGGACTTTCCACCCGGGAAGTAACGGGCAGAGATGTAGCGCGGTGCGATCCCGTTCGAATAGAGCGTGGGCGGGGCGTTCCTGAAGTCCCCGTCGGTCCAGTCGGCGTAGGCCGTCGCGGAGACTATCCTGCCGAACTCCCGCGCCTTCTCCAGGATCGCCGAGACGTTCGGCTTTGCGTTGTACTCGGTAACCGTGGAGATGTAGATGTTCTCCCAGTCGATGAAGATTGCCAGATCCTCGGGCATACTTTCCCTCGCTATATCGAAACGGAGAGACCCGCCGGAGCGGACCCTCGCGTTCTCTTTCTCATACGCTGTACCTCTCGCGGACCGGGAGCGCCGTCTGCGCCACGGTCTCGCCGTCCAGCACGGCCTCGATCCAAAGCACCTCGTCCTCCCGCTCGAGCCCCTCGGGAAGATCGAAGGCGGCAACTACCGTGGCGGAGTTCTCCGGTCCGTCGAGCCAGATGTCGAACTCGTCCGACTCCTCTACCATCGACCCGTCATCGTCGGTGACGAGGATGCGAGACGTCCGCCTCTCTCCCCCGGCGTGCTCGCACCCCTCGAATTTGGCGTAGACGACGAAGGAAGCCGACCCGTCGGGCCCGGTCACGATCTCATCCAGTACCCCGAAGAGGGTCAGACGGCCATCGAACTCCGTGCAGCTCTCGGCAAGGACGAGGGCCGTGCACTCGACGACGCCGTCACAGCTCTCCATCTCTCTACTCCTCCGTTCGATCGGCCTCGGGAGGTCCCGCTTCCGACGCTCCCCTGGGCTCCTCGCCGACGATCTCTTCCAACGAAAGCTCGTCGCTGGCTCCAGCCTCCCCTCCCGAAGCGCTGCGGGAGGCGACCACCTTCGCCACGGCGCTCACCGAATCCCCGGCGTGCAGGTTCATCACCCGCACGCCCTGGGCGCTGCGCCCCTGCCGGGAGACGGAGCCCGCGTCTATGCGTATGGTCGTCCCAAGGTTAGAGACTATAACGAGCTCGTGCAAGTCCGGTTTGACCACCCGCACGCCGGAGAGGCGGCCCCTCTCTTCCCCGGTCTTCATCGCGATCACACCCTGCCCTCCCCGGCCCTGCGTCCTGAACTGGGAGAGCGGTGTGCGCTTGCCGTACCCCTTCTCGGTGATCAAGAAGAGATCCGCGGCATCGTCGGAGATGACGTCCATCGAGAGGAGGGCATCGCCCTCCTTGAGGGTTATCCCCTTGACGCCCGCCGTGGCCCGGCCCATCGCCCGCGCCTCGTCCTGGCGGAACCTGAGCGCCTTGCCCTCCCGGGTGACGAGGATGACCTCGTCGCCCTCGGAGGCGTGGCGCACGTCGATGAGCTCGTCGCCCTCCGCGAGCTTGATCGCGATGATCCCCTCGTTCTTCAGCGGCGTGTTGTACTCGGAGAATTCGGTCTTCTTCACGATCCCGCGCCGGGTCGCGAAGAGCAGGTACTCCGCCTCGCCGAAGTCCCTGGTCGCGATGACCGCGGCTATGTGCTCGTCCTGCGAGAGCGGCAGCAGGTTGGCCACGTGGCGTCCGCGGGCCGTCCGGCTCATCCGGGGCAACTGGTGCACCTTGAGCCGGTAGACCTTGCCCTTGTTGGTGAAGAAGAGCATGTAGTGGTGGGTCGTGGTGATGAAGAGGTGCTCGATGAAGTCGCCCTCCTTGAGCTCCATCCCGTTGACCCCGACCCCGCCGCGGCCCTGCTTGCGGAAGGAGTTGACCGGGACGCTCTTGAGGTAGCCGGCCCCGGTGATCGAGATGACCACCTCCTCCTCGGCGATGAGATCCTCTATCTCGAAGTCCGCGTCCTCGGAGAGCGTGATCTGGGTGCGCCGCTCGTCGCCGTAGGCGGCCTTTATCTCGAGCAGCTCGGCCTTGATGATCTCGTAGACCTTCGACTCGTCGGCGAGCACGCCCTCCAGGTACTCGATCTTCTCGACCAGATCCCGGTGCTCCCGCTCGACCTTCTGGCGCTCCATCCCGGTCAGCCGCTGCAGCCTCAGGTCCAGGATCGCCTGCGCCTGCCGCTCCGACAGGCGGAAACGGCGGATCAGGTTGTTGCGGGCGCTCTCGACGCTGCGCGAACGCCGGATCGTCTCGACGACCTCGTCGAGGTTGGCGAGCGCGACGAGCAGACCCTCCAGGATGTGCGCCCGGGCGCGGGCGCGCTCGAGCTCGTAGCGGGTCCTGCGGGTCACGACCTCGAACTGGTGGTCTATGTAGTGCTTTATGGCCTGCTTGTAGGAGAGCGTGCGCGGCACACCGTCCACCAGCGCGACCATGTTCACCCCGAAGCTCTGCTGCAGCTGGGTGTGCTTGTAGAGGTTGTTCAATACGACCTTCGGGACCGCTTCGCGTTTGAGCTCTATGACGATGCGCATCCCGTTGCGGTCCGACTCGTCGCGCAAATCGGAGATGTCGGTGATCCTGCGCTCCTTGACGAGCTGGGCGATCTTCTGCAACAGCTGCGCTTTGTTGACCTGGTAGGGGATCTCGGTGACGACGATCTGGGTGCGGTTGCCCCGGATGTTCTCGGTGTGGGCCTTGGCCCTCACGCGGATCGAACCCCGCCCGGTCCTCACCGCCTCCCGGATCCCGGAGGTGCCCACTATCACGCCGCCGGTCGGGAAGTCGGGCCCCTTGATGTACTCGAGGAGCCTCTCGTCCTCCATCTCCGGGTCGTCTATGAGCGCCACCGTGGCGTCTATGACCTCGCCCAGGTTGTGCGGCGGGATGCGAGTCGCCATCCCGACCGCTATCCCGTCGGCGCCGTTCACGAGCAAATTGGGGAAGCGCGCGGGCAGAACCTCGGGCTCGCGCTGCTGTTCGTCGAAGTTGGGGACGAAGTCGACCGTGTCGGCGTTTATGTCCCTGAGCATCTCGGTCGCGATGCGCGCGAGCCGGGCCTCGGTGTAGCGCATCGCCCCAGCCGAGTCTCCGTCCACGCTCCCGAAGTTGCCCTGCCCGTCGACGAGCGGATACCTGAGCGAGAAGTCCTGCGCGAGCCTGACCAGCGTGTCGTAGACCGCCTGGTCCCCGTGCGGGTGGTACTTACCGATGACCTCGCCGACGACCGTCGCGCTCTTGCGGTAGCGCCGGTTCGGCTGCAGCCCCAGGTCGTGCATCGCATACAGCACCCGCCGGTGCACCGGCTTGAGCCCGTCGCGCACGTCCGGCAGAGCCCGCGCGACGATCACGCTCATCGCGTAGGAGAGGAAGGACTCCTTTATCTCGTCCTCTATGGGGTGGGGCTGGATGTTCCCCGAGAACGTATCAAGCATCTATGTTCTTCGCCTCCCTGGCGTTGGCCTCGATGAACTCGCGTCTGGGCTCGACCTTGTCGCCCATGAGCGCCGTGAAGAGCTCGTCGGCCACCGCGGCCGAGTCTATCGTCACCTGCAAAAGCGTCCTGCGCGACGGGTCCATCGTCGTCTCCCACAGCTGCTGGGGGTTCATCTCCGAAAGCCCCTTGAACCTGCTGACCTCGGCGTTGCCGTTCGCCCCCAGTTGGTCCAGCAGCACCCTGAGCTCGGCCTCGTTCTTGACGTAGTAGTCCCGCCGGTTGTGGGTGACCTTGAAGAGCGGCGGCTGGGCTATGTACACGTAGCCGGCCTCGATGAGCTCCGGCATGTTGCGGTAGAGGAAGGTCAGGACCAGCGTCCTTATGTGGTTGCCGTCCACGTCGGCGTCGGCCATGATCACGATCTTGTGGTAGCGGGCGTCATCGAGGTTGAAGCTGTCGCCGACCCCGGCGCCGATCGCGCTGATCATGGCCTGTATCTCGGCGTTCGAGAGCACCTTGTTCATCGTGGCCTTCTCGACGTTCAGGATCTTGCCGCGCAGCGGCAGGATGGCCTGGAAGTTGCGGTCCCTTCCCTGCTTGGCCGACCCCCCGGCCGAGTCCCCCTCCACGATGTACAGCTCGCTGCGCGCAGGGTCCCTGGAGGAGCAGTCGGCGAGCTTGCCCGGCAAGGTCGAGCTCTCCAGATATCCCTTGCGGATCGTGTCACGCACCTTGCGCGCCGCCTGCCGCGCCCTCGCCGCCTGCAGCGCCTTCCCGACGATCGCCTTCGCCTCGCCGGGGTGCTCTTCGAGGAACTCCGCGAGGGCACGCCCGAGCGTGCTCTCGACGAGCCCTTTGATCTCGGTGTTCCCGAGCTTGGTCTTGGTCTGTCCTTCGAACTGCGGCTCCCGGAGCTTGACCGAGATGACCGCCGCGAGCCCCTCCCGGATGTCGTCCCCGGTGAGGTTCTCCTCCTTCTCCTTGAGAAGGTTCTTCTGCCGGGCGTAGTCGTTTATCGTGCGCGTGAGCGCCGAACGGAAACCCGAGAGATGCGTCCCCCCCTCGTGGGTGTTGATGTTGTTCGCGAAGGTGAAGACCGAGTCCTGGTACCCGGAGTTCCACTGCAGCGCGATCTCCACGTCCCCCACCTCGTCTTCGCGGTGGCAGTAGAAGATCGTCTTGTGCACCGGGTCCTTGGACTGGTTTATGTGCGCTACGAAGTCGCGTATCCCGCCTTCGTAGCGGTAGGTGACCTCCCGCCCCTCTTCCCGCTCGTCCACCAGTCGTATCTCGAGCCCCCGATTGAGGAAGGCAGACTCCCTGAAGCGCCGGCTCAGGGTGTCAAAGGAGAACTCCACCGTCTCGGTGAAGACCTCCGGATCCGGCTTGAATCGCACGCGCGTCCCGGTCGGCTCCCCTTCCTTCAGCCCCCGGACCTTCTCCAGCCCGCTCACAGGGAAACCACGCTCGTAACGCTGGCTCCAGACGTGACCATCACGCCGCACCTCGACCTCGAGCCACTCGCTCAAGGCGTTCACGACCGATACCCCGACCCCGTGCAGACCACCGGAGACCTTGTAGCCCTGCCCACCGAACTTGCCACCGGCGTGCAGCGTGGTCATCACCACCTCGACCGCCGAACGCCCGTACTTCTCCATCACCCCAACGGGCATCCCGCGCCCGTCGTCGTCGACGCTCACGGAACCATCGGGGTGTACCCTCACGTCTATCCTCGTGCAGTATCCGGCCAGCGCCTCGTCTATCGAGTTGTCCACTATCTCCCAGACGAGGTGGTGCAATCCTCTCGGCCCCGTGGAGCCGATGTACATCCCCGGCCGACGTTTTACGGCCTCCAGTCCTTCCAGAACCTGTATGGAACTGGCATCGTATTCGCTCTTGGCATTTTTCAGGGCAGGATCAACCGTCAAAAGAGATCCCCTTCCTTCTGCTTACCAGAACCGCGAGAGTCTTCGTGGTGGGCCGGACCCTGTACACATAGCTTTGCACTCGTGGATTGTAACATAACTTGTACGCTTTCCCAACACCCGACACGAGGCTCTTTGCAGCATTCGAAAGCGGTTTTAAACGCCGTTTTTCAACACGAGAGGTCCTCTCTCGTAACTTCCGAGGCCTTCCCTCCACACAAGCGCACCACCCTGGAACGCTCGATCATCTCCTCCTCGAAGTAATCGAGGTTGGTCGTGGAAACGACCACCTGCGTGCTCCCGAGGAAGTACTCTGAGAGATACCTCCGCCTCGACTCGTCGAGCTCGCTCATCACGTCATCGAAGAGCAGGATCGGATCCTCGCCCGCGATCTCCCTGACGAACTCCCTCGCCGCGAGCTTGAGCCCCAGCGTGGCGAGCCTCTGCTGTCCCTGCGACCCGTAGGTCGTGAGGTTCACCCCACCGAGCAATACCTCCACGTCGTCCCGGTGCGGCCCGACGGAGGTGCTGCCGCGTTCTATGTCGGCCTCGTGAGCTTCTCTGAGAGCCTGCGCGTACTCTTCTGGTGTCGCACTATAGGAGTAGCGCACGGCGGCCTTCTCGGGGCCATACAGGGCCCTCAGAGAGCGTGTGAAGTGTTCGGCGAGGGCGGGGAAAGCTTCCGAGCGCTCTTTCAGTAGGGTGCGTCCGAGCTGCACCACCTTGCGATCCCAGGTGGAGAGCGTTTTGCGGGAGGAGAGCCCGTCGCGTATGCGACGCAGGAGCTGGTTGCGCTGCTGAACGGCCTTCGCGTACTCGGAGGCGGCGCGGGAGTAGGACGGCTTCAGGGTGGAGAGCAGCGCGTCGAGGAACTCCCTGCGGTCCGAAGGAGCTCCCTTTACGATCCTTATGTCGTCGGGGAAGAAGGTTATGACGCGTATCCCGGCGGCGCCGGCGGCATACTCCGCGAGAGAACCCGTCGGCGATCCGTCGACGCTCAGTCGTTTCTTCTGTCCCGGCGCATACCCGACGGAGACGCGCCGCTCTCCGCCGGATCCGAGAGAGACCTTCATCTCCACGCGGGCGAATTCCTCCCCCCAGCGCACCACCTCGGAATCGTTGGACGTGCGGGGAGAAGAACCAGAGGCGGCGAAGGCCAGCCCCTCGAGCAGGTTGGTCTTCCCCTGCGCGTTCTCGCCGAATACGATGTTGAGCCCGGGGGAGAGCGTGACGCTGGTGTCGACGCAGTTCCGGAAATTCACCAGCCTTATGGCCTCGATGTACCGCATTTCAGCGGAATTCTATGCGCCGTCCGGCGACCTCGACGACGTCCCCGGCCTTCATCCTGCGCCCGCGCCGGGTCTCGACCTCCCCGTTGACCCTCACCCCCCCGCTCTGGATGAGCACCTTTGCCTCTCCACCGCTGCCGACGACGTTCGCCGCCTTCAGGGCCTGACCGAGCGTCATGCCGGAAGGCAGATGCACGGGCTATCCCAACCTCAGACGCGCGCCGGATCGCGCATCGGCATGATCAGGTACAGGAAGTTATCCTCCTCGTCGTCGCCTCCGGGCACGATGAGCGCCGGCTTGAGAGACTCGTTGAACCTGAAGAGCACCCGCTCCGAGTCGACGGCGGAGACCCCGTCGAGCAGATATCCGGGGTTGAACGAGATCTGGAACTCCTCCTCGCTCGTGGCGGGTAGCTTCTCGTGCGCCTCGCCCAGCTCCTGGCTGCGAACCGACACCTCCACCTCACCCTCGGCGAAGGAGAGCGTCACCGGAACGGGCGGATTCTGGCGCTGCGTGAAGAGGCTCACCCGCCGCAGCGTGCCCACGAGCTCCTCCCTCGGAACGTAGACCTCCCTCTCGAACCGTTCGGGCAATAGCCTGCGATACTCGGGGAAGTTCCCCTCTATGAGGCGCGTCCCGAACAACACGTCACCTATCCGAAAGAGCGCCTGATTCTCCCCGAGCACAACCTCGATGTTCTCCTCGCCGGAACCGGAGAAGATCCTCCCAACCTCCTGCATCGCCCGGGCCGGGATGATAGCGTCCCGCTTCCCCTCGAAGTTGGTCACGATATCGGTCTCTTTTATCGAGAGCCGGTAGGAGTCGGTCGTCACCATCCTGAGCCGGGCACCCTCGAAGCTTATGAGTATGCCGGTGAGGACCGGACGCGTCTCGTCCCTGGAGTACGACCTCGAGACCTTCTCCACGGTCTCGACAAGGACCTCCCCAGAGATCGCGAACGCGTCCTCGGCCGTGAATACGGGTAGCTTCGGGAAATCTTCCACGGCGTAGGACCTTATCCGGTATTCGTTCTTCCCCGCAGCCAGACGCACGGTGCCCTCTACCGACTCGTGCTCCAACACCAGCTCCCCGACAGGCAGCGACCGTACGATGTCGTTGAAGATTCGGGCCGGAATGACCACCCGCCCTTCTTCCTCGACCTCGGCCGGCGAAGAAGTCTGGATCGAAACGTCCATGTCGGTCGCAGAGAGCCGTAGCTCGCCTTCGGTGCCTTCGAGCATTATCCCACCCAACACGTCCACCGAAGATCTGGTTGATACCCCCCGCGAGACCAGCGCGAGCTTCCTGCCAAGTTGTTCCGTGTTACAAACAGCCCTCATGCGACCTTCCTCTCGACCTTATTATTATTAAACTAACCTTATCTTATTTAGAATAATAATATTAATAAGGGCTGTGGATAGTGTGGATAACTCGGGAAATCCCTTTACTCAAGCGGGAAACCAGCCAGGGCGCCTGTGGATAAATCTGTGGATAACTCCCCCCACCCTGTGGATAGCCTGTGGATAACTCGCGAGTTATCCACAGGCCGGACTTATCCACATTTTTATCCACAGGGTTATCCACAGCTTTGACCCCTCTTATCCACAGGGTTATCCACAGGTGTGTAAGCAATGTATGTCTGCATCTTGTGATATATACGATCAACGGTATTGAGTTATCCACAACTCACCCCGGTTATCCACAGTTTTTGTGGATAACTCGACGCTGGCTGTGGATAACCCGGCCGGGTTATCCACAGGGTTTCGGTCGACCTGTGGATGGATTGTGGATAACTAAAGAAACGTGCGTTTCTTTTTCGGTTACAAAATACCACCCTGGGGTATAGGGGTATGAGGGTAAATGGGGGTGGTTTGGTGGTTTGGATCATCTCTTTGACTTTATCTGTTGGGTGAGGTCGTGGATCTGGTTGAAAGCGTCGCGGTCGTTGTTTATCAGGTTGGCGATCTTGTTGGTTGCGTGCATGACGGTGGAGTGATCGCGGCCGCCGAAGGCCTTACCTATCTTGGGCAGGGATTCGTCGGTGATCTCGCGGCACAGGTACATGGCCACCTGTCTGGGGTAGGCGAAGGTTTTGGAGCGGCTCGATCCTATGAGGTCTTGTCGGGCTATACCGAAGTAGCGGCACACCTCGTGCTGGATGAGCTCTATGGGTATCTCGCGGTAGGGCTGGTCTGGAAGTATGTCCTTGAGGACTTCTTCGGCGAGGGCCACGGTGACCTCCCTTCCGTAGAGGGAGGCGTAGGCGAGGATGCGCACCAGGGCCCCTTCCAGCTCGCGGATGTTCGTCGAGACCTTCGATGCTATGAAGGTCAGTACGTCGTCGTCCACCTCGAGCTTGTCCATCGCCGCCTTTTTGCGCAGGATGGCTATCCTGGTCTCAAGATCCGGTGGTTTTATGTCGGTTACGAGGCCCCACTCGAAGCGCGAGACGAGCCGGTCTTCGAGCGTCTGGATGTAGCGCGGGTGGCGGTCGGAGGTGATCACGATCTGTTTGTTCTCTTCGTAGAGGGCGTTGAAGGTGTGGAAGAACGCCTCCTGGGTCTCGACTTTGTTCTCGAGGAACTGGATGTCGTCGATGAGCAGAACGTCGTTCTCCCTGTAGCGCTTCTGGAAGCCGAGCGGGTCGTTCTCGCCTATCGAGTTGATGAAGTCGTTCGTGAACTGTTCGCAGGTCACGTACCGGACGCGCATGCTGGGGTCCTGCTCTTCGACGTACTGACCGACCGCGTGCAGCAGGTGCGTCTTGCCGAGGCCCACCCCGCCGTAGATCAGGAGCGGATTGTAGACCACGCCAGGGGATTCGGCGACGGCCATCGCCGCGGCGTGGGAGAACCTGTTGCCGGCCCCGATGACGAACGTGTCGAACGTGTACTTGGCTTTGAACGGTCTAGGGGTCCTGGCGCTGAGGACGTGCTCGACACCGCTGCCGCGTTCCGCCCCGTTCTCCTTCCCGGTGTTTCCGACCAGGACGTCTACGGAGCTCCCTTTCCGACCGAGAATGTGATCCAACGCCTCTTCGAGCGTCGGTCGAAAGCGGCTCTCTATGTACTCCTTGGCGAAGGAGTTGGGAACGGAGATTTCGAGCCTCCCGTCATCGAGGGACACGGGGACTATGCTCTCGAACCATACCTTGAGCGAGGATTCGTCGATCTCCTCGGCGATACGGCTGAGAACCTCCGCCCATACCTCCTCTATCCTGCGCGCCACGACCGTCTCCCCCTTACACCCAACTGGAGATTATTGTCCGAACGAGGTCGCGTCCGAGCGGTGAGATGAAGCGCTTGCCCGACTCGTCGCAGAGGAGCAGACCCTGCTCCTCCAAAACGGAGAGGTCACGGTAGGCCGTGCTTACGCTCACCTCAAGAACCTCGGCCACGGTGGATGGACCCGCCTCTCCTTCTTCCATGACCGTTATGAGGGCTTTCTGCTGTCTCTCGGAGAGGTTTATCTTCGGTACGGCATCCGGGTAGCGCGGCCGCGTCGGTTGCTCCTTCGCCCGCGGGCTTTCTCCTTTCTCCTTTATGGAGATGGTCACCACGGTTCCGGTGCCGATGTTGTCTTCTATCTCCACCGTGCCACCGGCCTTGGCCACCGCCTCCCGGGCTATGCCGAGGCCTGCACCCACCCCTCTGATATGACTCAGTACCTCCGGACGGGCTCCGCTGAACCCGAACTCCATGGCTTTCGATTTGTCCTTTATCCCAGGCCCTCTGTCGGAGACCCTTACGGTCCTCCCTCCATCCAGTACCGAGACGACAACACCCCTGTATTCGGCGTGGATCAAATTCTGGATTATCTCGCGCAGGGCTTCCTCCGGGAAGCCATCCGCTACGTGCTCCATGATCACGCGCGTGAACTTGGGCGTGGCGGCACGCGGCCCGGAGGCGGAGACTTCCATGATCTCGGGCCCGCCGCCCTCCGGATAGACGACCACCCTGATGCCTAACTCAGCCCGCCCCGGCTCGCCCGATGTCTGCTCTGCACCGATCATCCCCGCCACGGAATTTAACGCACCATCACTCCTCATGCCAGAATCAGGGATTAAAAAAACCCGTTTTGCAGGTAATTGGTCTATTTATCCACACAGTTATCCACAGGCTGTGGATAACTGTGTGGATAAAACCTCGTCAGGGAGTTCGGCGTGGGCTTCCATGGCGGCGTCAAATCATGGTGTAAACCTGGTTTTGCAGGACTTTCTTTATAAAAACGTGCGTATTGTAGGTGGGTTTTCGATCCTCTGTTACTCCTGGATGCCGTCGTGCCGTTTGGATATACTCCTGGGCAAAAGATCTTTTGACGGGCGTAACGAGAAAGGAAGTGCTTCCATGAAGCGTACTTATCAACCCAACCGGCGCAAGCGTGCGAAGACTCATGGTTTTCGCCGTCGGATGCGCAGCGTCGGTGGCCGCAGGATCCTGGCTGCTCGACGCCGGCGTGGCCGCCGCAGGTTGACCGTCTGATCCACCACCACACGCTCTCCTGTGGCGCGGGTTTGACGCGGGCTCGGAAGATGCGCCTCACCGATTCGCGGGACTTCGAGCGCGTTTACCGTGAGGGGAGCGTCTACCGCGGGAGGCTGCTCTCCGTCCATGCCTACCCCAACGGGTTGGAGAACCCCCGCCTGGGCCTGGCCGTCTCCAAACGCGTGGGGTCTGCCGTGATCCGTAATAAGCTGCGGCGAAGGATCAGGGAGATATTCTTCTGGCGTCGTTCGAGGATCGATGGCAAGGGATATGACCTCGTGGTGTCGGCGCGTCCCGCGGCGGCTTCGGCGAGCTTCGGAGAGCTCGAGGACGAGTTCGACCGTGCCCTCGAGAAGCTTGTGAACGGGACTGGTGAAGGGCGGGGTGACGTATAGGGGACTGGTTCGGGCCGCGAGCGGTTATACTGCATTGTGTCGGAGGGCGAATCCCGAGCCGTGACGTCCTCCGGCCGAACGGAATGAAGTTGGGACGAAGAACGGAAGATGACTGATCCTACCTATATTCTCCTGGCGTCGAGCCCGACCAACAACGGCATAGTACGCTTTTTCGAAAACGTGCTCAGCCCGCTGATAGGCCCCCTGGGCGATGGCTTGAAGTTCTTTCATTCTCTGGGCCTTCCGTGGTGGTTGAGCATCGTCGTGATTACCGCCATAGTTCGCTTTCTGCTCTTCCCTTTGACCATAAGACAGGTGCGGAGCATGCGGGCTCAGCAGCAGCTGCAGCCGGAACTAAAGCGGATCCGTGAGCGGTTCAAGGACGACCCGCAGAGACAGCGGGAAGAGCAGATGCGCCTCTTCCAGGAAAGGGGCGTGAACCCCCTCAGCGGATGCCTGCCGGCGCTCATACAGCTCCCCATCTTCCTCAGCATCTACTACGTGATCAGGGAGTTCGGAGGATACTTCGGCCAGCCGCCGCAGGTGCCGAGCTTCAGGACGGGTGGCTTCTTGTGGTTCACCGATCTCTCTCAGGCAGACCCCTACCACATCCTCCCCATAGTCTCCGCCCTGACCATGGCGGCCGGCATGGCGATCACGATGAGGGAGAACCCGGCACCGGCCCAACAGCGAATCCTCATGCTGATCCTGCCGTTCGTCTTCATGATCTTCTTGTGGAACTTTCCTGCCGGACTCTTCATGTACTGGATCACCACGAACGTGGTGACGATAGTTCAGAACTACGCTATCTACGGATACGGTATCGGTGGTACCGGCCACAGGTCGTCCGATCAGGAGAATCCACAGCCCGAACGGCGGATGACTCAGGAAGAGGCCGCTGCACACGCGAGAAAGGTAGCCAAGAGGAAGCGGAGAAAGAAGAAGAGATGAGCCGATCGGTGGAATTCAACGGAGCAACGGTTGATGAAGCTGTCGAAAGGGCCTGTTCTGCTCTGAGCCTGAAACGGGAGAACCTGCACTACGAGATCCTCGACGAGGGATCTTCTGGTTTTCTCGGTATAGGCGCCAGAGACGCGAGGATCTTGGTTAGAGTTCCCGAAGAGGAACCCAGCGGGGAGGCTGGCAGCGAGGAGGCGGCCATCTCTCTCAACGATTCCGTCCCAGAGGAGGACTTCAGCGAAAACGGTCGGCCTTCTTCTACTCCGAACGGCACTGAAGGAGAGGTTCCAGAGGAGATACTTCGGGATATCAGGGATTATGTCTCGAACGTCATCTCGCAGATGGGTATAGATGGAAGGGTCGACGTCTACGATGCAGGCGATTACATAGCCGCTGACGTCAACGCCGTCGAAACGGGTCTCTTTATCGGACAAAAGGGGGAGACCATCGACTCCCTCCAGTACCTGGTAAACGTTACGATGGCCAAGCGACACGGGTTTACGAAACGGATCATCCTCGATTCGGAGGGTTACCGCCAACGCAGAATAGAGGCCCTGCAGGGGATGGCGCACCGCAGCGCTCGTAGAGCCTTGCGAGAGCGCCGGACGATCGAACTGCCGCCCATGAGCCCGGCCGAACGCCGGATAGTGCACCTCTTCCTCCGGGACGACGACCGGGTCACTACCTTCAGCGAAGGGTCGGGCGAAAACCGCCGGGTGAAGATCGCCCCGGCCCGCCGACGCGTTTCACGTGAAACGCGTCGGTAGACGACAACGGTTTGTAGTGACAAACATCTGTCGCTGGTTCTCTGGGTGGCGGAGTTTTGGGTATCGTTTCACGTGAAACGGAGAAGGAGCGGCTAGGGTTCCTCATCGAGGAGCAGTTGTCGAGTTGGGGGAATGAGGTTGGGTGGGATCGGGTAAGGATGCTCATCCGTTACGCCGAGCTTCTGGGTAGCTATGAGAAGGCCAATGTAATCGGGGACAGGGGGCTCGAGCGTATAGTCAAGCGTCATGTCCTGGACTCGTTGTCTTGCTCGATCGGTGATCGTCTCGCGGGGGTGCGCGATATAGCCGACATCGGGAGTGGTGGCGGGCTTCCCGGCATACCGCTCGCGATCCTCCTGCCGGCGGTGAAAGTTTTGCTCGTCGAATCCGCGCGCCGGAAGGTTACGTTCCTTCACCGCGCATTACGGGAGCTGGATTTGCCGAATGTTCGTGTGTGGTGTGGGAGGGCCGAAGATCTCGGGCGTTCTCCGGAGCACCGTGAAGCCTTTCAGGTGGCCGTCAGCCGGGCGGTGGGGCGGCTGGACGAGGTTATGGAGTATTCCCTACCGCTGGTGGAGCGTGGAGGATTGATGGTCGCCATGAAAAGAGAAATTTCCACCGAAGAGATCCAGAAAGGCGAAAGAGCCGCCGCGCGCCTCGGGGGAGGAGAGCCGGTGTTCGAAGAAGTAAGGTTTCTCCCGGAGGTGGGGAACGCGGGTCATGGGATCGTCACCGTGAGCAAAGTCTCCGCGACGCCACGAGAGTTTCCGCGAGCTCCGGGGAAGGCCCGGAAAAAGCCGCTCGGGGGGTAGCTGTGTCGCGGGCCATGTTAAGATGCAGCCGGTGAAGCGGGTAATAGCCATAGTCAACCAGAAAGGCGGCGTGGGGAAGAGCACCACGGCCATAAACCTGGGTGCATACCTCGCCAAGATGGGGGAAGAAGTACTCGTAGTGGACATGGATCCCCAGGCCAACGCCACGAGCGGTCTCGGGGTGACGCCTGGTGAAGGAGCCTGCATGTACGACGTCCTCCTCGAAGAAGCGCCGCTGGAAGACGTCGTGGTAGCCACTGGTATCGAAGGCTTACATCTAGCACCCGCCAGCGTTCACCTCGTAGGAGCAGAAGTCGAGCTCACCTCCGCGCTGGCACGAGAATTCAAGCTGAAGAAAGCCATAGAGCAGTTGCCGGAGGAGAAGTACGGCAGGATCCTGCTCGATTGCCCCCCATCTCTCGACTTTCTGACCATAAACGCCCTCACTGCCGCCGACGAGGCCCTCATTCCCGTGCAGTGTGAGTACTATGCTCTCGAGGGGCTCAACCACCTGAGGGAGACGATAGACGAAGTACGGAAGTATCTGAACCCCCGGCTGGAGATAGGCGGGGTCCTGCTGACGATGTTCGACGTACGCACCAACCTCGCCAAGCAGGTTGCGGAAGACGTCCGCGCCTTCTTCGGGGACAGGGTGTTCAGGACCGTGATCCCGCGCAACATCCGCCTCAGCGAGGCACCGAGCTTCGGGCTACCCATAATCCTGTATGCTCCGAAGAGCAGTGGAGCCGAGGCCTATGCGGCGGTGGCCGAGGAGGTGAAGAGCCGTGGGTAGGAGGGGGCTTGGCCGCGGGCTCTCCGCGCTGATAGCGACGGGTGAGAGCGTCGCCGGTTTCAGGTTCGAAGAGCTCCCCATTACGGCGATACGTCCCAACGCTCGTCAGCCGCGCCGGGATTTTCCCCAGGAAGGGATACGAGAGCTGGCGGCGTCCATAAAAGAGGTCGGGATACTCCAGCCTCTGGTGGTGAGGCCTGCCGGGAGCGGGTTCGAGCTCATAGCCGGAGAGCGAAGGTTGAGGGCCGCGCGCGAGGCCGGGCTGGAGAGAGTGCCGGTGCTCATACGGCAAGCAGGGGAAGGAGAATCCGTCGAGCTGGCTCTGGTCGAGAACATTCAGCGGGAGGATCTGAACCCGCTGGAGACTGCCGGAGCTTACCAGGCCGTGATGGACAGCTTCGGCCTCACCAAGGAGCAGCTCGCGGCTCGGCTCGGGAAGAGCCGAGCCGCGATCTCCAACACGCTACGGCTAATGCAGCTACCCGACGCCATAAAAGCGCTGCTCGTAGAGCGAAAGCTCTCGGAGGGGCACGCCCGGGTCCTGCTCTCCCTTCCCGACGAGCAGAGGATGAAAACGTTGGCGGAGCAGGTGATCAGAGAGAAGCTCTCGGTGCGAGCCACCGAGCAGCGAGCCCGGGAGATGCTGCGCGCGGGAGAGGACCAGGATCCGAAGGGCGATCGAAGAGCCGGGAGGAGTCGCCCTCCGGAGCCGTACGAGAGAGCCTCCCGCGACATACAGCAGGTGCTGTCGATGCCCACACGCATCCGACCCCTCAAGCGGGGAGGGAAGATAGAGATCCGGTTCTCCAGGCCGGAAGAGCTTGAGGCCTTCCGCTCCCTCATCACCTCCCTGAGAGAGCAGGGACGGTAGCCTTCAGAAGCTCTCCCCTCCGTCCTCCGAGAGGATCATCACGTCCGTAGCCTTTATAAGGGCGGTAGCGTGCTGGCCGACCTGGAGGTTGAGTTCCTCGGCGCTCTCGGTGGTGATGAGGGCCACCATATGGTTGTCGCCGACCTGAAGCGACACCTTCGTCGCGGCCTTGCCCTTGACGACCTCCGTTATGACGCCGGGCAGCTTGTTGCGGGTACTGGCCTTCATCGCTTCCCTCTCCTTTCTCTCGACACTGCCAAGATCCCGAGCTGGAGGGCCAGCCGGGCCGACGGGTCCTTCAAGTCTAGCCCCGTCAGTTCGCCGATGCGCGCCAGACGATAGATCATGCTGTTACGATGGAGGAAGAGCCTGTCCGCGGCCTCGCTGGCGTTCGCGTTCGACTCGAAGAACACCCGGAGGGTACGAACCAGGTCGCTGTTGTGATCCTCGTCGTAGGAGATGAGCGGCGAGATCAGCTCCCTGAAGGGGAGGAGGGCCTCCGAAGCGGAGAGGTCTTCCAGGAGCGCCAAATAGCGGTTCTGCTCGGACATCCGTGGAGGATTGTATTCCGATCGCGCCGCAGAAGTAAGGGCTCTCTGCGGATTCCCATATGTACTGGGAAAACACCCCGTGCTAAACTGGGGAACGCTTGGTGGAGCGAAAGGAACGACGCGAAAGCACGGGTCAGGGAGAACGAGGGATGCGCCGCGCGAGCCGATCGCTTCGCCCCGTTCGTTTGCTCCAGGCAGAGCGAAAAGTCGGGAAAGGAGGAAGCTTTTGCGAAGGATACGGATGACCGTAGACGGCCGACCCCATGTGGCGGATGTAGAACCGAGGCTTCTCTTGCTGCATCACCTGCGGGAGAACCTCGGCATAGGAGGCGTCCACTGGGGGTGTGACACCACCAGCTGCGGAGCCTGTACGGTGCTCATCAACGGAGAGTCGGTGAAGAGCTGCACGGTGCTCGCGGTGCAGGCCGACGGGTGTGAGATCACCACCGTACGCGGAATCTCCAGCGATGGTGAGTGGCATCCGGTCCAGAAAGCCTTCCACGAGAATCATGGATTACAGTGCGGTTACTGCACGCCGGGGATGATCATGGCCTCCGTGAGCCTCCTCAAGGAGAATCCGGAGCCCAGCGAGCAGGAGATCCGGGAAGCGCTCGAAGGGAACCTGTGTCGGTGCACGGGATACGAGAACATAGTCAAAGCCGTACAGCAGGCGTCCCGCGAGATGCGGCAGACGACGGCGTCCTGAGCAGAGAGAAGGTGGAAGGAGGAGTGCTCAAGTGACCCAGGCACCGGAGAAGTACGTCGGCGGCGGCGTGCTGCGCAAGGAGGATCCCGCGCTCGTAACCGGGCGGGGCACCTACGTGGACAACATGCGGCTGCCCGGCATGCTGCACGCGGCGGTGCTGCGCAGCCCCTACGCCCACGCGAAGATAAAGTCCATAGACACTTCGGCAGCGAAGGAGCAGCCGGGGGTGGTCGCCGTCTTCACCGGTGAAGAGCTCGCCGGAGAGTGGGCCTCGCCGCTGCCGTGCGGATGGCAGGTGACCGAGGATCTCAGGATCCCGGATCACTGGCCGCTCGCCAAGGACGAGGTCAACTACGTCGGGGATGCCGTCGCGGTCGTGGTGGCGGTCGACCGCTATCGGGCCCGCGACGCGGTCGACATGATCGAGGTCGACTACGAACCGCTGGACGTGGTGACGGACATGGAGGAGGCCCTCAAGGACGGCTCTCCCGTGGTGCACGAGGACCTCGGGACCAACGAGTGCTACACGTGGCCCCTCGAGGTGGGGGATGTAGAAGGGGCCTTCGAGAAGGCCGATGTGGTCGTCAAGGAGCGGTACATCCAGCAGCGGCTGATCCCCAACGCCATCGAGACCAGAGGAGTGGTGGCGCAGCCCGACCCCGTGACCGGCGGGTTCACGGTCTACTCCTCGACGCAGGTTCCACACCTGCTCAAGATCACGCTCTCCGCGGTTTCCGGCGTGCCCGAGAACAAGCTGCGAATCGTCGCCCCCGACGTCGGCGGTGGGTTCGGCTCCAAGCTGAACATCTACGCCGAGGAGGCGCTCGCGCTCGCGCTCGCCAGGAAGCTCAACACCCCCATAAAGTGGGTCGAAGACCGCTCGGAGAACTACCTGGCCACGATACACGGCCGGGATCAGATACAAGATATAGAGGTTGCTGCCACATCTGATGGCAAGATTCTGGGCATGAGGGTCAAGATCCTGGCGGACATGGGGGCATACCTGCAGCTCGGGACCACCGTGGTGCCGCTGCTCGGTGCGTTCATGTATCCGGGTGTCTACAACTTCGACGCGTACTCCTTCACCTGCACGGCCGTGTTCACCAACAAGACCCCGACCGATGCCTACAGGGGAGCCGGGCGTCCCGAGGCGGCCTACGCCTGCGAGAGGATCATCGACGCGCTCGCCCGCAGGCTCAATATGGATCCGGTCGAGGTGAGGCGCAAGAACTTCTACGAGCCGTTCGACGAGCCGACGACGACCCCTGCGGGTATCCAGTACGACTCGATGAACATGCAGGGGGCGCTGGACAAGCTGCTCGAGATCTCCAACTACGAAGAGCTGAGGGAGGAGCAGCGGCGCCGGCGGGAGCAGAACGACCCGGTACAGCTCGGGCTCGGTTTCTCGACGTACACCGAGATCTGCGGTATAGCGCCCTCTCAGGTCGTCGCCTCGCTCGGCGGCGGTGGCGGTGGCTGGGAGGCAGCCTCGGTGCGCGTGCTCGCCAGCGGCAAGGTGGAGGTCGTGACGGGCACCTCGCCGCACGGCCAGGGACACGTGACCAGCTGGTCCCAGATAGCGGCCGACGTTCTCGGCGTCTCCCCGGACGACGTCGAGGTGATCCACGGCGACACCGCATCGGCACCCTGGGGACGCGACACCTATGGATCGCGCAGCCTCCCCGTCGGGGGCGTGGCCGTATATCTGGCGGCGCAGAAGGTGGTCGAGAAGGCCAAGAAGATCGCCGCCCACATGCTCGAGGCCGCCGAAGGCGACATAGAGTTCGAGGGCGGGAGATTCTCCGTCGTCGGATCTCCGGACAAGTCCGTCTCCATGCAGGAGGTGGCCGGGAGAGCTTACCTCGGTGTCGGGCTCCCCGAGGGGATGGAGCCGGGGTTGAGCGAAGAGCAGTTCTTCGACCCGCCGAACTTCACCTTCCCGTTCGGGGCGCACCTGTGCGTGAGTGAGGTGGACACCGAGACCGGGAAGGTCAGGATCCGTGACTACTTCGCGGTCGACGACTGCGGGCCGATCATAAACCCGCAGATCGTCGAGGGGCAGCTGCACGGGGGAATCGCGCAGGGCATCGCGCAGGCCCTCTACGAAGAGGCCGTCTACGACGAAGACGGGAACCTTGTGACGGGATCGATGGTCGACTACCTCGTGCCGGCGGCACCGGAGCTCCCGAACTACACCCTCGAGCGTACGGTGACGCCCTCGCCTTCCAACGCGCTCGGTGTCAAAGGCGTGGGCGAGGCCGGGACGATAGGCTCACCGCAGGCGGTGATCAACTCGATCATCGACGCGCTCGCGCCGTTCGGCGTCACCCACATAGACATGCCGGCTTCGCCTTGGAAGGTGTGGCAGGCCATACAGGAGGCCCGCGGTGGAGAGGCTGGCGACCGGGAAGCGAATCTCTCGGGCAGACCGGCCCAGACCGATCAAGGAGGTGAGGCGTAGTGATACCGGTGGCCTTCGAGTACGAGGTTGCCGAGTCGGTAGACCACGCGATAGACCTTCTCCGTCAGAACGGGGAGGACGCGAAGCTGCTCGCCGGCGGGCACAGCCTGATCCCGATAATGAAGCTCAGGCTGGCGGCGCCCTCGATGCTCATAGACCTCGGCCGCGTGGACGAGCTCAGGTACGTTCGCGACGAAGGGGATCACATCGCCATCGGTGCGATGACCCGCCACTGTGAGGTGGAGAGGGACCCGACCATCAGGGAGCATTGCGGGCTCCTCTCCTACACCGCCTCGCTCGTCGGAGACCCGCAGGTGCGCCACCGCGGCACCATCGGGGGCTCCATCTCGCACGGGGACGCGGCCTCGGATCTGCCGAGCGCGCTGCTCGCGCTCGACGGGGAGCTGAAGATAAAGGGTCCGAACGGCGAGAGGATCGTGAAGGCCCAGGACTTCTTCAAAGACTACCTGCAGACCGACCTCGCCCCGGACGAGGTGCTCACGGAGATCCGGGTTCCCAAGCTCGGCTCCGGAACCGGCTGGGATTATCAGAAGTTCAACCGTCGGGCGCAGGACTGGGCCGTTGTCGGCTCGTGCGTGGTCGTCGAGCGCTCGAACGGCTCCATCGGGTCGGCCCGCGTGGCTCTGACCAACATGGGAGCCACACCACTCAGGGCGCGGGCCGTGGAGGAGGCGCTCGCCGGGGCGGACACGAGGTCCCTGGAGGAGGCCTGCCGGGTCGCGGACGAAGGGACCACGCCCTCTTCCGACCTCGCGGCCTCGGCCGAGTTCAGGCGCCATCTGGCGCGCGTACTCACCCGGCGGGCGGTGGAACAGGCCCTGCAGCGGTGAGCAGCGGTGCGAACGGACGCCGGGGGGCATTGCCTCCCGGCGTCACGAATGCCGTGGAGCTGCAGAAGAAGCTCATGGAGCACGACTATCTGGCCGACGAGGGGCTCTCCACCGCCATCTACCTCACGCTCAGGCTCGGGCGGCCGCTGTTCCTCGAGGGCGAGGCCGGTGTGGGGAAGACCGAGGTGGCAAAGGTCCTCTCCCGCATCCTCGACACCCCGCTGATAAGGCTCCAGTGCTACGAAGGCATAGACGTCTACCAGGCGGTCTACGAGTGGGACTACGCGAGACAGCTGCTGCACATCCGGGCCACCGAGGCGCTCGGCGGGGACAGAGAGAACCTGGAGCGTGACCTCTACAGCCGGGAGTTCCTCATCAGCCGGCCCCTGTTGCAGGCGCTGGAGCACGAAGGAGAGAACCCGCCGGTCCTGCTCATCGACGAGGTGGACCGCTCCGACGACGAGTTCGAGGCGTTCCTGCTCGAGATCCTCTCCGACTTCTCGGTCACGATACCCGAGATAGGTACGATCCGGGCCGAGAGACCACCCATCGTCGTCCTCACCTCCAACCGCACCCGGGAGGTGCACGACGCCCTGAAGAGGCGCTGTCTGTACTTCTACATCGAGCACCCCGGCTTCGAGCGAGAGGTCGAGATAGTGCGCGTGAGGGTGCCGGAGGCGGAGGAGCGGCTGGCGAGACAGGTCGCCGCCGCGGTAGGCAGGATGCGTCAGATGGACCTCTACAAGCCGCCTGGGGTGGCGGAGACGATAGACTGGACGCGGGCCCTCGTCGCGCTGGGGGCCAGAGAGCTCGACGAGCGGCTCGTCGAGGCCACGTTGGGCTCGGTCTTGAAGTACCACGAGGACCAGCAACGCGCCTCGTCGGCGGGCCTCGCCGCGCTAGTCGCGGGGGGGATGGGTGCCTGAGGGCCCGTCCATGTTGGACGCAGCCGTCGCCTTCGGGCGGGTGCTGCGCGGGGCGGGTCTCAGCGTTGGACCCGACCGGGTGATGGAGTTCGCCCGGGCCCTGGAGGAGCTCGACGCCGGGAGGCGGGAGGATGTCTACTGGGCCGGGAAGGTCACGCTCACCTCCCGACCGGAGGACGGCGAGACTTATGATCGGGCCTTCGAGATATTCTGGGAGAGAGGCGGGGAGTACAGGCAGAGACCGGTGCCGAAGGTGCGGTTCAGGATACCTTCCCCGAAGGACTCCGTGCTCCCGGCGAAGAAGACCGTAAGGCCTGACCGCGAAGGAGACCAGGAAGCGGTTACGCTCCGCTACAGCCCCGTCGAGGTCCTGCGGCGCAAAGACTTCTCTGAGTATACGCCCGAGGAGTTCGAAGAGCTGGACGAGCTCCTGAGCGAACTGCGGGTCGGAGGGGCCCTCAGGAGGACGCGCCGCTTGGAGCCCGCCAGGAGAGGTCTATACGACGCACGCCGGACGATGCGCGGGGCGATGCGCACCGGGGGTGAGGCCGTGCGGCACCGGTTCAGGAGGGCGCGGAGCGAACCGAGGCGGGTCGTGGTGCTGTGCGACGTCTCGGGTTCGATGTCTCCCTACAGCCGGGCTCTCTTGAGGTTCCTGCACGCCGGCGTGATCTCCGGCCTCCCTTTCGAGGCTTTCTCGCTCGGCACCCGGCTCACGCGGCTCACCAGGGAGCTCGCCACGCGCGACCCGGATGTGGCGCTCCGGAGGGCGGCGGATGCGATGGAAGACTTCTCCGGAGGAACGCGGCTCGGGGATGCCATGAAGGAGTTCGTGGACCGGTGGGGACAGAGGGGGATGGCTCGCGGTGCGATCGTCGTCATACTCTCGGACGGGTGGGATCGCGGGGAAGTGGACGTCCTCGCCGAGCAGATGAGCCGCATCCACAGGCTCGCCTACCACGTCATCTGGGTCAACCCGCTCAAAGCCCGTCCGGGGTACCGACCGCTCGCCGCCGGGATGGCCGCCGCTCTGCCCTACGTCGACACCTTCCTCTCCGGGAACAACTTCGACTCGCTGCACCGCCTCGCGCGAGCCATCGCCGAGGCGGCGGGACATCACCGGTAGCAGCTTCGCCCTTCCGGCCGTCGAGCGACGGAGGTGTCTCGGAGGTTACCGGTGGAGAAGGAGAGCGGATAGAATAGAGGTAAGAAGGGCAGAGGAGGCCAGATGCGGAACCCGGTCATAGACAGAGTGGCAGGCTGGAGGGAAGAAGGAAAGAAAGCCGCGCTCGCGACGGTCGTCAAGGTAGAGAAGTCCGGTCCCCTCGGTCCGGGAACCTCGATGGCCGTCAGCGAAGACGGGGAGGTGGTGGGCTCGGTGAGCGGGGGATGTGTCGAGCCCGCCGTCTTCGAGGAGGCGATGTCCGTGATCCGGAGCGGGAAGCCCAAGCTTCTGACCTACGGCATCTCCGACGACGAGGCCTTCGGGGTCGGGCTCACCTGCGGAGGTACGATCCACATCTTCGTCGAGCGGGTGGACTTCTGATGGGCGAGCTGCTCGCGCGCTGGAAGGAGGCGCTCGAGGACGAAGTCCCCGTCGCCGTCGCGACCGTCATAGACGGTCCGGAGGAGTATCTTGGCGGGAAGCTACTCGTCTTCCAGGAAGAGCACCTGGGGGGTACGGGCAACGAGGACCTCGACCGCGCGGTGGTCGAATCGGCACGCGGGATGCTGGCGAGCGGGGTCACGGGTACCCGCCACTTCGGGCCTCGAGGGCAGCGCCGGATGGATGACGTGGGCGTCTTCATCCAGGCGTTCGCTCCTCCTCCGGCGATGTACGTCTTCGGGGCGATAGACTTCGCCTCCGCCGTGGCGCGCATCGGGAAATTCCTCGGCTACAGGGTCACGGTGTGCGACGCGAGGCCCGTCTTCGCAACCCGGGAGCGTTTCCCGACGGCGGACGAGGTGGTCGTGGCCTGGCCGGACGAATTCCTCAAGAGCGCTCCCGTGGACAGGCGCACCGTCATCTGCGTGCTCACGCACGACCCCAAGTTCGACGTGCCGGTGCTCAAGGCCGCACTCCAGACTGAGGCCGGGTACATAGGGGCGATGGGCAGCCGCCGCACCCACGACGAGAGGACGGCGCGGCTCAGGGAGGAGGGGGTCAGCGATGAGGAGCTCTCCCGCATCTCGAGCCCCATCGGGCTGGATATAGGGGCCAGGACTCCGGAGGAGACGGCGGTGGCCATCGCAGCCGAGATCATCGCGCTCGAGACCGGACATCGTGGCGGGAGGCTGGCGGAGCGGAAGGGGCCGATACACCTGCAGCGCTACGAGGAGGCCACCACAGAGCGTGCCGGGTGAGACGGTGGCCGCCATCGTGCTCGCCGCCGGGGAGGGGAGCCGGTTCGGCGGCGGGAAACTCTTCGCCGACTTCGGTGGGAAGCCGCTCGTGTGCGCCGTCGTCGAGGAGGCGCTGAAGTCGCCGGTGGATGAGGTGATCGTCGTCGTCGGATACGAAGCCGGGAGGATGCGCGGGATCTGCGGGCATTACGGGGTGCGGATCGTGGAGAACCGTGACTGGCGGGAGGGTCAGTCCACCTCGGTACGGGCAGGGCTGGCGGCGTGCGGCCCGGAGGTCGGTGCCGCCGTCGTGATGCTCGGAGATCAACCCTTCGCCGGGGCCGGGGCCGTGCGGAGGCTCGTGGAGGCTTACGAGCGCGGTGCAAGGGTGGCTGTTGCCACCTATGGCGGGGAGCGGCGCAACCCGGTACTGTTCCGCAGGGACGTGTGGCCTTCCCTCGAGATGGAGCTCTCCGGCGACAGGGGGGCGAGGCCTTTTCTGCAGCGGCACCCGGAGATGGTCTTTGATGTAGAGTGCGGGGAGGTCGCCAGCCCGGAGGACGTGGACACCGAAGAAGACCTTGTGAGGCTATCGAAAGAGGAGGAGAGAAGATGAAGATAGAAAACCAGTTCACCGTCGGCGTGCCGGTGGAGCGAGCGTGGAAGGTGATGCTCGATCTCGAGCGGATAGCGCCGTGCCTTCCAGGGGCCTCCATACAGGAGCAGCAGGAGGATGGCACCTACAAGGGCACGATGAAGGTCAAGATCGGTCCGATCACGGCCAACTATAGAGGGACAGTCTCCTACAAAGAGAGAGACGACTCCGGCCACCGGGCCGTGCTCGAGGCGACGGGGCGGGATTCCCGCGGGCAGGGCACCGCTTCGGCCACGATAACCGCCACCCTCGAAGAGGCCGATGGAGGCACGCGGGTGAACGTGGAGACCGACATGCGCCTCACGGGCCGCGCGGCCCAGTTCGGCCGGGGTGTGGCGCAGGACGTCGCCTCGAAGATCTTCGAGCAGTTCGCAGACTGCCTCGAGCGCGAGATAGCGGGCGGAGAAGAGAGCAGCGAATCCGAAGCTGACGGTGGCTCCGGGGCGTCCTCGAGCGGCGGCGCGGGGTCAACCCCGGCGGGCGGCGAGGCCGCCGGAGCGTCCGTCGCCGGGGCTTCGACCCTCGGGAACGTCGTGAGCGAAGACCCCATGGTGACGGCCGGGAGCTCGCTCGGCGCGGTCACGGTCGGGTCCGTCGTCTCCGAACAGGCTGCCCGGGAGGAGGAGAGGTCCGGGGAGCGGCAGCGCTCGACCACCCGTGAGACCCCCCGGCGCGAGCCCCCCGAGGAGCCCGAGCCGCTCGACCTCGGTGCGGCGAGCCGGGAGGCCCTCATGAAGCGGCTCGTTCCGGTCGCCGCCGGGATCGGTGCGATCGCGCTGATCGTCCTGATCCTTCGCGCGAGGAGGTAGGCGTCTCCCCGCTGGCGCGGGTTCGTGGCGGAGGTTAGAATGCCGCCAACCGGCGGAGGGGTGGCCGGGCGCCGGAAGGGAAGAAGGTGGCATGATCCGACACGACACCCGCGCTTATTATGCGACATCGAAAGACGGAGGATGGTCCGGATGAGGCGGTTGCGCGTGCTCGTCGCGGGCTCCTCCGTTGAGAAGGCCGGGGTTCTCACGGATGAGCTTCTCGGCGCCGGATACGAGGTCTCAACCGACCGGGTTGCGGGGGGAGACGTCGTGGAGGCGGGCTCGGATTTCGACATCGTCCTCGTGGGGAACGAGGCGGATCTGCGGGGGTGGTTGAAAAGACGAGTCTGCGGGTGTCCTGTCATCGCCTTCGGGGAGGAAGCCGGGGAGGATCCCGCGGTCGAGGCCATGAGGGCCGGCGCCGACGACTACGTCTCGCTGCAGAGGCCGGAGCGCGTGGTAGGTGCGGTCGCGAGGGCGCTGTCGGTCGACGACACCAGAAGGCGCAAGGAGCGGGAGGAACTGTACCACCACGTGGTGGAGCAGGCGGCGGAGGCCATGTTCCTCGTCGAGCCAGAGAGCTGGGAGGTGATCGAAGCCAACCCCGCCTGCGAGCGCATGCTCGGCTACGGTTCTGGGGAGCTCTCCGGCGTCCGTCTGGAGGAGATCGTCGACCCGGAGGACCTCGGTCCCGTCGTCAGGCTCGCCGGGGAGAGCCTGAGGGTCGAGGCGCATTTCCCGATAAGCTACGCGCACCGCCGTTCCGACGGCTCTGCCAAGAGGGTCGAGGGGAGCATCAGCGTGATCTCCCACGCCGGGCGGGACATACTCTGCTTCGTGGTCTACGACGTCACCGAGAGAAAGTGGGCCGAGGATCAGCTAAGGCACAGCGTGGACGCCCTGCTCGCGATCTACGAGGCGAGCCAGCTCCTGAGCTCCACGCTGGAGTTCGAGGAGATAGGGACCAGGCTGCTCAAGATAATGCGCCGCATCTCCACGCTCACCACGGCCGTCATCAGCGTGCCCGCGGAGGACGGGAGGCTCAAGGTCTGGCGCGCGATAGGTTTCGAGAGCCTCTGGAGCCGGGCTCGCTACACGCCCGAAGCCCAGCGGGCGCTCTACGAGGTCCTGCGCAGCGGAGAGCACCGGCTCATCGAGTTGCGCCATCCCGAGAACCGCGAGGAGAAGCTGAGCACGCTCTATCTGCCGCTGCGGATACACGAGCACACCCTGGGAGTTCTCGAGGTGTACGGCCCGGACGACCTCACCGAGGGCCGGATGGTGGAGATCCTCATCAGCCTGGCCAGCAAAGCGGCGAGCGCTCTGGAGAACGCCCGACTCTACGGAGAGCTCGCCGAAAGGGAGAAGCAGCTGCAGGATCTGGTCGGCAAGCTCTTCACGGCGCAGGAAGAGGAGCGACGCAGGATCGCTTACGAGGTGCACGACGACCTCACCCAGATAGCGGTCGCCGCCTACCAGCACCTGCAGGCTTACGCGGCGCTCCCAGAGGGAGCACCGGGGAGACGGGAGCTTCTTGAGCAGGTTATCGAGATGGTGCACAAGACCATCTCCGAGTCCCGCCGGGTAATCGCGGAGCTGCGCCCCACCGAGCTCGACGACTTCGGGCTGGCTGCCTCGATCCGGCTCCGGGTGGAGGCTCTGCGTGAGGAGGGATGGGATGTGTCCTACGATGAGAACCTCGGTGGTGAGCGGCTGCCCCCCACGGTCGAGACCGCGCTCTACCGGGTCGTCCAGGAAGCGCTGACCAACGTGCGCAAGCACGCCGGAACGAATAAGGTGCGGATAGGCCTCTGGCGCGAGGGGGACGACGTGGTGCTGCGGGTGAGGGACTGGGGATGCGGGTTCGAGCCGGGGGCCCTGGTGGGGGAGGGGCCGGGTGAACGTGTCGGGGTCTCCGGGATGCGGGAGCGGCTCACGCTGCTCGGTGGGAGGTTCGATCTCTTGAGCAGAAGAGGCTGGGGTACCGCGATAACGGCCCGGGTTCCCGTGGCTTGGGGAAGGCCGAATCCGTGGGGAGGGACCCTCGCCGCCGGGCGTACGGGGCGTTGAGGCTTTCAAGCCGCGGCTGCGCGGAAGGATCTTTTCGTAGAGTGGGGGGATCGTAGATTGGAGAAGACATCGGATAGACCGGCCAGGCTGGTGGTGGTGGACGACCACGACCTCGTACGCGCCGGGCTCAAGGCCATGCTCTCCGCCGAGCCCGACTTCGAGGTCGTCGGGGAGGCATCTGACGGGCAGGCGGCCCTCGAGGTGTGCCGCCGGGAGAATCCGGACCTGATGCTGATGGACGTCAGGATGCCCAGGATGGACGGGCTCGCCGCGACCCGGGCCATAAAGCAGCGATACCCGAAGACCAGCGTGCTCATACTCACCGTGCATGAGAACCAGGAATACATGTTGGAGGCCATAAGGGCCGGAGCCTCCGGCTACGTTCTGAAGGATTCCCCCCGCGAACAGCTCACGACCGCGATAAGGAAGGTCCTCGACGGCGAGGTCTCGCTCAACCGCAAGCTCACCACCGCGCTCCTGCAGCAGCTGGCCAGGAACCCCGAGAGGACCCGACCGGTGGACCTCAACCCCGAACGAGAGAGGATCATGCAGCTTCTCACGCCGCGGGAGATGGAGGTGCTCGGGCTTCTTATGAAGGGCTACACCAACCCCAAGATAGCCGAGACCCTCTACATAAGCCTCGGGACCGTCAAGAACCACGTAGAGCACATCTTCGCCAAGCTGGAGGTCTCGGACCGTACCCAGGCCGTGGTCAAGGCGTTCGAGCTCGGGATAATCTCCCCCGCCGACATCTGAACGAACAGCGGAAGGCTCGCAAATGTGCCGGCCGGGTGGCGCAATATGCGCCACCCGGCCGGTATTCAGAACACCGATCTTTGCCCATCATTAGTTTCAAATGATCTTGTCGGTAGGAGTTGATCCTCGCGAGAGGCTTAGACAGGGGTCTGATGAGAAAATGGTAGGAAACCCTGGCCGCAGACCTGCGGAAATCGCCGTGATCTATGGGGACCCCGTCGTGGGGCAGACCCTTGCTCTGCTTCTCGCAGGAGCCGGGTATCAGGTCAGCGAAGTGTCGCTGGTTTCGGTACAGGACCGTGCGCGGATGGAGAGGATGCTGGAGGGCGTGCTCGTCATCGTACTCGCGCCCGGGCTCGAGGTTGGTCTCCGGGATACTTTCCTTGGCAGCCTGAAGAGGGAAGAGCGGTTCTCCCACATACCGGTGCTGGAGCTGGGCACCCAACCAGAGGGTGCCCGATATTCTGCAGACTACACCTCCATGTGGCCGGGCAGAACGGAGGACCTGGTGCGCAGGATAGAGAAGATATTTCTCGAGCAGCGAAGAGGGTTCAACATGAATCAGGCCTGAACGATCTGGAGGTGAGGCATGGTCAGGGTCGTCGTGGAAGCCACAAGAGGACGCGAACGCGTGTGGGTTGCGGTGAGAGACACAAGCATCCGTGAAGCCATTGAACGCGTGGTTGCACGCTATCCCTCCGGGTGCGTGCGGTTGGTGCTCCCTATCGATGCCGAGAAGTTCTTCGAGCGGGGTGCTGCGGGATTGCGGGAGATGGGTGAAGCTCCGATCAGGATGAGGGCTGAGGTTCCTCTCCCTGTGGACGGAAAGGCGGGACGGCGATGACCAGGATGTTGTCGAAAGGACACAAGATGAACCTCGCTGGTGACGTGGTGTCTAGCGAGCTCGGAGATGGGGTCGCGCTCCTCGATCTCCGTGGTGGAGTCTACTACGGGCTCAATCCCGTGGGGGCTCGGGTGTGGCGGCTGTTGGAGGAGAAACCGAGGAACTTCTTCGAGATCCGCGAGGTCCTCCTGGACGAATATGATGTGTCGCCCGACGTCTGCGAACGGGAGCTCGAGCTTCTGCTATGGGATCTCCTGGAGAGGAGATTGATCTATGTCGAGGATGAAAGCCGCGTTTGAGAGGTTGCGGTTTCTTTGCGCTCTCCGCCCACCGGGCAGGAGGCTGGTGGTCGAAGCGGCCGTCTGCATGGAAGGGACCAGGCTGGTGGTACACCTGGTCCCTTTGAAGCACCTGAAGGCCGTTCCCGCGCTCTTCGGAGGACGATTGTTTCGAGGAGAGCCCCACGAGGTGGAGGATGTCGTTCGGGCGCTCGATCTGGCCGGAAGCCTTTTCCCCGGCGGAAAGACCTGCCTCGTTCGAGCCATCGCGGCCCAGGCGATGCTCTCCCGACACGGACATCCCTCGCTGGTGCGCATAGGAGTCGCGGGAAGTGACTCCGGTGGAATCGAGGCCCATGCCTGGGTGGAGTACGGAGGGCGGGCTATCGTAGGTGGTTACGATCTGGAGCGTTACAGGGTCATAACCTCGTTGCCCGCCGGATGATTCCGTAGTTCGGCCGACCAGGAAATGGGCCGGAAGGGGGATTCGTCACACCACGACCGTGGCTATATTGAGGGCGTGATCGGACTCTTCGGAGAGGAGGTGAGAGGCAAATGGGCAAAAAGAGATATGAGGCTCCGCGCCTGATGGTATACGGCAGGGTGGAGGAGATAACCCTGCACGGACGCGGCCATCCGCCCTTCGGAAACTCGGGACCTCCGGGATGCAACCCTTCCGATGGGTGTGTAGCGCCCGGCCTGGGTTCTCAGATAGGCAACATCTACAACAACCCGCAGCACAGGCCCTAGCTGCTCTGCGGGAAGCCGGGCTTTGCTCCCCGCCCCGCGCGGGGAGCATTCTATCGACAGGAGGAGAGGATTTTCTCCTACACGGCATATGGCCTGAGGATAAGTTCGGAGATCGACCTGCCGGAGCTGATGCCCGGCGCCGGCGGGCGAGCCGATGTCTCGATCCGGCTCGGCCGGATCGACCGGATACCCTCTGAGGCGGTTGACCGCGGCTACTGCCGGGATGGCAAAGAACGGGCGCATCTTTTCTGGCCCCATGTCGGGTCGTTCTCGTGTGTCGAGGGGCGTGAGATACTCGCCGATCCTGTACCGGGCGTCGAGGACAACCTGTTTCGTACCTTTCTTACGGGGCCTGTACTGGCCGTCCTGTTGCAACAGAGGGGGCTCTTCGTCATGCACGCGAGTTCGGTCGCCACGCGTGAGGGGGTCGTCGCCTTCATGGGGAACAAGGGGTGGGGTAAGTCGACCATGGCGGCGGCCTTGCATGCCAGAGGGTACGATCTGGTCGCCGACGACGTCACCGCCGTGAAGGTGGAGGACGGAGAGGTGAACGTTCTTCCGGCATTCCCGCAGATCAAGCTGTGGCCCGAGTCGGCTTTTGCTCTCGGTATGGATGCGCAGGAGATGGACCGCATCCACCCGGACTTCGAGAAGCGCCTCCGGAAGGTTTCCGGTGATTTCGCGGGCGGTCCGCTGCCTCTGATCCGGGTCTATCTGCTGGGAGTGTGTGGGGGGGATGGGGAGGAGATAGTCCTGGACGACCTGCCGCCACACAGGGCTCTCGTCGAGCTCACGCGGCACACCTTCGGGGCGGAGGTCATGCTGGGGGTGGGGGAGAAGGAGCATTTCCTCCAGTGTGTGCGGCTGGTGAACCGGGTGCCTTTCAAGGTGCTCGTACGCCCGTGGTCGCTCGCCGGTCTCTCTGAAGTGGCCAGTCGTGTGGAGGACGATCTCCTTTGATCCGGGCGCTTGGGGACCTCGAGGAGAGGCTTCTGTTCTCGTGTTTGCGGGGTGCGTCAGACGAGGTCGGAGACATCCTCGAGGGTGGTGGCCTCTGTTGGGAGGAGTTCGTACATGCGGTTCGAGGGCACAATGTGGCTCCTCTCGTCCTGAAGAAGCTCGAGGAGGTCGGTCTAGAGTACGTACCAGGGGACGTCGTACGAAGCCTGCAGGAGGTCAGGTGGGTCTCCGTGACCAATTCCCTGTACATGAGCGGGGAACTGATCAGGCTGCACGAAATCCTCCGAAGTGAAGGAATATCCGCCATCCCCTACAAGGGGCCGGTCCTCGCACAGCTGGCCTATGGAGGGCTCGGGATGCGGCCTTTCGGTGATCTCGACCTGCTGGTGGACCGGGAAGAGGTCCCGTTGGCGCGGGACCTCCTCCTCTCTTCGGGTTACAGGATTGAATCCGAGGTGGAAGGAATCCCTCAGCGAACATGGCTCGACCGCGAGACCGAGCTGGTCTTCGCTCGCTCGGATGGGCGCTGTGTCGTCGAGCTGCATTGGGAGCTCACGGACAGGTGTTTCCCGCTGCCGCTCGATCTCGGAGCGATGCGGGGCCGGCTGCAGCGGGTGACACTCGCTAGCGGTGTGGTGCCGACGCTGTCGACCGAGGATACCCTGCTCGTGCTCTGCGCTCACGGGGCGAAACATCTCTGGCAGCGTCTCCTTTGGGTGTGCGATGTGGCCGGTCTGGTCCGGCGCTCTGCGCCCGACTGGGACATGCTTCTCGAAGCGGCCGGGGAAGCCAGGGGGAGGCGCATGCTGGGGCTCGGGCTCCTGCTCGCGCACACCCTGCTGGGAGCCGAGCTTCCCCCGAAGGTCTGTCGCCTCCTCGCGGAGGATGACACGCTTCATTCCCTGGCCGGGAAAGTCTACGACAACATGATGGGGGGAGGAGACGTCCCCGATCTTTTGCGAGATTCCTCGTTTCAGCCGCTGCGCCTCGAACTTCTGGACGGCGTTGCCGACAGAGTGCGCTACTGCCTCGCGTTCGTGACGGGATATTCCTCCGAAGACTGGCGGTCGGTGAGGCTTCCCGAGCCTTTGATCCCGCTCTACGGACTTCTGAGGCCGATGCGGCTGGCTGGTAAATACGGCCGACGTTTATCGAGAAGGTTGGGCGATTGATGCTGCGAAGGCGCGGAAAAGAGAATGGTTCAGAGGCGCGCGGAATCATCGAGGAGAGCCGGATGTTCATCTCGGTGCTCTTCGGGTTCGCCTCCTGGAGGGTGTTGGCCGTCCTGGTGCTTACGCTGGTCATCACGCTGACCCAGGGAGTTCAGCTTCTACTGTTGGTGCCCATGATGAACTTCGCTGGTCTGGACGTCCAGCAGGGGGGGACCGGGATGCTCTCGAAGGCCGCTTCGGCCGTCTTCGGAGTGATGGGAGTGCGGCCGACTCTGGTGCCCGTGCTCGCCGCATACGTCATCCTCACCACCCTGCAGGCGCTCGTGAGCCGCCAGCAGGCCATCTCCTCCCTCAGGCTCGAGCAGGACTTCGTCTCTTCTCTGCGCCGGAGGCTCTATCGAGCCGTAGCCGACGTCGACTGGCTCACCTTCGTGCGTAGCCGCCCCTCCGACTTCACTCACGCCCTCACCACCGAACTGGACAGGGTCGGTGGTGCTCTGCAGAGTATGCTGGCCGTTGCGTCCAGCTGCCTCGTGCTCTCCATATACGTCCTGTTCGCACTCAGGCTCTCGGTCGAGATGACCGTGATGGTGTTCTTCTGCGGCATCTTGCTCATGGTGTTGTTGAGGAGGAAGACGAAAGAGGCCCGATGGTCCGGCGAGGATATATCTCTGGCGACCAACGGTCTGTATGCCGCCACCACCGAGCACCTCGGCGCCATGAAGACGACCAAGAGCTATGGAGCGGAGCGTCGAAACACGGAGCTGTTCTCCGGGCTTGCGGAGCAGGTCGCCCGAATGCGTCTGGATGCGGTGCGTATCTACTCCGCCGCCGGGTTCTGGTTCCAGGTGCTCTCGGTGCTCGCCCTGAGCATCATCCTCTACCTGGCTTTCGAGGTGATCTCCCTTCCCGCGGCCGGGCTTCTTCTCTTGCTGTTCATCTTTACCCGGGTGGTTCCGCTCTTCGCCGGCGTCCAGCAGGGCATACAGCACTACCTGAACAACCTCCCCGCCTTCTCCGGCGTCATGAGGAAGGTGGCGCTCTGCGAAGATGCCGCCGAACCCGTGCTCCCGGAGAGCAGGGAAGTAGGGTTGGACCAGCGGATCAGGTTCGAAAACGTCTCTTTCTCATACGAAGAAGGCGAGGACGAGACCCTGCGAGGGCTCTCCCTTACTATCGAAGCCGGGAGGACGACGGCGCTGGTCGGCCCGTCGGGCGCCGGCAAGAGCACCCTTGCGGACCTTGTGATGAGGTTGATCTCTCCCCGGCGGGGGGACATCCTGGTGGACGGGGTGTCTCTCCGGGAGATCGACGCCCGGCTCTGGCGCCGGCGCATCGGATACGTGGCGCAGGACACCTTTCTCTTCAACGACACGGTTCGAGCCAATCTTCTCTGGGCCTGCCCGGAGGCCGGTGAGGATGAGATGTGGCGAGCCCTTAGGGATGCCGCGGCGGATGGTTTCGTGGCAGCTCTCCCCCGCGGGCTGGACACCGTGCTCGGAGATAGGGGGATACGCCTCTCTGGAGGAGAGCGTCAGCGCCTCGCGCTCGCTCGCGCCCTGTTGCGGAGACCGAGGCTTTTGATCCTCGACGAGGCGACCAGTGCCCTCGACTCCGAGAACGAGAGACAGATACAGCGGGCCATAGAAAGACTCCACGGAGAGACGACCATACTCCTGATAACCCACCGGTTGTCGACCGCCCGCAACGCTGATGTCATCCACGTGCTCGACGATGGATCCCTGGTGCAGTCCGGTGAATGGAAGGCTCTGCTCGAGGATGACAACGGACGCTTCCGGGCCCTGTGCGCTGCGCAGGGAATCTCGGGGGCTGCGGATGCCGTCGCTGGTCCCGTGTGAAGCCGGCGCCTTTCGGCAGAAGGCTCGCACCCGGGGTTGATCCCTCAGGAGGTTAGAGAGGACTGCAAATAGCGCTTCTGGCTGCGGACAAATGTGCCGACCGGCTGATGTACCCCTACCTCCGGCCGCCTAGTATGTGACGGAAGAACCCAGGCGACCCCTTGGAAAGAGAGGAAGTGTATGAGAGGAGCACGGCACACGGATCCTGGTGGCTACGGGATGGCAGCCGCTATTATCGTCGTGGTCGCAGCGTTCGCGTGGGGGGCGCTGGCTCTGGCGCAGAGCGCAGACTATCAATATGCCAAACCGTCCTCTCCGGCGGGAGCCGGCGCGGGCGCTTCCTGTTCCACCGGGGGAGAGACGATGAGCTTCGCGGGCAACCTCACTGCGGCGCCCGGAGCTTCGGTCGTTTTGCAGGATGCCGACGGTACACAGGCCACGTTCGTGGACGGCAAGAACGCCAGAATCACCTCTCGTGACGGAATCCTCCGGGTAACCGTAACCGGTGCCCCGATCAACGTCTCCGGAGGTGACGGCGTCTTCGAGCCGTCCTCGTGCAGCGCCCTCATCGCGACGACCGGGGTTTCCAGCTCACGAGTGACGGAACACTCTTCTGATGCGACGGTGCATTCCTCGTCCGAACCAGGCCTGACGTCCGGTGTCCTGCCCAGCACTGGTGGGCCAGCCCTCGCGATCCTCGTCGGTGGGGTGGCCGTACTGGGCAGCGGGATAGCGGTATTCCGCCGGCGTTCCAACCGATAGCGTGGGAGGAACGAACCGGGTTGGAGTGAGACGTCCGAAGCGCCGCCTGCACGAGCGCAGGCGGCGTTCCTGTTCTGCTTGACACATCCGGAGAAGAGCGTCGTGGGAATGAAATTGAAAGAGAGACTGGCCCCCACCCTGGCCCTGTCTTCGGTGGAGCTGCTCGCTTCTCTGATGGGCAACGACCAGGGAGGATACTTCACGCTCGGATGGGTGCCGGCGGCGTTCGTGCTGGTAGCGATGGTTTTCGCCGTCTCGATCGCCGGTGCGGGCAGGGCTTTGAGGGGCCGAGCCGGTCTTCTCGCTCTCGGCCTCTTCTGTGCTTACGTTGCCTGGACCTTTGCCTCCATCTTCTGGGCTGCCGACAAGGGGTCTGCCTGGTTGGGAGCCGGGCAAACCATGCTGTACCTGCTGGCTTTCTGGGCTGCGCTGGTGTTGATCTCTCTGGATGCTTCACGCCGGTTTGTTCTCGTGGCGTCTTCCCTCGGACCTGCCGTGATCGCGGCCTTCACCCTCCTGGCTCTCCAGAGCAGGGTGGGTGGTCTGATGGAGGGCGGATGGCTCGTCGGGACTGTGGGATACCACAACGGTGAGGCGGCTTTTCTGCTCGTGCCGTTCTGGGTTTCCATCTACCTGGCGGGATCACGGATGGTGAATCCCCTGATCAGGGGGTTGGTCATCGGTGGGGCCACGCTCTGCACGCAGCTCGCCGTACTGACCGAATCGCGCGGGGCGATGGTGGCTATATTTGGGTCCCTCTTGATCTTCTTCTTGATCTCCGGGGCTCGTTTGCGAGGGGTGGTGGCGCTTTTGCCCGTCGTCGCCTCGCTCGGGATCAACTTCCATGGTTTGAACGACGTCTATATCGTGTCTTCTGGGGGTGGCAACCCCGCGGCGCTGCTCGAGTCCGCGCTCCCGAGGATCTGGCTGCTTTCCGCCGGGAGCGCGCTCTACGGGTTGACGTGGGCGGTGATCGACCGGGGCTGGACCCCACCTCGTCGGCTGGTCCGCGCGGTTGGTGCGGTGGTGCTCGTCTTTTGCACGCTCTCCGTCGTTGCGGGGGGCGCCGTGGCCGTGGACCGTTACGGGAACCCGATCGATCTGGCCCACGAAAAGTGGGTGGCTTTCAAGACCAACGACACGTCTGGGGCTGGACAGAGCCGCTATCTGAGCGCTTCGGGGAGCGGACGTTACGTCCTGTGGCAGGTGGCGTGGAAGGACTTCGAGGCTCATCCCCTGCTGGGGGTGGGAACCCAGAACTACGAGGCGACCTACTACAGGTTGCGTCAGAGCGAGGCGGGTTCGGTTCGCCAGCCACACTCCCTCCCTCTGGAGGTGCTCGCGGAGAGGGGGGTCGTCGGAGCCGGTTTGTTCTTCGGTTTCCTCTTCGTTTGCGTCGGAACGGGGCTGTGGAGGCGTTTCCGCAGCCTGAGCCCGGAGGGCAGGGCCCAGGCCGGGGCGCTTTCGGCCTCCGTGGCCTACTGGTTTTTTCATTCCAGCGCGGAGTGGTTCTGGCAGATCCCGGCGATAACCATGCCCGCCATCGTTTACCTCGCGCTGCTGGTCTCCCCTTGGGGGAACCCGGAAGTGGTGAGGGTCCCCACCCGCGGATGGCCCATGCGGCTCACGGGGGCCGGCGTGGCCGCGCTGGCTGCCGCCGTGCTGGTCCCGTTGGCCGTCTCCGCCTACTATCTGCAGCAGAGCAAGACCGCCGTTACGCCGGAGAAAGCCCTCGTGTTCGTGAACCGGGCCGAAAGGTTCAACCCGCTGGATTCTCAAATCCCGGACGAAAAGGCCCGTATCGCCCTCGAACTCGGCCGCTGGAAGACGGTGGTGGAGGCGTACAAACGGGAGATCCGGCTGAACCCCGAAAACTACGCCCCGTACATGTATCTGGGTGATTACTACGCCAGGCGGGGAGATGACACGTCGGCGCGCACCTATTACCGAGAGGCGTTGCACAGGAACCCGCTCGACGTCGAGCTCGAACGCAAAGCGTCCAGCATGGTGAGGGACAAGACAGACCATTCGGCGGGTTGATGAATATGCCGAACGGCCGATGTTCGTCGTCGGAGGCTTTTCTAACATTCCCTTGGGCGGCTACGTGGCAGCGAGAGAAGTCGGAGGAAAACTTTGTATAACTCGAAGCCGGCGGTGCACCACATAGAGCCGGAATACGGGATGTCCGAAGAAGCCGCTGGAGGGTACGGAGAGCCTCTCTCCTTCAAAGAACTCCTCGGGGTTTTGAGGAGGCGCGTGCTCGTGATAGTTCTCGTCTCGCTCCTGATGACCGGGATCGCCGTGGGCCTCAGCATGATGCTCCCCCCCGTCTATCAGGCGGATGCCGAGATACTCGTGGGGATGAGCCAGAAGTCCAACGCCGTGAACAGCCTGGCCGGGGACGTACAGGGGCTGCAGGGCGTGACCCAGACCGTCGCCGCCGCCATACCGAGCCGATCCATAGCCAGAGAAGTCATAGACAAGATGAACCTCAGGACCACCCCCGAGGCGTTCTTGAATGGTCTGAGCGTGCAGCAGATCTCGTCGACCCAGCTCATCGACATCAGCTATAGAACATCCAACCCTGTCCTGGCCCGAGACATAGTGAACACCGTAGCACAGGTCTCGTCCGACAAGATCGCCCAGATCAGCCCCCAGGCGGGTGATATAACGGCCACGATCTGGGAACCGGCATCCAAACCACAGGCGCCGGTCAGCCCGAACCCCGTGCGGAACGGGGCGCTCGCCCTGGTGATAGGCCTCATGCTGGGTGTCGGTCTGGCGTTCGTCCTGGAGTACCTGGATGACAGCTGGCGTTCTCCCGAAGAGGTGGAGCGGGTCTCCGGAGTACCCACCTTCGGCATCATCCCCAACTATAAAGTACCCAAAGCGCTCAAGAAAGGGGCCAGATGATGTTCGAGCGAGATAAGATCCCGTCCCAGCCGGAGGAGACCCCTGCGGAGGAGCCTTTGAAGCTGGTGAGCATCGAGGACCCCATGGGGCCGGCGGCCGAGGCCTACCGTACCCTGCGCACCAACCTGTTCTACGCTTTCGTCGACGATCCTCCCAGGGTCATCGTCATCACGAGTCCGGGGCCCAAAGAAGGCAAGAGCCTCACCTGCGCCAACCTTGGAGTGGTCCTGGCACAGGCCGGGAGGCGTACCCTGATCGTGGACTGTGATCTTCGTCTTCCCTCCATGCACCATCTGTTCGGCCTGCGTAATTTCCAGGGGGTGGTGGATCTTCTGGCCGGGGGGTATGAGATGCGGGAGCTGTGGCACGAACCGGTTCCCGGGCTCAGAGTACTCACTTCCGGCCCGCTCCCTCCGAACCCGGCCGAAACCCTGGGCTCCAGACGCTTCGCCGAGCTGCTTGCGAAGGCCAGGGAGGAGTTCGATTATGTCCTCCTCGATGCTCCGCCGGTCGGTGCGGTCTCGGATCCCGTGATCCTGGCTACCCAGGGAGACGGGGTGCTCATCGTTCTCGACGCTCAGGGTACCCGCAAAGGCTCGCTCCGCCAGAGTCTCCGTAGCCTGGAGGCCGTCCGTGCCAACGTGCTCGGGACGGTCGTGAACAACGTCGATGCCTCCAAGAAGAACTACGCGACCTATCAGCTTTACACGGCCGGATAGAGGTCTCGATGGTAGGGGTGGGCTTGCTGAGCTCGGGGAGCGGGCGGTGGCGCAAGGGGGACGGTTGTGCACCTTGCCGGACGGCGTGTTGATGTTTGAGAGGTCTGGCATCTCCGTTGTGCAGCGCGTGATGAACCGCGCCTGGGAGCAGCGCGGTTTGTTGGAGAAGGGTTTCTGGGCGCTGATGGACCAGGGGTTGTTCGCCACTTCGAACTTTGCCCTCAACATAATGCTGGCACGCTGGCTCACTCCCAGGGAGTACGGGGCTTTCGGGATAGCGTTTGCCGTCTATCTTTTCGTTGGTGTCCTGCACACGGCGGTCCTGATAGAGCCGATGCTGGTTTTCTGTCAGGGGCGCTACCGGGAGAGGATCTCTGGCTACCTCGGGGCCATGCTCTATGGTCACATCGGGTTCTCCATCTTGTGTGCCCCCGCGTTGTTCGGTGTCGGGGTGTGGTTCGTGTGGCGGGGGCAGGGGGAGATCGCGATCTCCCTGATGGCGCTTTCGGTCGCGTGTCCGTTTACGCTCCTGCTCTGGCTCGTGCGGCGCGCCTGCTATGCGCGCCTCGAGCCGCGCATGGCCGCCTCCGGCGGTGCTTTGTACATGGTGCTCATGCTCGTGGGAGCGTTCGGAGTATACGAGATGGGTGAGATCTCGCCCGCCGCGGCACTGGGGGTGATGGCGATCAGCAGCCTCATCTCCAGCCTGTGGTTGATCCTGCGGCTTCGCGTGGAGATGCCGAAGGTGAGTGATCCGCTGGTGAGGGATTCTTTCAGGAAGCACTGGGAATACGGACGCTGGTCGGTGGGCAACAAAGCCCTCTCGTGGATCCCCAGCAACATCTTCTACCTCATACTCCCGCTCTGGGGAGGACTCGGGGCGAGCGCCGCTTTCCGGTCCCTCATGAACCTTTTGATGCCCATGTTGCAGGCCAACTCTGCCCTTACGGTGCTTTTGCTTCCCGGGTTCGTGCGGGCGCGGGAGCAGGGCAGGTTGCCTTCCCGGGTGCGGCTCTCCCTCGTCGCTTACGTGGTTCCCCCGCTCGTCTACTGGTTGGTGCTCGGCGTCTTCCACGAACAGGTGATGTCGCTCGCGTACGGGGACAAGTATGCGGGGTATGCGGGCCTGCTCTGGATCCTCGGGTTCGCTCCGGTGCTCGCCTCCATGAAAGAGGTCCTCTCTCAGGCGGTCAGAGCGCTGGAGCGACCCGACTGGCTCTTTTTGGCCTATGCGGTATCGACGGTCGTTCTCGGCACCCTGGGGGTTCTGGCGACTTACCTGTGGGGGATCGGAGGCGCCGGTGTGGGGATGATGAGTTTTCAGGCTGCAACCACGGTCGTGGTCTCCTGGACGCTGCTCGTGATCTATAGGAGGTCTTCGCGCAATTCCGAGGCTTTGGCCGGTGAAGGAGACGGAACCTGATGGAGGTCGATTGGAACGTTTTCTTCCCTCCCGGGACCCGTGTGATCGCCCTGCCCGGCTGGAGGAACCCGCGGCTCTACGTGAGGGCGGAGTCCTACTGGTGGCGTTGGTGGGGGAGCGACTTTTACCCGGCCTACAGGCTGAGGGCGAGGTTATATCGCAGGATGGTCCGGGCGCGCGCCGCCGGCGGATTCTTCAGGAGCCGCACCGCCGGCGGTGCGGACCATTATTCGCTTGCCGGGCACCTGGAGAATTTTCTCCCGGGCGCCGGCGTGCTGGCCGTGCTCGTGGGGACGGAGGGACCGACCTGCAAGATCACGTTGCAGCTTGCCGGCAAGGACAGGATCGTCGGCTACGCCAAATACGCACCGGAAGGGCGGGCTGTGGCCCGGCTGGCCAGAGAGCACCTGATGCTCTCTTCCATCCCTGCTTTTGCGGGGCCCCGGTCACTCGGTTATGTGAGGCTGGATGAGGGAGCCATGCTCGTGACCGGAGCGCTGGATGGAAGGCGGGTCAAAGCCTCTCTGCCTCCCGATGGGCAGGTGAAGGGCTTTCTGGAACACCTCTCGGGGGACAGCGGGATCGAGGTCTGGGAGCACCCCTGGTTCCGGGCCGTGAGGGAGGACGCGAGCCGGGATATGGACTTCGACCGCTGTATGGAGGTTCTTTCGGACAGGAGATGGCCGGTGGCCATCCAGCACGGTGATTTCGCTCCATGGAATCTCCGGGTTCATCGAAGGGGCGGGCTCACTGCGTTCGACTGGGAGTACGGCTCCATGGAGGGATTTCCTCACCTCGATCTGGCCTATTACGTGTTGCAGACGGCCGCCCTCATACACCGCTGGTCTCCCGAACGCGCCGCCCGCTGCGCCGCCGACTGTCTTTTGCAAGCTTACGGAGATCGGCTGAGGGCTGTAGAAGCGAGGACCTTGGTGCGCCTGGCCGCCTACAACGCCTACCTGGAGTCTGCGCGCGACGGGCAGAGCGAGCATGACGTCCTCCAACGCTGGCGGCGGAGCGTGTGGGATGGGAAGACGGGATGACGAGGCTCAAGGTCCTCCTTTCCGCGTTCGCCTGTCGGCCCAACGAAGGATCCGAGCTCGGGCTGGGGTGGAACATGATCAGGGAGATCGCCCGGCACCACGAGTTGTGGGTGCTGACCCAGGACAGGCATCGACCTTTCATAGAGGAAGAGGTCTCCAGGCGTCCCATGCCTGGTGTCCGTTTCGTATATTACCGGCTGCCCGGCGCGGTGGGATGGTGGCGGCGGGGGCAGAGGGGGATACAGACATATTATTACCTCTGGCAGATCGGGGCTTATCGGCTCATGCGTGCCCTGCAGGAGCGCGTGGGTTTCGACGTAACCCACCATGTCACGTTCGCCGGTTACTGGAAGCCCAGCCTGCTCTCCTTGCTTCCCGTTCCTTTCGTATGGGGACCCGTCGGCGGTGGAGAAGACGCCCCCCGGAGCTTCCGAACGAGCTTCGGTGTTCGAGGCCTCGTCTACGAGGACACGAGGGACGTGATGCGGTTCGTGGGTGAGCATGACCCTCTCGTCCGAATCACGGCCCGAAAGAGCCGGGTCGCGTTTGCTGCGACCGAGGAGACCGCCTCCCGTCTCGAGGCGCTCGGGGCCCGGGACGTCAGGTTGCTCAGCCAGGTAGCGCTGAGCGGGGAAGAAATAGAGATGCTGAGAGGGCTCGGGGTGAAGAGAGAGGCGCCGTTCAGGTTCGCCAGTTCCGGCCGCCTGCTGCACTGGAAAGGATTCCATCTCGGCCTTGCGGCCTTCGCTCGAGCGGACATTCCGGGATCGGAGTATCTGATCTTCGGTGATGGGCCCCACAGGAAGCGGCTGCAACGGCTGGCTGTCGATCTGGGTCTCGCAGAGCGCGTGAGGTTCATGGGCGGGATGCCCCGGGAGAAAGCTCTGCGGATGCTGGGGAGTTGTCAGGTGTTCGTGCATCCCAGCCTGCACGAGTCTGGAGGATGGGTGTGTGCGGAGGCTATGGCGATCGGACTCCCCCTCCTTTGTCTGGATATCGGAGGTCCCGCGAGGCATGTCGTGAGCGGGCTAAACGGCTACAAGGTCGCTGCGGGTAGCCCGAAGCAGGTGGTCGACGATCTCGCCGAGGCCATGCGGCTGCTCTGGAGCAAGCCGGAGGTATTGCAGAGCATGTCCCTTCGTGCTCGTCGGAGGGTGGGAGAAGACTACGACTGGCGCGACAAAGGAGAGTACATAGCCGGGGTTTATCGAGAGGTGGTGGGCCGATGAGCAACCTGTTTCTGTTCATGAGCGATCCCGTGACCCTGGCGTTGCTGATCCTGCTCTTCGCCACCCTCTTCGTACCGGCTATCATCCTGACGCTCGGCAAAGTAGCGAGCCTGCCGGTGCACACCGCTCCGTTTCGGACGTTGTACTTCGCCTGGGCGGCCCTGCTGGCCGGCAGTTCCGTTTGGAACCTCTCCAGAGAGGTGCGCCATTCCATAAACCAGGCCGGCGTAGACAACTATGTGCGCCTGCTCTTTCTGGTGGTTGGCCTGATGACGATACTGTTTCTCGCTACCCGCTACAGATTCGGTTTCGCCTCCGGCCTGATCCGGGGGGTCATAGGGATCTACTTCGTATTCGCTTTGTGGGGAGGGCTTTCGACCTTCTGGTCCGTGTACCCGGGGAGTACCCTGTACAAGTCTTTCGAGTATCTGGTCATGGTGCTGCTCTTCGCCCTGAGCGCGTTCATGGTCAGCGAGGTGGTGCGGGGACCTTCGAACAGGATGCTCGCGTTGAAGAGCATCTTCGATTGGAACTGGTTTCTGGTCTTTGCCTCTTTGGTGATGGTCTATGTCGGGGTCGCGGTATGGCCGAGCTATGCCCTTATGCCCAGTAAGGGGGTTCTTCCTTTCTCCCTGCAGGGGGCTCTGCCCGCCATCGCGGCGAACGGGGTGGGGCAGCTCTCCGCCATCCTGGGGGTGGTCGCGTTGGCCAGGTTGATCATGGGGAAATCGAGGCTGCTCTACGGACCGCTTTTCGTTTTCTCCGTGCTGACCATGCTGCTCGCGCAGAGCCGCTCTCCGATCCTGGCGTTCGCTCTGGGGGCGTTGGTGGTCATGATCGCCGGCCGGAAGTTCGTTCTGCTGATCGTCTCCGCGGTCCTGGGTGCGGGGGTCTTGCTCTCGGCCTACGCCGGCACCATCTACGCTTACATGGACCGGGGACAGAGCACCGGGGAGCTGGATACCCTTACGGGAAGGACCGTCTTCTGGAAGGCCAGCCTGGAGGCCGCCAGACATAGATGGCTCACCGGATACGGGGCCAACGCCGGGGGCAGGTACATTCTCGACAACAACCTGAGCATATCCGATATATCCACCGTGCACAGCACCTACGTCGAGACCCTGATAGACACCGGGGTGATAGGCAGCGCCATATTGCTGGTCGGCCTCGGGGTGGTCTGGGTGTCGATCGTCAAGCTCAGGCGCACGGCGGCGATGAGCCCCATCAGCAAGGCCCTTTGGGTGGAGTGTCTGGGCGTGATGATGGTTCTCAGCGTGCGTTCGATCTTCTCCGTCGTCTTCGTGTGGTCTTCGACGGTTTTGATCTTCGGGGTCGTGCTGGTTTTCGTGACGGTGATGGGTAGAGAAGCAGGCAGGAGAAGAGCAGATGCGAATAATCATGCTGCACAACTACTATCAGCACAAAGGCGGCGAAGATCAGGTGTTTACCGCTGAGGCCGGGCTGCTGGAGGAGAGAGGCCACTCGGTCAAAAGGTATACGCTGCACAACGACCAGGTCGATGGCATGAGCGGGGCTTCTCTGGCATCTGATACGGTCTGGAACCGTCGGGTCCACCATGATCTGCGGGCCCTGATCCGTGATGTGAAGCCGGACGTCGCCCACTTTCACAACACCTTTCCCTTGATCTCGCCTGCTGCCTACTATGCCTTCCGGTCGGAAGGGGTGCCTGTGGTGCAGACGCTTCACAACTACCGGCTGTTGTGCCTGAACGCGCAGTTTTTCAGAGAGGGAGAGGTGTGCGAGGATTGTCTCGGCCGACGGGTGCCGTTGCCCGGGGTATTGCGTTCGTGTTACCGTGGCGAGCGCGTCGCGAGCGCCGGGGTCGCGACCATGCTGACGACCCATCGGATTTTGCGAACCTGGTCGAACGTCGTGGATGGCTACATAGCCCTCACGAGATTCGCCAGGGACAAGTTCGTGGAAGGTGGACTGCCGCCGGAGAAGATCTTCGTCAAGCCCAACTTCGTCGAGAGAGACCCCGGGATGGGCGGCGGAGGTGGTGGGTATGTCCTGTTCGTCGGGCGACTCTCCCGGGAGAAGGGAATCGAAACTCTCCTGCGGGCGTGGCGGAGGTTGGGGCGGCGGATCACCCTCAAGATAGCGGGTGACGGCCCGCTCTCCGGGGAGGTCGGTCGCGCAGCGAGGGAGACCCGCGGAATAGAGTGGCTGGGGAGGGTTCGGGAGCGTGAAGTTGTGGGTTTGATGAAGCGGGCGGAGTTTCTCGTTTTGCCTTCCCTGTGGTACGAAGGGTTTCCAATGGTCGTCGCCGAAGCGTACGCGAGCGGGCTCCCGGTGCTGGCGAGCGACCTCGGGAGCCTGTCTACCCTGGTGATATCCGGCAGGACCGGGTTGAAGTTCAGCCCGCGGAGCGCCGGTGACCTGGAGGACAAGGCCGAAGCTCTGCTGGACGACCCGGCGCTGTTGGAGAGGGTGCGCCTTGGGGCCAGGGAGGAGTTCGAGACACATTACACGGCGGATCGGAATTACACGCGCCTGATGGAAATCTATGCGCGGGTTGCGTGAGGGCACGCTGGGTCTTTAGGGAGGGAGGCAGGGAACATCGTGAGGTTGCCAGATTTTCTCGTGGTCGGCGCGGCGAAATCCGGTACCACGGCCATCCATCATTATCTCGGGCAGCATCCTCAGATCTTCCTTCCTGCCCAGAAAGAGACGAACTTCTTCGCCTTCGTGGGGGAGGAGGTCCGATTCGAGGGGCCGGGCGACGAGGAGATGGCCCGGGTGACGATCACCGACTTCGAGGAGTACGGCAGCTTGTTCGCCGGGGCGTCGGAGGATCAGGTGTCCGGCGAGGTCTCCCCCTGGTACATGTACTTCGAGCGGTCTGCTGCAAACATAAATACGCTGATCCCCGGAGTGAGGCTGATCTTCGTGCTGCGAAACCCGGTGGAGCGGGCTTTCTCCAGCTACCTTCACGTCGTGCGTCACGGCCGGGAGAAACTTGGTTTCAGGGAAGGGATCCTCGCCGAAGAAGAACGAATCTCCCGGGGATGGGAGCCGATATGGCACTATCTGAGCGCCGGGAAGTACGCGGAACAGATGGAGCCGTTCCTGAAGCTTTTCGGCCGCGAGCAGGTTTTCATCGGGCTCTACGATGATCTCAGGAACGACCCCGAAGGGTTTCTATCCGACCTGTACGGATTTCTCGGGGTCGATAGGGGCTTTCGAGCCGATCTCAGCCTCAGGCCCAACGTCACCGGGGTACCGAGAAACAGGGTCGTCGGGCACCTGCTGTTCAGACCCAACCCCTTCAAGGAGATCGCCAGGAAGATGATCCCACAAGGGGTGCGCTACCCGATCTCTCAGGAGCTGGGGCGAAGGATGGTGGTCAAGCCTTCGCTCGATCCATCTCTCCGGAGAGAGTTGGTCGCGTATTACAAGCCGGAGATACTGAGCCTGCAGGATCTCATCGGACGAGATCTCTCCCACTGGTTCGAGGCCTGATCGCTGGCTCCAAAACCGGGCCGGTCGGCCGGTCTGAAACCGGCTGTGTGGCTGATGTTGCGCCTTTTTCGGCCGCCTAGGCTGTCATCTGCATACGGCGGTCTGCAGGAGGTGCACGGTCTTGGAGCTTACCAATCGGAGCGGCGCTCCCATCGAGCTCGATTCGGAGTCTGAACACCGGTATATCCTCGGCATGCGGGTGGATGCGCTCACCCTTCCGAGGGCGAGCGAACGGATCGTCTCCTGGGCGGAGCGGGGCGAGTCCCGTTACGTTTGTGTGGCCAGCGTGCACATGGTCATGGAGGCTTTCGACTCCGAACCTTTCCGTCGGATCGTGAACCAGGCGGATCTCGTCACACCCGATGGACGGCCTCTGCTGTGGACCCTGGATGGCCTGGGCGTCAGGTCGGCGGATCAGGTCCGGGGCACGGATTTGACGGTGAGCGTGCTCGAGCATGCGGCTCGGCGTGGGGTGCCCGTGGGTTTGTACGGGGGTACGCCGGAGTTGCTCGATTCGTTTTCGGAGATCGCCCGAGCCCGGCACCCCGGCATACGGATAGTGAGCAGGATCGCGCCCCCGTTTCGTCCCCTGACCGCCGAAGAGGACGAGCTTTTCACCGACGAGCTGATGAACTCGGGCGCCCGCATCATCCTGGTCGGAATAGGCTGTCCCAAACAGGAGAGGTGGATGGCGGCCCACAAGGGACGGCTTCCGGCCGTGATGATAGGAGTCGGGGCTGCCTTCGACTTCTATACCGGCAGGATGCGCCAGGCTCCTCGTTGGATGCAGAAGAGTGGTCTGGAGTGGACCTTCAGGCTGGCGAGCGATCCGGGGAGGTTGTGGAAACGCTATGCCAGGCACAACCCCAGATTTCTCGCACTGTGCGCCATGCAACTGGGCCGGATGCCAGAGGCGACCTGGCATCCGGCCCGAAGGCGGCACCGTTCGGTGGGATGATCTTTTCAATGAGCGGGGGGCCGTACGGGGATTCCCAACGAAGAGGTCAGCTGGCGCTCCCGGGTATTGCTCAGGTAGCGGCCGTCTGACTCTCCGGGCGTTCGGTTGAACGCTGCCAGATGCAGCAGGACGCCGTGGTTCCCGTGACCGATCGGCCCCCATCTGTACCGCAGGTCCGTGCTCCAGTCGCTGATGCTGGATTTCTCGGGGCTCGGATACCAGTATCGGTCGTTCTGGCCGCTGTTGTGCGAGCTCGGATCGTACAGCACCCCGCCGCTCCATCCCCCTTGTTGTATCCAGGCCAATGAGTAGCCGTTCTTCGCGAAGAACAGGTTGTGTCTGATCTTGATGTTCTTTACCTTGTTCCAGGTGGGGTTTCCCCGGTCCATCGAGATGACCGAGAGCCCGCTCGCGTTCCAGGCCAGTGTGTTGTCACGCGCGGTGACGTTGCTCGAGTTCGAGAGGACGATCCCCGCGCTCCAACTCCTCCCGGCATAATGCCAGCCGTTGTTCCAGATCACGTTGTGGGAGATCAGAGCTCCCCGGCTTATCTCGAACAGTATCCCCGGCCCTGCGTTATCGAAGATGCGGTTGTTTTTGTAAACCGCGCCGGAGCAGTTTATGTCGCACCATACCCCGACGCCTTTGTTGTCGTAGACGGTGTTGCCGATGAACCTCAGCCCTTTGACCTGGTAGGCGGCTTTTATGCCGCCTGCTTCCCAGAAAGGATCGAAATGCTCGGTGTTGTTGTCGTGTATTCGGTTGCCCTGGACCAGGTTGTAGTTTCCTCCGAGGTGGATGCCGAGTTGTCCTCCCCGGTAGATGTTGTTGTCGATGATCTCGTTGTGGTTGCCTTTCACTACCAGGTCTGCCGCCGCTGCGTCGGAGAGTTTGTTGTCTTCTATGGTCCAGTGGGAGTGGTAGTAATTCGGGTCGTTGACATCCGCGTTGGTGAGGGCACCCATGTCTCGTTCGTTGGCTGCATCCCGCATCGTGAAGCCTTTTATCGTGACGCCGTCGGCCGCGCCGACCACCCATTGGCGTCTTACCGAGACTTCAACCACGTGCCCTCTGGGGTCGTCGGCCAGAACCACGTAGCGGGTGCCGGAGCCGTCCTTTACGGCGAACTGCCCTGGGTGGGGATTTTCTGCCACCTGCCGGAGCGGTCTGCCGTCGAGGAAGACCTGCTCGGGCCACAGGCAGCGCCGGGTGCCCGACGCGCACTCTCCCGAGGATGAGAAACGCGGCAGCCCTCCGTGGATCCAGTATCGCCCCTCGCGTCTCCAGCCGCGCCAGACGTCGCTTCCCCGGATCTCCGCACCGGGACCCGCTATCAGCGTGAGCGGTTTCGTTATCACCACGGTCTGCCGGTAGATGCAGTGCCCGGCCGTGTGGACCGTTGATCCCGGGCTGGCGGCGTCGATCAGGGCCTGCAGCGAGCCTCTGCAGTCCGGTTTGACGCCCTGCGTGGAGGCAGCGGCTATCCGGTCGGTCGAGATCATGCAGAGCAATGCCGCCAGGATCGCCGTGAGCCCGAGGAACTTTCTCAGGTCTTTGGCCTCCATCTGGTCCCCCCCTTCTCCTCATGTTCCATCCGAAGGCGGGGCAGACCAGAGGTTGGCCTTGCAGCGGCAACCCGGCCACCTCCCGACTTGTGGGAGGTCCGTCGGCTTTGCGTCCCCACCTCGCGATGGGTTTGCCTTTTTCAGCTGTCTCCGCTTTTATCGTTACGAACCCTCTGGTTCTTTAGCGGCTCCTCTTCCGGTCATCCGGACGGTTCGAATATGTGTCGCCCGGCCGATGTGTACGTCCGGGGGGACCCTCTAAGATGGCTCGTAAATCGCGGTGAAGGAGATGAGCATGACTAAACGGGCACTGGTTACCGGAGCGGGGGGCTTCATAGGGCACCACCTGGTGAAGTACCTGGTGGAGAAAGGCTATTGGGTGCGGGGTGTCGACATCAAGCACCCGGAGTACGAAGAGAGTGACAGCCACGAGTTCGAGATCCTGGACCTCCGCCGGTTCGACAACTGCCTCATCGCGACCAGGGGCATAGACGAGGTCTACCATCTGGCGGCCGACATGGGGGGTATCGGCTACATCACCGCCTTCCACGCCGAGATAGCCCGTAACAGCGCGATGATCAACATCCACATGCTCGAGGCCTCCCGGATCAACGCCGTCGAGAGGTTCATCTTCTCCTCTTCGGCGTGCGTGTACCCGCAGTACCTGCAGAAGAGCCCGGACGTGACCAACCTGAAGGAGGAGGACGCCTATCCGGCGGAGCCCGAGGAGGGCTACGGTACCGAGAAGCTCTTCATGGAGAGCCTGTGCAAGTACTTCTACGAGGACTACGGGCTCGAGACGAGGATAGTGCGCTTCCACAACGTCTACGGGCCGCTGGGTACCTACGAGGGCGGCAAAGAGAAGGCTCCGGCGGCGATCTGCCGCAAGGTGGCTCTCACGCCGGATGGAGGCGAGATAGAGGTCTGGGGAGACGGGGAGCAGACACGCTCTTTCATGTACATAGACGATTGCGTTGAAGGCATCTACCGGATAATGCACTCCGATCACCCCGGTCCCCTCAACCTGGGAACCGACGAGCTGGTGACCATAAACGGGCTCGTGGACATGATCTCCGAGATCGCCGGCAAGCGCCTCACGAAGCGGCACGATCTCACCAAGCCTCAAGGGGTCAGAGGCCGTAACAGCGACAACACCCGGCTCCGCCAGGTGCTGGGATGGGAACCGAGGATCTCTTTGCGAGAGGGGCTCGAGCCCACGTACCGGTGGATAGAGGCGGAGCTGAGGAAGTCTGGTCGGGGGGTCGAGACCGTCGCCGGCACGCTCTCCTGAATCGTTCTCATGGCGAACGAGGGACCCGAGGTCGTAGGGATCACGCGTTGACCGACATGCACGCTGCCGATGTGACGAAGGTCTTCAGGAGGCCAAACTTCCTGATCATAGGGGCCGCGAAGTCCGGCACCACATCGCTCTGGCACTACCTCGACCAGCATCCTCAGGTCTACATGAGCCCGAGGAAACACACCCGGTTTTTTTCGTTCACCGAGGCGAACCCCAGTTTCTGCGGTCCACCGCTGGAGAGAGAGGCCACTCCGTACGCCGTGGTAGACCACTCGGATTATCACGAGTTGTTCGCTGGAGCGAAGGACGAGGTGGCCGTAGGTGAGGCCTCTCACTCCTACATGTACCAGCCGATCGCGGCCCGGAGGATAAAAGACTACGATCCGGACATGAAGCTCGTCGCCGTGCTGCGCCACCCGGCTGAGAGGGCTTTCTCGCACTACCAGCAGATGATCAGGGATGGCCGCGAGGACATCCCTGATTTTCTGCAGGCGCTGAAGATCGAGCCCCTACGAATCGAGAAGCGGTGGTGGCCGGACTTCCACTACGTGCGGATCGGACTCTACCACGAGCAGCTCGCACGTTACTACGAGCTTTTCGACCCCGGGCGGATAAAGGTTTATCTGTACGAGGATCTGAGCGGAAACCCGCTGGAGGTCGTGCGAGACCTGTTCGGTTTCCTCGGTGTCGATGAAGACTTCGTTCCGGAGACGTCTTTGCGTTACAACGCTTCTGGGATTCCGAAGAGCCGATTTCTGCACACCCTCTTGCAGGAAGCCAGGACTCTGGCACCCGTCGTGAAGACCCTCCTGCCCGAGAGGCAGACCCGCCGGCTCATGCGCCTGGGTAGCGCGTTGCACAATCGCAACCTCACCCGACCCAGGCTGGAGCCCGAGGTGCGCAGGTTGGTGACGGAACGCTACTTCCGCCGAGACATCCTGCTCCTGCAGGAGCTCATAGACCGGGATCTCTCCAGTTGGCTGGCGTGAGAGACAACCCTCTGCGGGTTCCCGGCAATGGTCATGGTGGTGTCGGGATGAGGGGATTCCTCGGGCGTTCTCCCAACCTCTTCCGGCTTCTCTACGGTCTCAAGGGAGAAGAGAGGGTCGTCGGTAAAGATACTCGGATCGTCATAGAGGGATTTCCCCGATCCGCCAATACGTTCGCGGTCCTGGCTTTCGAACAGGCGCAGCCTCGAAAGGTCAGGATCGCTCACCACATACACTCCCCGGCTCAGGTGCTGCTCGCGAGCAGGTGGAAAATCCCGACCATGGTCCTCATCCGCCGACCACAGGATGCGGTGGCGTCCTGGGTTATCTGGGATGGACACGACATAGCATGGGCTCTGCGTTACTACACATATTTTTACAGTACGGTTGCCTATTGTAAGAACGATTATCTGCTGGCTCCTTTCGAGGAGGTCACCGAAGATTACGGTGCCGTGATCCGGCGTATGAACGAGAAGTTCGGGACCGACTTTCATCCTTTCGAGCACACCCCCGAGAACGTGCGAGAGGTTTATTCACGGATAGAAGATCTGCACCGGCGCAGGAACGGGGGAAACGTATACGAGGTCAAGCTGGCCCGTCCGACGAAGGCGAAGGATCTCCCGAAGCGGGAAGTTTTGCGGTGGCTGCGAGCGCCCAGATACGGCCGGTTGCTCTCCGAGGCCACCGCCGTATACGAGGAGCTTCTCGGGAGCCGGAAGATGTAGGCAGCGTTTGGAGAGGGTATCAGGTTGCGTAGAGGGCGCGGGAACCCGCGGTGGATGGGCTGCCCTTGTTTTGTTGGGGTTGTGTTTGGTGCTGGTCGGGGGATGTGGCGTGTTCAAGAAGCACTCCTCTACTCCCCGGCCGCATACTGGAGCCTGTGGGAGATCCTTGCAGGCCGAGATAGAAAGAACGCCTCCCGGCGCCACGCTTCTGGTCGCTCCCTGTGTCTACAGGGAGCAGATCGTCGTAGACAAGCCGCTCACGCTCAAAGGGAGACCCGGAGCGGAGATAACGGGGACGGACGTCTGGCGGCGGTGGCGGAAGATGGGGCGTTACTGGGTGAGTGAGAGGAGCGTTCCCCGGTTCCCTCAGACGGCCGTCAGGTGTATGCCGGGCACCCGGCGCTGTCTGTGGCCCGAGCAGGTCTTCCTCGACGGCAGACCGCTCCGGCAGGTGGCAGAAAATCCCCACCCAGGGCAGTTCGCCCTGGATCCGGGTCGGCGGGTGTTGCTGGGGGATGACCCCGACGGACACCGGGTAGAGGTGACCGTGAGGCGTTACTGGGTGCTGGGAAAGGCCAGCGGTGTAACCATCGAGGGATTCATCATGCGTGGAGCGGCCAACGGAGGACGGACCGGAGCCCTCATGAACCGGATGTCTCCAGGAGGAAAAGGATATGCCGACTGGACCGTCAAGGACAACAAACTCTCCGATGCCCATGGTGCCGTGATCAGCCTGAGTAAAGCCCCGGGGCTCAAGATACTCGACAACGACATCTACCGTGGCGGGCAGATGGGCATCCTGAATACCGGTCGGGGTGAGCTCATAAAAGGCAATGCCGTGCACGACAACAATACGGAAGGTTTCGATACGGGGTGGGAAGCCGGGGGGATGAAGACCTCTCACGCAAGCGAGGTGATCCTGACGTCCAACACGTTCTATCGAAACGAGGGTAGCGCGGTCTGGTTCGACATAGACTCCACGCACAATACCATCTCCGGAAACCGGATCTACGACAACACCGGCTTCGGCATCCATTATGAGATATCCAGTCACGGCGAGATATCTGGCAACGTCTTGTGGAACAACGGGTGGGGTACTCCGAGGTGGGTCTTGGGATCGGCCATCGCTTCGAGCAACTCGAGCGTCGTGGATATCCACGACAACATGCTGGCCTGGAATGCCGATGGCATCTCCGTCATCGGGGTGGATAGGGGTAGACAGACGTGGAACGACGTGCATGACGTCCGCGTGCGGCGGAACGTCATCGTGATGGGCCGCCCTCGCCGGGGTGTTGTCGGAGACCGTTTCGCGCTTGCCTGGTTGCAGGGAGATGTCCGCGGGATGTTCAGACCCGGGAGCGGGAACCGGGGAGAAGACAACATGTTCTGGCTCGCGAACTCTGGGGAGCATCCCCCCCTCTTCGGGTGGGGTGGGAAGAGGTACGGCAGGCTCTCAGAGTTCGCCCGCACCCCGGGTGGTCTGGGTTCGAGATATCTCACTCCTGCCGAAAAAGACTCCGCGTTAAAGAAGATTGGGCCTGTGGGAGGCAAAACGGGCCGGTCGACCCATTCGTAGGGAAGCCCTCTTTTGTATGTTGGAAGAGAGTCGGCGCAAAGACGCTAAGCGGCGGAGAAGAGGAGCTTTCCGTGAGATTTGGAGCGGGATCGGCGGTCTACCGGTACGAGGAGAGGATGCTCGTCGGTTTCGGCGCGCTTTTGGTGGCCCTGTTGGTCTACCTGGCGTTTGCGACACCCGCTCGTGCGGACATCGGGAGTACTCCGGACCCGAGTTCGATATCCACCAACGGCCGGGTATCGACGATACTGAAGGTTGGAGATACGGTCTACATAGGTGGGTCTTTCACCCAGGTGAACGGCGTGGAGCGCGACCATCTCGCTGCCATAGACGCCTCCACCATGCAGCTTACGGGGTGGGCTCCCAGTGCCAACAACAATGTTCTCGCCCTCGCGGCTTCTCCGGATGGCTCGACTATCTATGCTGGTGGAGCCTTCACCCGTGTGAACGGGGTCGTACAGAATCGAGTCGTTGCCCTGGATGCGCGCAGTGGTGCGATCGAAACCTGGCGGGTATGGACCAACTACAACGTCCGAGAGCTCCTTGTCTCCGGAAACCAGGTTTATATAGGAGGCGACTTTACGATCATAAACGGTCAGTCGCAGCCGTATCTGGCGCTGGTCAACGGCGCCGGGGTGAGTAATCCGGGGGCCCTGGTCGGGGGGTGGTCGGCTTCGCTCAACGGAAGGGTGTGGTCGCTTGAGCTCTCTCCCGGAGATGGGCTTCTCTACGTCGGTGGAGACTTCACCTCCGTGAGCGGGCAGCCGTATCCCTATCTGGCGGCCCTCGACCCATCGACCGGTGCGCTCTACCCCTCCTGGAAGCCGCCGACGCCCAACGGCAGGGTCTTTCAGATAATAGCCGCCAACGGCGAGGTCTATACCGCTCAGGGGGGCCCGGGCGGTATGGTGGGAGCCTACGATACGGGTACGGGTGCTTTGATGTGGAAGAAGAAAGCTTTGGGTCCCGTAGCCGTATACAGGAAGAAGCACCCCAACAGCCTCAGGCTTCCGGCGGGGTGGACGACCAAGGGGGATGGAGACGTACAGGCCATCGCTCTGATGGGCAGCAGGCTTTATGTGGGCGGGCACTTCATTCAGCTCGCAGGACAACCCCGACGCTACTTCGCCGCCGTAGACGCGGGCAGTGGCGCTCTCGATCCCAACTGGGCTCCGATGGGATACGGGGATGCGGGAGGGCTCGGTGTATGGGCGTATTACGCCGATCCGGTGAGCGGCACCCTCTATTCTGGTGGAGATTTCACGAAGATAGGTAACGTTGCTTATCCTCACTTCGCCAGCTTCTCCGATCCGAACCTTACGGTGCCACCTGCGAGCACGCCTCCGGATACGAGCATAGACTCTGGCCCCAAGTCCCTGACCAACGAGACTTCGGCCAGCTTCACGTTTTCGTCTTCTGCGCAGGGGGTGAGTTTTGAGTGCAGCCTGGATGGTGGGGCGTACGGAGCGTGCAGTTCACCGCAGAAGTACACGGGGTTAGGAGACGGCACGCACACCTTCTTGGTGCGGGCCGTTGATTCTGCGGGCAACGTGGATCCCTCCCCCGCGGAGTATGACTGGACGGTCGATACGGTAGCCCCCGATCCGCCGGTGATCTCTGCGCCTGCGAACAACGCTTTGATCGGAAGCAGTAACGTCGTGCTCTCGGGCACGGCCGAGCCGGGCAGCACCGTAGAAGTTTATGATGGTGGCGGTCCCACCCCATCGGCCAAAACGACGGCCGGAGGTGGTGGGGATTGGAGTATTACTCTGAGTGGTGTCGCCGATGGTTCCCACACCTATTCCGCAGTAGCGGTGGATGCGGCCGGGAATGTTTCTTCACCTTCCGTTCCACTCACCGTCACGGTGGACACCACACCGCCGACGACCAGCATACAGACGGGACCATCCGGGACGGTGAGCGGCGACTCGGCGACGTTCACCTTTTCTTCTTCAGAGTCAGGCTCCAGTTTCCAGTGCAGCCTGGATGGAGCGGCCTTCAGAGCCTGTTCTTCACCTCAAACGTACAGCGGCCTCTCCGGAGGGCAACACACTTTCAGAGTGCGGGCCGTTGATGCTGCGGGCAACGCCGATCCAAGTCCACCCAGCTGGGTCTGGACGGTCGACGTACCGGCGCCTCCGGATACGAGCATAGACTCTGGCCCCAAGTCCCTGACCAACGAGACTTCGGCCAGCTTCACGTTTTCGTCTTCTGCGCAGGGGGTGAGTTTTGAGTGCAGCCTGGATGGTGGGGCGTACGGAGCGTGCAGTTCACCGCAGAAGTACACGGGGTTAGGAGACGGCACGCACACCTTCTTGGTGCGGGCCGTTGATTCTGCGGGCAACGTGGATCCCTCGCCTGCCTCCTATACCTGGAGCGTAGACACCAGAGCCCCCGACACGTCCATAGTGGCCGGACCGAAAGGTTTCAAGAAGTTCAACAGGGCGGTGTTCAGATTCACCTCGACCGAGGCGGGATCGAGCTTCCAGTGCAGCCTGGATGGTGGGGCGTACGGAGCGTGCAGTTCACCGCAGAGGTACACGGGGTTAGGAGACGGCACGCACACCTTCTTGGTGCGGGCCGTTGATTCTGCGGGCAACGTGGATCCCTCCCCCGCGCGCAGAAGCTGGGTCGTGGATACACATGCCCCATCCATTCGTCACCTTTATCCGAGGCCCGGATCGATAGTGAGTAGTAGGGTGCCGTACATCATGGCGAGGGTGACGGATAGGGGGAGTGGGATCACCAAGCGGGGGATTATGCTCAGGGTCGACGGGAGGTTGGTCCCCAGGCGCGAGTTCACCTACGCTCGAACGGGGAAAGTTTTGCGCTATCCGAACCGGATGGTTCGCAGCTCGCCTTTGCTTCGCAGAGGGAGGGCTACGGTTAAGATCGTGGTGAGAGATCGAGCGGGCAACGTTTCCTCCAGAGTGTGGCACTTCAGGGTGCTGTGGTAGTGTGGCGGGACCCCAGGATGGGTGTCCTCCGTTGATTTCTCTCCAGGAGCGGTCCTCTCTTTCCTGGAAGGTCCTGCCCAGCCGCTGAGCATCCGGTGAAATAGGCCGTCTGGCTGGTGTCAGGATGTGTCCCGCAGCCGATGCTCTGCTCAGGAGAGCTATCTAGGATGAGAGGGCGGTCGGATGCCAGCGTTGGAAACGGGGCAGAGGTATGCAGAGAACCATCGACTCTGAAAAGACGCCTGCTCTGAACGGCCTTGGGGGAATGACGCCTCTGGCCGGAGAGATCCCCGCGAAAAGCTTGGCCGGGTTTCGCGATCACCTTGGCTCGCTCATCCTTCTGGGCACGGATGCGGTATTGGCGGTCGCGGTGTGGGAGATCGCTGCTTTGTTCAGGCAGATCGTGGGCAGAGGGGGGATCTCAGAGATGTCCGTGGCGGCCGTCGCCTCGAGCCTCGGCGTCTGGATCGGGGTGCGCTGGCTCCTGGGGCTCTACCCGGGATACGGGATGGGACAGATCGAGGAACTGCGCCGGCAGACGCACGCCGTGCTGGCCACCATGGCGATCACTGCCATCTTCGCTTTCTCCTTCCAGGTCGGAGATACCATCTCGCGCCTGCTCCTGCTCGCCGGTTTCGCCGGACTCGCGATACTCGCACCTCCCGTGCGGCATCTGACGAAGCTTTCGTTGAGGAAGGCGAAGCTGTGGGGCAAGCCCGTGGTGGTGCTCGGTTTCGGAGACGACGGAAGCCGGGTGTTGCGTGTCCTGCAGGAGGACTGGACGCTGGGCTTGAAACCTGTGGGGGTTTTCGACGGGAAGCAGGCTCCGGTGAGTGGGGAGATCGAGGGAGTGCCTTACTGCGGAACCCTCATGGACGCCATGGTGTATGGGCGCAAACTAAGGGTCGACACCGCGATTTTCGCCATGCCGCACACACGCCGGGAACACCTGGTCAGGCTCGTGGAACGGGCCCGGACGAGCTTCCGGCAGGTGATCATAATCCCCAACCTGGAAGGGGTGACCAACTCCGCCGTCGTAGCCAGAGACCTGGCTGGCATCTTCGGTGTGGAGGTCCGCCACAACCTGCTGGACCGCTGGAGCCAGCGGGTCAAGCGGACCATAGACGTCACGGTGACCGTCGTCGGCGGAGTGTTGCTCCTCCCGCTTTTCGCGGTGCTCTGCCTGCTGATCCTCCTGGAATCGGGGAGGCCGGTCTTCTACCGGGCCGAACGGATGGGCAGGGACGGCAGATCGTTCGGTTGCCTGAAATTCCGCACCATGATCCACGGGGCCGAGGATGCCCTGGAGAGGCTCCTGCGGGAGAACGAAGACCTGAGAAGAGAGTACGAGCTGTACCACAAACTGCGTGAGGACCCCAGGGTGACCCGGGTGGGGAAGTTGCTTCGCACCACGAGCCTCGATGAGCTGCCGCAGCTCTGGAACGTCCTCAAAGGGGAGATGAGCCTGGTCGGGCCTCGACCCTATCTTCCGAGGGAGTCCCCGGACATGGGCGAGGCCGAGAAGACGATACTGCGCGTCACCCCGGGTATCACGGGGCCGTGGCAGGTGGGAGGTAGGAGCGGCACCTCGTTCAAAGAGCGGGTCAGGATGGACCTCTACTACATAAACAACTGGTCCATATGGCTCGATCTCCTGCTCCTGGCGCGCACCTTCCGGAGCGTCCTGTTCGACCATGGGGCTTACTGAGCGAGCGCGGTCGTGAACGGATCTTTCGACGAACGCCTCGTCTGCGATCTTCGTCCCCCCAGGGAGGAACTCGCGGAGCTCGAAGATCCAGGTGTCTACGCCGGGTTCTGGCGCGGGCTCTGGCGCAGGGTCAGCCGTTTGGTGAGGAGGCAGACGGGCGAACGTGAGCCGTATTGCGAGCATGCCATGCTGGCCCGGCTGGTCTTCGAGTCGCCGGACGTCGTGCTTTTGCTCGACGAGCGCGGGTTGGTGATCTACGCCAACCCGGCTGCCGGGGCGATGTTCGGGTGTGACCCGGAAGAGCTGGCCGGGGATCCTCTCCCCGGAACCCTGCAGAGGTACGGGTCCCGGCGCCGGGCGATTCACCGGCGTGACGCCTGGATCGAGAACTTCAGGTTGCAAGGTCCCGAGGGGAGCCACAGATACCTGGAGGCCTTGAGAGTGGATGTCCAGGGGTGCAAAGCATACTATCTGAGAGACATCACGGAGCGCAGGCTGCGCGAGGACGACCTCGTACGCCGGGCGTTGCACGACCCACTGACTGGGCTCGCCAACCGGGCTCTGTTCATCGACCGGCTGGAGAGGGCTCGCGCCCGCTCTTCACGCAGCGGTGAGTCCTTCGCCGTGGTCTTCCTGGACCTGGACGGGATGAAGCGGATCAACGACCTCATGGGGCACGAAGCAGGCGACAGGTTGCTCGTCGCCGTCGGGGGGAGGCTGCGGTCCTGCCTCAGGCCTTCTGACACGGCCGCCCGGCTCGGCGGGGACGAGTTCGCGCTGCTCCTGGAGGATGTCGAGGGATCGAGCGTGGGGCCGGTCGTCGAGAGGATACTGGATGCGCTGCGCGAGCCGGTGGAGACAGGTGGGTACAGGATGCGGGTCACCGCCAGCGCCGGGGTGGTGGTGGAGAGCGGTGGCCGGAGGGAGGCGGGTGATCTGCTCCGGGCGGCAGACGGGGCGATGTACCGGGCCAAGAGCGGAGGGCGGGACGGGTATCTCATCCTCCGGTAGCGAGCGACCGCACCGGGGCTTCCGTGGTAAGCTCCCTGACGCCATGAGAGATGTCCTCTTCGTGTGCACGGCGAACATCTGCCGCAGCCCGATGGCCGAGGCGATCTTCAACGCCCTGGCCGGGGACGCGGGGCTGGACTGGCGGGCGCGGAGCGCGGGCGTCTTCGCCGCCGAGGGCTACCCGATGGCCCCGGAGGCGGAGAAGGTGCTCTCCGAGGCCGGGGTCCCGGTGGGGAGACACCACTCCCGCCCTCTGACCGGGGAGATGCTTCGGGAGGCCGACCTCGTGCTCGCGATGACCCCGGCGCACGTCGAGGAGATGAGCCGCTCCTTCGGCGAGCTGCCCGACAGCGTGCACGTCCTGACCGAGTACGTCGGTTCCGGCAGCGGGGGAATATCTGACCCTTACGGGCTCAGCATGAGCTCCTACCGGGCCTGCGCCCGGCACCTCTTCGAGTGCATCGAGCCTCTGGTGAAGAAGCTCGGGGATGGGACTACTGCTTCTTCGTCTCCCTGAGGATGGCGAAGATCTCGGAGATCAGAGCCTCCCTCTTTTCGGGCGGGAGGTCCCTCGGGTGGATGGTCTGCTTGTCCGACTGGAGGTTGCGCTTCACGGCCTCCTCGGCGAGATACTGGTCGATGAGCCTCACTACGGCATCCACCTTCTCCCGGGGAAGACCATCCCCGCCGCGGGTAAGCCTGCTCCACATCTCCCTGAACACCTTCTCCTCTCGGGGGTAACGACTCGAAGATCATTATAACCCGCGCTCCGTGCCCTCTAGCGGTCCTTCCGCGCGCGCCGCGGAAAGCGGTGCTCTCCTGCGGGGACGAAATCGCCGGCTTTGGTGTTCCAGGCGTAGATCGTGATGCTCAGGGAGTCCTCCTCCACCCGCACGAGGTTGAAGCTGGAGGGGTGCCCGGACCTTCTGCGGCTCGAGATGGTGCCGGCCGTCGAGATGACGAGCCCGGTCTCGCTTATCTCCACGCTGTGGACCGCCTCCTGGTGGTCGTGACCGCAGAGGACGAGCTCCGCTCCCATCGAGGCGAAGGCGCGCAGCGCTTCCTCGGTGTTGGCGAGCCCGTGGCGACCGGAGATCTGCCCGCGAATGAGGTTGTGATGGATCATCACGATCCGGGCCGCTTCCGGCGGCGCTTTCTCGAAGGTGTTCCTTACGTGCGCGAGGTCGTCGCCGCGGACGTGGCCGATCACGCCGAGGTCGCGCAGCCGGCGGGTGAGCGAACCCCGGGTTATGCCGTGGGCCGTGTTCAGCCCCGCGATGACGACGCCCGGCACCGTGAGCGAGGGGCTGAGATCCTCGGAGATGTACCGTTTGTAGCGGGAGTACTTGTGCTCGTGGGCGCGCTGTCCGATGAAGCCGACTATCCCGAGGTTGCGCAGCACGGCCCCGAGCCAGCGGATGTCGTGGTTGCCGGGGACGACGATGTAGGGGGCTGTCCGGCCGATGTTGTCCAGGTAGGCCCGGGCCTTCTCGAACTCGGACCTGGAGCAGCGCTGGGTGAGGTCCCCGGAGACGGCCACCGCATCGGGAGAGAGCCTCACGATGGCCTCGAGCAGGGAGTCGAGCTGTTCCGAGACGGCCGGCCTGCCGAAGTGCAGGTCCGAGACGTGTACGAGGGTGGTCACGGATCCTAATATTACATCAAGAGGCCGAGCCTTCCTCCGGAGAGTACAATAGCCTGCCGTGAGGTTCCTCTACACGCTCATCCTGCTCGGCGTGACGGCCGTGTGGGGGTGGACCTTCGTGGTCGTGCAGGACGCCATCTCCGTCTACGGCGTCATGCCTTTCCTTGCGGCCCGTTTCCTGCTCGCCGCCTGCGCACTCGTCCCCTTCACGCTGCGGCGCATCACCCGCAGGACGCTCGTCGCCGGGGCCGGTGTGGGGCTGGTCCTCGCCATGGGCTACCTCTTCCAGACGCTCGGGCTGCTCTACACCACCCCGACGAACTCCGGTCTGATCACGGGGATGTTCGTCGTCTTCGCCCCGCTCTCGGACCGCCTCCTCTTCGGGGTGCATATCCCCCGCCCCGTGCTCGTCGCGGTGGTCCTGAGCTTCGCCGGGATGGTGCTGCTCGCCGGAGGCAACCCCGATGGGGTGAACTTCGGAGATCTTCTCACCCTGATCTGCGCGGCGGCTCTGGGGCTGCAGATCGCCCTCCTGTCCCGCTACGCCGCAGGACACGACTCGCTGGGGTTCGCCTCGGTCGAGACGTCCGTGATGGCGCTCCTTTTCGCGGCGGTCTGGGTCCTCTCGGGCGACGTCTCCTTCCCACCGCGCAGCGTCTGGATGGCCCTGATCGTCACCGGTCTTTTGGCCTCCGCCGCCGCCTTCTGGGCCCAGACGTTCGTCCAGCAGCGCCTGCCCGCGGCCCGCGCGGCGGTGATCCTGACGATGGAGCCGGTCTTCGCCGCGCTCTTCGGCTACTGGCTCGCCGGCGACCGGCTGGACGCGGTGCAGATAGCCGGGGCCGTCCTCATCCTCTCGGCGCTCTTCGTGGGGGAGATGCTGCCCTTCTTCTCCCGCAGGAGAACAAAGAAGGGGCTGCCCTCCGATCCCGTATAAAATCCCTGCCGTAGGCAGCATCGTCAGTCTCGGGAGGAGTCTTCTCTATGTCCGGCCGCAGAGAGGTTGCCGTACCGGAGTACGAGGTCAGGGAGAGCGTGCGGGTGGACCCCTCGCGCACCGCCCTCGTCGTCGTCGACATGCAGAACGACTTCGTGAAGGAGGGAGGAGCGCTCAGGGTCCCGGACGCCGAAGGGACGATCCCCGCCATACACCACCTGCTCGAGGTGGCCAGGGACTCCGGTATGAAGGTCGTCTTCACCCAGGATACCCACACCGAGGGCGACCCGGAGTGGGAGATCTGGGGCGAACACGCCCGCGAGGGTTCCTGGGGCTGGCGGATTGTGGACGAGCTCTCCCCGCGCGAGGGTGAGCTCGTGATCCGCAAGGTCCGCTACGACGCTTTCTACGGCACCCACCTGGAGCACTTCCTGCGCCTGTGGGGTACGAAGACCCTGATCGTCTGCGGCACCGTGGCCAACATCTGCGTGCACTACACCGCGGCGAGCGCCGCCCTGCGCTGGTTCGAGGTCGTCGTGCCCCGCGACGCGGTCTCCGCGCTCGACCCGTTCGACCTGGAGTCCTCCCTGCGCCAGACGGCTTTCCTCTTCGCCGGCACCGTCACGCGTAGCGGGGGCATAGAGGCGGCGTGATCCGGATCATCCGCGAGGGTTAGCCAGACCCGGCAGCGGGTATATGGGCCTCACCTGGAAGACTCGGTGAACGGAGGTGGAGTATGCCCTCTGCACAGCGGCGCGCGGAGGTCAGATGGAGAGGAAGCCTGACGGGAGGTTCCGGGAGCCTGAACCTGGCGAGCAGCAGGGTGATGGAGGAGACACCAGTTACCTGGGCCTCGCGCACCGAGAGCCCCGACGGCAAGACCTCGCCCGAGGAGCTGATAGCCGCCGCACACGCCAGCTGCTACGCGATGGCCCTCTCCAACGTTCTCGCCGAGAGCGGACACGAACCCGAGGAGCTCGAAGTCAGCGCCGAGGTCACCTTCGATGTAGGCCAGGTCAGGATAACGAGATCCGCCCTCGAAGTGCGCGGACGCGTGCCGGGGCTGGACGAAGCCGGATTCAGGGAGGCCGCGCAGAAGGCCGAGGGTGGATGCCCGGTCTCGAACGCCCTCAGAAACAACGTCGAGATAACCCTGGACGCCTCCCTCCTCTGACTCGAAGGTCAGAAAACGAGAATCCCCTACCGAACCCCGGTCCGTACGGACCGGGGTTCTCGTAGAGAGGGCCGTTTCACCAGGCGTGACGAACATATCTTTTGAGTGACATATAATGCTACAATTGAATTTCGGTGGGTGCGTTGGAAACCATTGGTGGAGCAAGGAGGGGTATCTGGGGATAGAGGCATGTTCGTTGTGGCTTCTGGCAGGGGATTCTCTTTTTTGGAAAGGAGGAGCAGGGTATGGCTCAGGTAGACCCCGAGCTGCGTGAAGAGATAAGGAAGATGGTGCGGGACGAGACGGCGGGACGCACGGCGCGGGAGAACCCGCCGGCGGCCCCGATCGGGGATCCCGCGCCGCTCGGGCTCGCTGCGTTCGCGCTCACCACGTTTCTGCTCAGCCTCGTCAACGCGGGGCTCCTTCCCTCCGGAGGGGTGCAGGTGGTCCTGCCGCTCGCGCTCTTCTACGGAGGAATGGGCCAGCTTCTGGCCGGGATGTGGGAGTTCAGGAACAACAACACCTTCGGGGCCACGGCGTTCAGCTCTTACGGAGCGTTCTGGCTCGCGTTCGCCGCGCTGGAGACCTTCTACGCGGGCAAGATCCCTGCGTCCGACCTCTCGCTGGTCGTAGGGTGGTTCCTCATAGCGTGGGGCATCTTCACCGCGTACATGTTCTTCGGTTCCATGCGGGTTACCACCGCCGTGATGGTGGTCTTCCTTCTCCTGACGCTGACCTTCTTCCTGCTCGGCATCGGCGAGCTCGCGGGCTCGGCCGGCATCTCCAAAGTCGGCGGGTACGTGGGGATTCTCACGGCGATAGCGGCCTGGTACACCTCGGCGGCGGGGGTCGTCAACTCCGTCTCCGGTCGTGTAGTGTTGCCCGTGGGACCCAGGACCTGAGCGGGGTCCGGTGATAAGAGGTTGCGCGGCGGGGTAAGAATGGACTGGTAGAGAAAGGAGGAGCCGGAGATGACCGAAGAGAAGACTATAGAGGCATTACTGGAAGAGAGGAGGACCTTCCCCCCGCCGGAGGAGTTCGCCGCGCGGGCCAACGTCAACGACCCCGCGGTCTACGAGCGGGCCGAGCGTGACCCGGAGGGCTTCTGGGCGGAGTTCGCCCGCGAGCTGCACTGGTTCAAAGAATGGGACAAAGTCCTCGACGACTCGGAGGCCCCCTTCTACAAGTGGTTCGTCGGGGGCAGGCTCAACGTCTCGTACAACTGCCTCGACTACCAGGTCGAGCGGGGCCGGGGGGACAAGCGGGCGATAGTCTGGGAGCCGGACGAGCCCGGCGAGGAGGGACGCGCGCTCACCTACTCCGAGCTTCTCGCCGAGGTGAAGAAATTCGCCAACGTGCTCAAGAGCCTCGGGGTCGGGAAGGGGGATACGGTCGCGATCTACATGCCGATGATCCCCGAGCTCCCGATCGCCATGCTCGCCTGCGCCCGCATCGGCGCCCCGCACTCGGTGGTCTTCGGCGGGTTCTCGGCCAACTCGCTGCGCGGCAGGATCAACGACTGCGAGGCCAAGGTCGTCATCACCGCCGACGCCGGGCGCCGAGGCGGCAAACGTGTCCCGCTGAAGGAGAACGCGGACAAAGCCCTCGAGGACGCCCCGTCCGTCGAGCACATGATCGTCGTGCGGCGCACCGGGGACGAGGTTCCGATGCAGGAGGGGCGGGACCTCTGGTACCACGAGCTCATGGCCGAAGCCGACCCCGAGTGCCCGGCGGAGGAGATGGACGCGGAGGATCTCCTCTACATCCTCTACTCCTCGGGCTCGACCGGGCGTCCTAAGGGGATCGTGCACACCACGGGCGGCTATCTCACCTTCGTCTACGCCACGACCAAGTGGGTGATGGACATAAAGGACGACGACGTCTACTGGTGCACGGCGGACATCGGATGGGTCACCGGGCACTCGTACATCGTCTACGGCCCGCTCGCCAACGGGGCGACGAGCCTGATGTTCGAGGGGACGCCCACCTACCCGGCACCGGACCGCTACTGGGAGATAGTCGAGAAGTACGGGGTGACGATCTGCTACACCTCCCCGACCACGATCCGCTCGCTGATGAAAGAGGGTAGGCAGTGGCCCGAGAAGCATGACCTCTCCTCGCTGAGGCTGCTCGGGACGGTGGGTGAGCCGATCAACCCGCGGGCCTGGGTCTGGTTCCACGAGTTCGTCGGCGGCGGGCGCTGCCCGATCGTGGACACCTGGTGGCAGACGGAGACCGGCGGGCACATGATCACGCCGCTGCCCGGCATCACCACCACCAAGCCCGGCAGCGCGACAAAGCCCTTCCCCGGCATAGGAGCCGACATCTACGATGAGGAGGGACGGCCGATAGAGGGCTCCGGCGGCGGTTATCTGGTCCTCACCCGCCCCTGGCCGGGGATGTTGCGCACCCTGTACAAGGACCCGCAGCGCTACCAGGAGACCTACTGGTCGCGCTTCCCGGGGGTGTACTTCACCGGGGACGGGGCCAAGCGCGACGAGGACGGCTACTACTGGATCATCGGCCGCGTCGACGACGTCATAAACGTCAGCGGGCACCGCATCTCCACCTGGGAGGTCGAGAGCGCGCTGGTCTCCCACGAGAAGGTCTCCGAGGCCGCCGTCGTCGGGCGCCCCGACGAGCAGAAGGGGCAGGCGATCTTCGCCTACGTCACGCTCGAGGGCGACCTGGAGGGCTCCGACGAGCTAAAGAAGGAGCTGCGCCAGCACGTCCGCGAGGTGATAGGCCCGATCGCCACCCCCGACGACATGGTCTTCACCAGCGCCCTCCCGAAGACGAGAAGCGGCAAGATCATGCGCCGCATCCTGCGCGCCGTCGCCCAGGGCTCAACGGACTTCGGGGACACCACCACGCTCGCCGATCCGGGCGTGGTGGAGGAGCTGCGCAGGCAGGCCAACAGCCAGACCTGAGGAGCCCCGAAACGGAAAAAGGGGGCGGCGGGGGTTCCAACCCCGCCGCCCCCTTTCACGCCCGCTCAGTCTCCAGCGGGCTCCACCCGGACCGCGCAGGCCTTGAGCTCGGCCGTCCCCGACTGCGGGTCGACCGCGTTTATCGTGAGCACGTTGGTCGGGACCTGATCCGCGAAGCTGAAACCCAGAAACACGAGCCCCCGGCTCACCCGGTCGGTCACCCGGGCCTTCACCCTCGGGACGGTGCCCCTCCGCGAGCTCACCCGCACGAAGTCCCCGTCGGAGACGCCGAGGGCGCGGGCGTCCTCGGGGCTTATCTCCAGGAGCTCCTCCGGGTCCTTGACCTTCTTGTAGCTCTGGGTCATCGTGCCGGTGTTGTGGAAGGCGAGGCGTCTGCCGGTGGTGAGCTGGAAAGGGTACTCCTCGTCCGGGGGCTCGACCGGGCCCTCGTGGTCGACCGGGGTGAAGGGAGCCCGCTTTTCCACCTCCTCGTCCCACAGCCAGGCGTGGAGGAACTTCGTGCCCGGACGTCCGTCGTACTCCTCGCTCCCGGTGTAGGGCCACTGGATGCCGTCGTAGCGCTCCAGCAGCTCGTAGCTCATCCCGCTGAAGTTGGGGGCGAGGAGTCGGATCTCGTCCCAGATGTCCTCGGCGCTCTCGTAGTGCCAGTTCGCCCCGAGCCGGTTGGCCACGTCCTGCAGGATCCACTCGTCCGCCCGCGCCTCGCCGGGCGGGTCGACGATCTTGTGCACCCGCTGCACCCTGCGCTCGCTGTTGATGAAGGTGCCCTCCGTCTCGCACCAGCTCGCCGCCGCCGGCAGCACCACGTCCGCCAGACGAGCGGTCTTGGTGAGGAAGATGTCCTGCACCACCAGGAAGTCCAGGCTCCGGAAGAGCTGGTCGGAACGGTTCTCGTCGGCGTCGGACTGGCAGGGGTTCTCCCCGATGACGTACATGCACCGGATCTCCCCGCGCTCTATCGCGTCGAGCATCTGAGCCTGGTTCTTGCCGACCTTCTGCGGCAGCGGTACCCCCCAGACCTCCCGAAAGCGCCGGTGGGCCTCCGGGTCGTCCCAGCTCCAGCCGCCGACCAACCGGTTCGGCAGGGCCCCCATGTCCCCGCCGCCCTGCACGTTGTTCTGCCCGCGCAGCGGGTTGAGCCCGCTGCCGTAGCGGCCGACGTGCCCGGTGAGGAGCCCGAGCGCGATGAGCGCGAAGACGGCCTGGGCCCCGTTGTGGTGCTCGGTGATGCCGAGCGTCCAGTTGAGGATCGCCCTCTCCGCCGTCGCGTACATCCGGGCGACCTCGCGGATCTCCTCCGCCGGGACGCCGGTCACCCCTTCGGCGTACTCTGGAGTGTAACCCGCGACCTTCTCGCGGTAGGCCTCGAAGTTCTCGGTCGCCCGCTCGACGAACTTTCGGTCGTAGAGACCCTCCTCGATGATGACATGGCCCATGGCGTTCGCCAGGCAGATGTCGGTGCCGACGTTGACCCGGAGCCACCTGTCGGCCTTCCTGGCCTGCTCGGTTTTGCGCGGGTCTATGACGACCATCTTCGCGCCGTTTTTCACGCCGCGGCGCATGTGGTTGTAGATGATGGGGTGGCACTCCTGGGTGTTCGAACCCCAGCAGACGATGAGGTCGGTATCCTCGAACTCGTCGTAGGAGGTGGTGGAGGCCCCCGCTCCGAACGTCGCCACCAGACCGGTGACGCTGGCGGCGTGTCAGGCGCGGTTGCAGGAGTCTACGTTGCTAACCCCCATCACCTGTCGGATGAACTTCCCGGCCAGGTAGTTGAGCTCGTTGGTCGAGCGGGAGGAACTGAAGAGGCCGAAGGCGTCCCCGCCGCTCTCCTCCTTTATCTGGCTCATGCGGCTCGCGACGAGGTCTAAAGCCTCCTCCCAGCTCGCCGGGACGAGTTCGCCGTTCTTACGCACCAGCGGGCGCGTCAGGCGCCGCTCGCTGTAGATGTGGCGCCAGCCTTCTCGCCCCTTGATGCACGCCTCGCCCTTGCTCGAGGGGTTGGACTTGCGGCCCGTGACCTTGCTGATCCTGCCCCCCTCCACCTTTACCTCGAGCCCGCAGCCGACCCCGCAGAAGCCGCAGATCGTGTGCCCGAGACGCGTGCCGGCCGGGCCGACCCTCTCCTCGCGGGTCTCCGTAGCGCTCACCTCGAAGAACACCCCTTTCCCGCACAAAGATCGCTATATTACATGTGCGGATTATATCCTCGCGGACGCAGTGATGTCCACGCGCCGGTGCCCTAGGCGAGGATGCGCTCGAATCCCGAGTAGACGTTGAAGCGGCCCTCGCGCAGGAAACCCACGAGGGTCATGTCGAACTCGCGGGCGACGTCCACGGCGAGGCTGCTCGGGGCGGAGACGGCGCAGACGATCGGAGTCCCGGCCGCGAGCGCCTTCTGCATGATCTCGAAGCTGCTCCTTCCGCTGACCATGAGGATGTCCTCTGAGAGGGGGATCCTGCCTTCGAGCAGCGCCCAACCCACGAGCTTGTCGGTCGCGTTGTGCCTTCCTACGTCTTCCCGCAGCGCGAGCAGGTTGCCGTCGGCGTCGAAGAGCGCGGCGGCGTGCAGCCCCCCCGTCTCCTCGAAGAGGCCCTGCGACGAGCGCAGCTTGCCTGGGAGGCTGCAGATCACCTCCCGGGAGACCCGCAGCCCGGGCGGTAGCACCCGGCAGCCGCGCACCTCGAGCTGCTCCAGGCTCGCCTTGCCGCACACACCGCAGGCGCTCGTGGTGTAGAAGTGGCGCTCGAGGGAGGAAGGATCGTACGTGAGGCCGGGGCGCAGCGTGACGTTGACGATGTTGTACTGCTGCTCGGCGCCCACCTCCGAGGAGAGGCAGTAGCTCATCTTCTCGATGTCCTCCCTCGAGGAGACGATCCCCTCGGTGAACAGGAAACCCGCCGCGAGCTCGAAATCCGCGCCCGGCGTGCGCATGGTGACGGCGACCGTCCTGCGCTCCCCCTCCGAGATCACCCGGATCTCCAGTGGCTCCTCGGTCGCGAGCACGTCGCGGCTCGACGTCACCCAGCCTTCCTCGACCCTCCGAAGCCTGATGCGCGTCTTGCTGGTGCGCCGGGCGTTGCTCGGGGTCTCTCTCAGCATGATCCTGCAGGCCTCCGGTCCTCTCGGCTCTCTTGCCTCCTCGAACGAGAGTGTAGCACCGGCCACGGGACGCAGGACACTAAAAAGGGAACTCCTCCTTTCCCTGTCCCCTGGAGTTCCCTTTCCCCTCGCCCAAGCCGTAGTGTGAACAAATTACCAAAATTCGTCCGATGGAGCAACGGCTCTGGTATTAAGTTTGGTTAAGCGGCGAGAATCGCCGGCTGCGCATCCGTTGGAGCATAGGGAGGCTCAGCGTCGCCGGTTCAGCGCGGCCCGAATGTACCGGACCTCTTCGTAGTCTCGCAGGGCATCGAAGAGCTTGCCTTCTGGTATGGTCTGTGGCCAGCGTTCCGTCCGATAGCCGTAGCGGCGCTTGAGCTCCTGTACGGAGTCCAGAGTGTAGCTCAGCGCGAAGAGGAGCCTCTGGGTCTTCCCGGCCTGCCGGGGCAGAAGTCGCTTGCGGCTCTCGGTCCACCAGGAGATCCTCGGAGCCGGGGACCGGCTCTGCTCGAGGATCAGGACGGCCTCCCACTCGACCCTTAGGGCGCTCATCTCGAAGGTGCCCGGTCGGACGTTGAGTGGGGCGAGGGAGAAGGAGTCGTCCGGATGAAAGCCGAAGGTGCGCTCGAGCAGCCGGCGGAACCTCGGGTCGCGCGAGCGCTCGTACCTGCTGCGCAGGGCGAGGAGCTGTTCGTCGGAGTAGGCCCTGAGTCCCACCAGCGTGGGCCGCTGAGGATCCAGCCCGCCGCGCCGCAGGATGCCGGCGAAGGAAGAGTACGATCTGAGGCTGCGCGCGAGCCACACCCCGTAACCGGCGATCGACAGGAAGATGCTCGTGGCCAGGGAGACGTAGAAGGTCCTGTAGGGCGACGCGGCCAGCTCGCCGAGCGCGTACCGGATACCGAAGACGCTGTAGTAGAAGGTGAGGAGGGTCGAGGTCAGGATGAAGAGCAGGACACCGATCCCCGCGGCCGCCGCCAGCCGGCGTACGGGCGAGACGCACGAGGAGGCGAGGCCTTCCCAGGCTGCCCGCTCATCCCCTACCTCGAGAGACGGTCTCTCAAGACCCTGCATGACATCAGTATACTCTCATACGTGACCCGGGCGGTGTGTCCGCGATCGCTGGGTGTGGCTATAATCTCCTTCCATGTCGATGAAGGTCTACAGGGCCGGAGAGTTGCCCGGAGATCTGGGCGGCAGACGGCCGAACTACGCCCGGCGGCGGATGCTGCTCGCGGTCGTATCGATCGTCTTGCTGTTCCTCGGCTATCTCCTGGTTCCCATCGGGGACCAGCGGGTGCTGCTGCTGGGCAGCGACACGCGGGGAAATGGTGCCCCGGCGCGCACCGACACCATGGTTGTCTTCCGGGCCACGGGCGGGATGCTCTCCATCCCGCGCGACTCGCTGGTCAAGATAGAGGGCTACGGCTGGGGCAAGGTCAACTCGGCCTACACCTACGGCGGCGCCGACCTGACCCTCAAGACGCTCAAGGACGACCTGAACGTACCGGTGGATCGCTACGTGCTCGTCAAGTTCACCGGGGTCAAAGACGTCGTGAACGCCCTCGGAGGGATCACCATAGACGTCAAGGAGCCCATAAACCTCGGTATAGAGGGCAGGGTGTACAAGATAGACCCCGGCGTGCAGAAGCTGAACGGCGGACAGGCGCTGGCCTACGTCCGCTGGCGGGACGACCCGCAGGGAGACATCGGGCGCGAGGAGCGCCAGCAGCAGTTCCTCGACCAGCTCGTCGCGCAGGCGACCTCGCCGGCCAACCTGCCCCGCCTGCCCGCGGTGATCGGGGCGATCCTCAAGAGCACCAAGACGAACATGAACCCGGTCTCTCTCCTGCGCTTCGCCCTGCAATACAAGCTCTACGGGGGAGGAGGGAAGGCCGCCCTCTATCCGGGCCACCCGCAGTACATCAACGGGCTCTCGTTCTGGATCCCGGACAAGAAAGCCGCCAAGAAGACAATCCAGGAGACCATAGGCTGAGGCTCAGGCCGCCTGCGACTCGGCGAGCTCGCGCTGGCGGGAGATGAGGCGTTCCAGCCACGCCAGAGACGGCTCGGAACCGCCCTGCATGGTGCGCTCGGCGTTGACGTACCAGTTGAGCGCCTCGCGGTGGTTGCCTAGCCGCCGGTTGAGTTCGCCCACCAGGTAGGCGGTGAGGGCCAGCTCCCTCCCGTAGAGGTCCTCATCCTCCAGCGCGCGCAGGAAGTGGCGGATCGCCCGCAGCTGGAAGGTGCTCTCGAAGGGCTGCTCCCTCTCCTTGCGGCACACCCACGAGGCCCTCAGGCACAGATCACCGAGCTCCCGGTGGGTGGCTCCGAGCTCCCTGCCGCAGATCTCCGCGGCGTGGAAGGCGAGCCAGGGGGGAGGACTGCTGCGGAAGACCTTGAGGAGCCCATCCTCCCTCAGGAGCTCCTCGAGCTCGTAGCGTTCGTCGAAGGAGAGGTCGAGCTCGCTGAAGTCCGAGGGGGAGGCGAACGAGCATGCCGGGCACATCGTCACCGCGCTCTGCAGGAGGAGCGAGCCGTCCGAGACGCGCCCGGGGAACTTGGGGCACAGGTCGGTCTCGCGGCCCACGGTGACGTAGGTCCCGGGGTGAAGGGTGGGAAAGATGTGCTCACATACCGGACATCTGGCGTAGACGCGTCTGATCCTGCCCAACACTCACCCTCGTCGAGAGCTTTTCGCCTTGCGCGGTGCGGTCTTCTCTGCGGGAACCAAGATAAACCAAGTGTACCACAGACCGGGCGGGCTCCTGTACAATTGATCTCCCGGCGAGAGGAGGTGGACCCGATGGAGCAGCCGAGGAAGAGCGACGCGGAGGTGGCGCTCGAGCTTATGCGTCTGGTCCTGGAACAGGCGGGCAACCGCAGGCTCTCCCCGACGCGCACGCTCGCGCTCTACCACCTCTGCCGGGAGGCCGTCTCTTACACCCCCGACGGCTCCGTCTCCGCGGAGTACCTCGAAGAGGGCCTGAAGCGGCTCCTGCAGTAGAAACCCTTACTCCTCGCGGGTCGGGGACGGAGTAACCCGTCGGTCCCGGGTATATCCTTGGGGCGTATGCCCGAAGATTTTGGGAGAGAGGTGGTTGCACCCCGGCGGGTGGCCGTGGTGGGTGCCGGCCACGTCGGGCTGGTGACCGCGGCGTGCCTGGCGTACCTCGGCTGCGAGGTGACCGCCGTCGACTCTGACCTGAGGAAGGTGGAGGCGCTCAGACGGGGGAACCTCTACCTCCACGAGCCTCACCTGCGCGATATCCTGGACGCCTGCCGGGAGCGGGTGCGCTTCACCACCGACCTCGAGCCGGTGGTCCTCGCCTCGGAGGTGCTCTTCGTCGCTGTGGGGACCCCGGGCCGGGCCGACGGCTCGGTGGATCTCTCGGGGGTGGAGGGGGTGGCGCGGGGTGTGGGCCGGGTTCTCGGGGGCGCCGGCAGGGAGCGCCCGCTCGTGGTGGTGAACAAGAGCACCGTGCCGGTGGGAGGCGGGGACTACGTCTCGCGCCTGCTGCGCGAGGGCGGCGCCGGGGAGGGAAGCTTCCGGGTCGTCTCCAACCCGGAGTTTCTGCGCGAGGGGAGCGCCGTCTTGGACACGCTCTTCCCGGACAGGGTCGTGCTCGGCGGGGAATCGGAGGAGGCGCTCGAGATCATGCGCGAGCTCTACCGTCCGATCGTCGAGCAGAGCTTCCCGTCCCCGATCGAACCCAGGCCGAAGCGGGAGGTCCCGCTCATCGTCACCGACCTCGCGAGCGCCGAGACGATAAAGTACGCCGCCAACGCCTTCCTCGCCACCAAGATCAGCTTCATCAACGAGATCTCTCGTTTCTGCGAGCTGGTGGGCGCGGACGTCGGGGAGGTGGCCCGGGGGATCGGGCTCGATCACAGGATAGGTGGGGCGTTCCTCGAGGCCGGGATCGGCTGGGGAGGTTCGTGTTTCCCGAAGGACGTGGCGGCGCTCAGGGCGATGGCCGGGGACCAGGGTCTTGGGATGCCGCTCCTCGCGGCCGCGGAGGAGGTGAACCTGGCGCAGCGGCGGGAGGCCGTGTGCCGGGTGCGCTCGGCGCTCGGTGGGTCGCTGGAGGGGGAGCGGGTCGCCCTGCTCGGGCTCTCCTTCAAGCCGGGGACGGAGGATCTGAGGGGCTCCCCGGCGCTCGAGATCGCCGCGCTGCTCATCATGGAGGGGGCGCGTGTGGCGGGATACGACCCGGTCTCGGCGAAGGAGGCCGCCCGCCGCGTGCCCGGCCTCGAACCCTGCCACGACCCCTATTCGGCGCTCGAGGACGCCCGGGCCGCCGTCGTCGCGACGGCGTGGGAGGAGGTTCGCGCCCTGGACCTCGTGCGCGCCGCCGCCATCATGCGCGAGCCCCGCCTTCTCGTGGACGGGAGGAACGCCCTCGACCCTGAGGAGGTGCGGGCGGCCGGGCTTCTCTACTCGGGTTTCGGCCGTGGCTAGGAGGCGCGTCGCGCTCGTCACCGGCGGGGCGGGCTTCGTCGGGAGCCACCTCTCCGAGAGGCTCCTCGCCGAAGGTTGCGAGGTCGTCTGCGTCGACAGCTTCATCACCGGCTCCCCGCAGAACGTCTCACACCTCGGGGGGAGGTTCTTCCTGCTCGAGCGCGACGTGCGGCGCCCGATCCGTATCCCCGGCAGGGTGGACGAGGTCTACCACCTGGCCTCCCCGGCGAGCCCGAAGTCCTTCGGGCCCCTCGCGATCGAGATCCTGGAGAGTGGCTCGGCCGGGACGAGGAACGTTCTCGAGCTGGCGCGGAGCAAGAATGCCCGCTTCCTCCTGGCCTCGACCTCCGAGGTCTACGGCGATCCCCTGGTCCACCCCCAGCCCGAGGACTACCGGGGCAACGTGAGCACCACGGGGGTGCGCGGCGCCTACGACGAGGCCAAGCGCTACGCCGAGGCGCTCACATCGGCCTACCGCCGGCGCCACCGACTTCAGACCCGCATAGCCCGCATCTTCAACACCTACGGGCCCCGGATGCGCCCCGACGACGGCCGGCTCGTCCCGAACCTCGTCCGGCAGGCCCTCGCGGGGGAGCCCCTGACCGTCTACGGGGACGGCACCCAGACCAGGAGCCTGCAGTACGTGGACGACCTCGTCGAAGGTCTCCTGCTCCTCATGCGCTCCGACGAGGCGCAGCCGGTGAACCTGGGTAACCCCGAAGAGCGGAGCGTGCTGGAGATAGCAGAGCTCGTCTCCCGCCTCGCCGGGGGCGAGGGCCGCATCGTCCACCTGCCGCCGCCGGAGGACGACCCGAGGCGGCGCTCCCCGGACATAAGCCGGGCTCGCGCCTCTCTCGGGTGGGAGCCCGTGGTGGACCTGGAAGAGGGCCTCGCGCGCACCATCCGCTGGTTCGCGGCCGGGGCGGGCGCTCGGAAACGAGCCGCGAGATGAACTACCTGTAGCGCCGGATCATGACGGCGTCGGCTATCACCCAGCCGCGTCCGCTCGTCCAGCGGGAGATCTTGATCGCCCTCTTATTGCCCTTGGGCATACGGAAAGTGCCGAGCTTCACCCACCTTCCCCCGTGGCGCCGCTGGTTGACGACGACCTTCTCAAAGCCCGAGGTCGTCCTTATTAGAATCGGGGTGCGCGAGTTGTAGCTGCTCGAGGCCGGCCAGCGGGCGTAGACGACGTAATCCGCCGTGACGGGGACCTTCATGTAGAAGTTCGCCGGGTCCGAGACGGCCTTCGGGCGGGCGGCGCGGTAGTTTCTGCCGTACTTCGCCTTGTTCCAGGTGTTGTAGTACCAGTTTTTAGAGGCCTGGAAGCGGCCCGAGGCGTTGTCCACCACCTGCTGGTAGACGAGCTTTCTCTTCGCCCCGGCGTAGTGTCGAACGTAGCGCATGTACTTCTTCCAGTTCCAGTAGGGTCCCGGGTCCCGGTGGTCTGCCCCGGGAACCTGGTTGTGCCCGATTATGTGCTTGCGGTCGATCGGGATGTGGTACTTGCGGCACAGGTGGGCGACCAGCCTCGCCGAGGAGCGGTACATCGCATCCGTGAACCACTTGGGGTCGTTGATGTACCCCTCGTGCTCGATGCCGATGGAGTGCTGGTTGTAGTTCCAGTTGGCCGCGTGCCAGGCGATGTTCTTCTCCCTCACCGACTGGGCGACGTAGCCATCCTTCGAGCGGATGACGTAGTGGGCCGAGACCTGGGCGTTCGGATCTTTGAACCAGTTTATCGCCGAGGCCCACGAGCCCTGCGTGACGTGGATTATTATCCTGTTTATCCTCAGGTCATGAGGCCGGTTCGCGGGGGTGAAGTTGTTCCCGTTGGTCCCGTACCAGCGGGCCCGGGCGTAGTCCGCCCGCACCGCCGAGGGAGCGTAGGAGGCCTGGGGTGCCCGTGCCCCCGGCGTCCGGGGGACGACGACCCTCTCGCCCGAGGAAGTCCTCGTGCTCGCTCCCTGTCTGAGCGTCTGGTAGACCTGCTCGGCGTACGCCTCGCCGCCCCCGTAGCGCGCCACGGCTCCGCGCCAGCCGTTTATGTTCTGCGGTCCCGGCTTGCCGGCATAGTGAGCGAGGACCGCCGCGGCCCCCATCACGTTCGCCGCCCGGTTCTGCTCGAGGCGCTTTTGGGAGATCCCGGTGATCCTCGATGCCAGCCGCAGGGTGTGCTGGTAGGGGTTGTCGGCGAGCTGCATCACCCCGAAGGTTCCCCTCGCCTCCGGGTCGCCCTTCCGGTACGGGCTCGGCGGCGGGGTCTCCCATCGGGTGTTGACGTAACCCATCGCCAGAAGCAGCCTCTCCGGCACGCCGTAGCGGTGCGAGGCCGCGCTCACCTCACCGGAGATCGTCCGGGCCGCGGCGCCCTGCTGCCGGGCCCCGACCGGGTGGCTGCCGGCGGCGAGGCATACGACCGCCGCACAGAGAGCAAGAAGGATGGATGTCTTCGATCGCATATTCCCCCTCCGAAACATTGCGAAGTACTGGAAGAATTATCGGACAAAAGCGAACGAAACTTAAGCCCCGAGAGCCGTCTTCCGGTGTGAAATCCACACCGGGAGGATAGAATGCCTCCCTGATGCGTGGCCGCGATGCCCGGGGGGGGGCGTGATCCCCGGTGAGAGGAGAGGTCTCGGTGGTGGTGCTCACCCGCAACGCCGGACCGGGCTTCGGGCTGCTCCTCGAGAGGATGGCCGCGCAGAGGGGAGATTTCGTCGTCGAGGTCGTCGTGGTCGACTCGGGCTCCGACGACGGCACGGTCGAGACGGCCCGGAGGTTCGGGGCGCTGGTGCACGAGATCCCGCCGGGGAGCTTCGACCACGGGGCCGCGCGCAACCTCGGGGTCTCGCTCTCGCGCGGCGAGTACGTGGCGTTCGTCGTGCAGGACGCGCTCCCGGCGGACGGCGGCTGGCTCTCCGCGATGGTCGAGGATCTCGAAGGAGACCCTTCGGTCGCCGGGGTCTACGGCAGGCAGCTACCGCGTCCGGAGGCCACCCCGCTCACCCGGGTACTGGCGCGAGGCTCCCTCGCTTCGTCGGAGAGGCGCAGGGTGCAGCGGGCCCCGCGGGGACTCGGGGCGCTGACTCCGGCCGAGCGACGGCTCGCCGCCGCCTTCGACGACGTGAGCTCCTGCATCCGGCGGTCGGTCTGGGAGGAGATCCCGTTCGAGGAAGGCGGCTTCGGGGAGGATCTCCGGTGGGGGCGGCGCGTCGTCGAGGCGGGATACGCCCTCGTCTACGAGCCGCGCTCCGTCGTCTACCACTCGCACGAGCGGGGATTTCGCTACGACCTGAGGCGACGCTACACCGAGGCGCGTCTTTTGCGGGAGCTCTTCGGGGTCGAGGTCTCCCCCCCGGCGGCCCTCCTCTCGGGGGCGGCGGATCTGGCCCACCTCCTGCGCGGGCTCTGGTGCGAGGCGGGGCCCCTCGGGGCGCTGCGGCACGCGCCCCGGGCCGCCTCGTACGCCGCGGCGAACGGCCTCGGGACTCTGCTCGCCGCGTCGGACGGCCCGCGTCTGGAGCGTCTGATCGGGGGCGGTCTGTGAGGATACTCTTCTGCGCCCATCAGTTCTTCCCGGAGAGCTCGGCCGGTGTCGAGGTGGTGACGCTGAACCTGGCGCGCGAGCTGCGCTCCCGGGGGCACGAGGTCTTCGTCCTGGCGGCACGGCGCAGCGCCCCGCACGGCGACATCGAGCCCGGGGAGGTGCGCGATTACGTCTACGAGGGGGTGCCCGTCCGCAGGGTGGGCCGGCCCCGGGAAGGGCTCTCCCGCCCCTACCGGCTCAACTACGAGAACCCGCATATGACGGAGGTGGCGCGCGCCTGCGCCCGGGAGTTCGGACCGGACGTGGTGCACGCGATGCACCTGCAGGGACTCTCGGCCTCCGTCGTCCCGGCCTTCAAGGGGCTGGGGATACCGGTCGTCTTTACCGCGGCGGACTTCTGGAGCATCTGCCCGGTGGTCGACCTCTACCGCCACGACGGGGTCCTCTGCCGGGGACCCGAGCTCCACCACTGCCTGAGGTGCCTGGCCTCGCGCAGCCCGGACGGCGGGCTCTCGCGTGCGGTGGGGCTGATGCCGGACGCGGCCCTGCGGGCCGTGGGGCTGGCCTCGCGCACCCCGCTCGCCAGGAGGATCTTTCCTCTGGGGCAGGTGCGCGACCTGCGGGAGCGGGCCGGGTACGTCCGGCGGCAGCTCGCTCTCGTCGACCACATCCTCGCCTACACCCGGCTCACGCGCGAGCTGCTCGAGGCCAACGGCCTCGGGCGGGGCAGGATCTCGGTCTCGGTCTACGGGATAGACACCGGCGGGATAGAGAAGGTCCCGCCGCGCGAGGTGCCCCCGCTCCGGGTCGGGTTCGTCGGGACGCTCGCGCCGCACAAGGGCCCCGATCTCCTGATCGAGGCGTTCCTCCGGGCGCCGGATCTGCCGGCCGGGCTGAGGCTCCACGGCTCCCCCGGCCCCGACGCGGGGTACGTGCGGAAGCTGCGCGAGCTCGCGGCCCCGGACGGCAGGATCGAGCTCGCCGGTCCCTTCGTGCGCCGGGAGATCGGGAAGGTCCTCGCGGGGATGGACGTGCTCGCGGTTCCCTCCCGCTGGTACGAGAACGCCCCCGGCGTCGTCTTCGAGGCGTTCGCCGCCGGGATTCCGGTCCTCGCCGCGGACCTCGGCGGGATGTCCGAGTTCGTGCGTCCGGGAGAGAACGGCCTCCTCTTCGCGGCGGACGACGCCGAAGACCTCGGCCGGCAGCTGCGCCGGCTCGCCTCCGAGCCCGGGCTGCTCGCGAGGTTGCGGGAGGGGATAGGACCGGTCAAGACCACCAGCGAGTACGCCGCCGAGCTCGAGGCGCTCTACGATTCACTCGCCGGAGGCTAGAGGAGGAGAGACGGGATGAAGGTGCTTCTTACCGGTGCAGCGGGACAGCTCGGGCGGGAGCTCGCCCGCGTCCTGCCCGAGGAGGGGAGGGAGGTCGTGCCGTTCTCGCACGAGGAGCTCGACGTGGCGGACTATCCGGCGGTCGAGGCGGCGCTGAAGGAGCACGCCCCGGAGCTCGTGATCAACGCCGCTGCCTACACCAACGTCGACGGCTGCGAGACGGAGCGGGAGCTTGCCTACCGGGTGAACGCGCTCGGGCCGCGCAACCTGGCCCAGCTCTGCGAGCGGCGGGGGATCGAGCTCTTGCACGTGAGCACCAACTACGTCTTCGACGGAACCTCGGAGAGCCCCTACGAACCCTTCGACCCGCCCAACCCCTTGAGCGTCTACGGGAGGACCAAGCTCGCCGGGGAGGAGTACGTGATGCGTCTGTGCCGCCGCTGGTACGTGGTCCGCTCCGCCGGGGTCTACGGCGAGGGACACAACTTCGTGCGTACGATGCTGCGGGCCGCGGGGGAGGGAAGATCGCTCAAGGTGAAGGACGACGAGTACATCTCCCCGACCTACGCCCGCGACCTCGCCGGGGCGATAGCGGAGATCGTCTCGCGCGGCCTCTACGGGCTCTACCACGCGACCAACTCCGGGTCTTGCTCGTGGTACGACTTCGCCCGCGAGATCTTCACCCTCGCCGGGATCGAGGCCGACCTCTCCCCGATCAAGAGCTCCGAGTACCCCCTCCCCGCCGCCCGGCCCGCCAACGGCGTCCTGTCCTCGCCGGACGGGCCGGCGATGCGCCACTGGCGCGAGGCGCTCTCCGATTACCTCTCGAGGGAGCTCTAGCGGGAGCTCCGGCAGGGTGGCGTGGTGGCTTCCGGCAGGTCCGGCATCCGTTCGCCCCGCGGGCGCTCCCGGAAGACCACGTAGCGCAGCACTAGAAAGCTCAGGGTCGTCGCGACCACGCTCGAGGTGACCTTCGCCGCGTCGCCGACGACGAGGGAGGGCAGGTTGGTGTCCGCGAAGAGCAGCGAGGAGACGCCCCAGATCACGCCGCCCGCCACCAGGATGTTCAGGGCGGCCTGACTGGAGAAGAGCAGGAGCTCTCTCGGGGAGCGGTCGCTGCGGCCCCGGAAGGTCCAGCGGCTGTTCCAGACGTAGCTGTTCGCGTTGGCCAGGATGAGCGCGACGACGTTGTAGGAGGCGAGCAGGACCGGGTGGCGGGTGGGAAAGAGGAGCATGAGCAGGTTCAGCGCTCCGTAGTCCACGACGCCGTTGGAGAGCCCGACGAGCGAGAACCGGGCGTAGCTGGCGAAGAACTCCCTTCTCATCCGTGCCACGCCGGGATTTTCCCTCTCTTTCTTGAGAGGTTCGTGAGAGAAATGCCTTTCAGGGGACCTCCAGCTCCTTCGAGCCGTCCGCGGAGAGCACGAGCGTGCCGAGCAGGGTGAGGAAGACGCCGAGGCCGAGCACCGCCTGCAGGAGCGGGCTCGACGGCCACCGCTCGTCGAAGAGGAAGGGGGCCGCGGCTATCGGGATCACGGTGTGCAGCGCGAGCACGACCGGGGTGACGACCGAGGCGTGGACGTGGCGCAGCGATTTCATCTGCGCCTCGAAGGCCAGCACCCCACTCGCGAGCATCCCGGCTCCGAGCAGGGCGAGCGGGAGGGCGAGCCCTCGCGGATGGTCCGGGCTCGCGGAGAAGAGGGGGGCTCCGGAGGAGAAGAGGTCCACCGCCCCCTTGGTGAAGATGCCGCTCGTCGCGAAGGCCACCCCGGCGAAGACGGCGCCGAAGAGGCGGGAGGCCTGGGGCCGGCCGAGCGCCCGGAGCACGTAGTAGCAGAGGGCGACCGGCACCACCAGCGCGACCATCACCCCCCATTCCCAGGCGGCGGGTGCCGCCCCGCCGTAGCGGGGCGGTGAGATGCCGACCGCGACCACCCCGACCCCAACGAGCGCGGCTCCGGTGAGCTTCGTCCGCCCGAGTGGTTCTCCGAGCATCCTGCCGCTCAGGGCCAGGAGCATCCCGAGCCCGGCGGAGCTCAACACCCGGACCAGCGTGAGCGGGATGAGCGCGAGCGCGGCGGCTTCGAGCACCCATCCGGAGGCGTCGAGCAGCACCCCTCCCACGCCGCTGGTGTCCCTGCCCGCCTCCAGCACGAGCGGCTTGCCCCGCGAGCGGCGGCGGGCCGCCACCGCGAGCAGCACCGCCGAGCCGTTGTACGCGAAGGTGGAGGCGAGCGCGAGCGCGATGCCCAGAAGGAGGCTGGTATGCACTAGCTCGACCTCCCCACCGGCCCCGCCCCGATGCCTCTCTCGGAGAGTTGTTCCAGGAGTTCCGGCAGCGCGGCCAGCGTGTTGCGCCAGGAGCCTGGTGCGGAGTAGCGGTCGGCGTCGTGCAGCAGCACGATCTCTCCTGCTTCCGGAGATCCGAGGTTGCGCAGCACGCTCGACGGTGTGGCTCCCTCTTCCCAGTCCTTCCCCCAGCGCGACCAGAGCACCCGGCGGTAGCCCCTCCTGCCGCACCACGACCACGAGGCGGCGTTGAAGACCCCGTAGGGTGGACGGTAGAGTGCGACCCGCCGGCCGAGGACCTCTTCGATGATCCCGGCCCCCCTTCGCAGGTCCTCGAGCGTCGCCTTCGGGCCCAGGCGCAGGTGGTTGCGGTGCCGGTGGCAGTGCAGTCCGATCTCGTGCCCGCAGGAAGCGATCTCCTCGAGGATGCCCGGGTTGGCCTCGACCTGCTCTCCGACGACGAAGAACGTGGCCCGCACCCCGCGCTCCTGCAGGACTTCCAGGAAGCGTTCCGTGGAGTGAGCCGGACCGTCGTCGAAGGTCAGCGCCACGCGGTTCCCCTCCACCCGGGTCAGGGGTCGGAAGAGGACCCCGGCCGGCGGAAGCCGGAAGGCTGCCGGGGCGGCGTAGGCCGCGGCGAGCGCCAGCCCGGCCCCTACAGCTTTCCGAGCGGCACGCACTCGAGACCTTTCGTCTTCGCCTGCGCCATCGCGTCCCGCAGCGCCTCCCTCGCCGCCCGGGGGCTCATCCCCGAGGCGTCTATCACGACGAGACCGTTGCCCACCATGCCCGGCTTCTCCGGGGCCACGGGCCGCATCCCCCGCGGGGCGGTGGCGAGCGAGGCCAGGTTCGTCCTGGGGACGGGGAGGAGATAGCGCACCCGGATGCCCCGCTCGCGGCGGAGCTTCTCCGCCGTGCGCTTCAGCGCCGCCCGGCTGCGCCAGGGTGATGTGATCCCTTCCCCCCTCCTGGCGATGAGCCCGAAGTTCACCCCGCGCGCCGGGACGAGACCCTCCCCGGCCTTCCCTCGCACGAAGATGGTGAGCGGGAGACCGTGCCGCCGGGCGAAGCTCTCTGCGGCGCTCGCCGTGGCCGGGTTCGAGGTCTCTATCCCCAGGGCCATCTCGCCGGGGGGCGGGTCGTACCCCGGTATCTTCAGGTGCAGCGTCTCGACGGCGAGCGCCGCGCCGGGGGAGGCGAAGACGAGCCAGACGAGCATCCCGAGCGCGAAGAGGGGGGCGAGAACCGGGCGCAGGGGCGTGGAGCCCGCGGTGGGGAGTGGGCGCTCCCGGGGGATTTCGCGGAGGACGTCTTCGGGATCCGTGTTTCGGGAGGGTTCCGGTGCCCGGAGCTCACGGTAGGCGCCGCTCTCGAGGATCGAGACGAGCTCTTCGGCCGTGCGGGGCCAGAGGGCGGCTCCGGCCCGCTCCATCGCGAGCGCGTTGAACTCGCCGTGGCCGGGCACCGGGTCGAACATCACTATCGGGAGCCCGGCTTCCCTTGCCTCCAGGCAGGTCATCCCTCCGGCGTTCTGCACCAGGACGTCCGAGGCGGCCATGAGCAGGGGCATGTCCTCGCGCCAGCCGAAGACCGTGACGTCCCGCCGGCCGGAGAATGCCCGCCCGAGCCGCTCTTTGAGGGCGGTGTTCTTGCCGGTCACCACCACGGTGTGGACCCCGCTCCCGACCACACACCGGGCGGCGGTCTCCAGGTCCCCTATCCCCCACGCTCCACCGACGATCAGCGCCAGCCTGCCCTCCGGGGGGAGTTTCAGCGTCTTCCGGGCCTCCCTCCGGTCGAGGTTCTGGTGAAGATCCGGTCTCACCGGGAAACGCACCACCTCCGCCCGACCCCCGGCTTGCCGGACGAGCTCGGCCGAGTGCTTCGAGACGACCAGGTGCAGGTCCACGTCCGGGTGCACCCAGAGCGGGTGTACGCCGTAGTCCGCGATGGCCGCGATCACCGGTGGAGCCAGGTTCCGGCGGCGCAGCTTCCCGAGAGCCTGGGTGACGAGGGGATACGTCGAGATCACCATCTCGGGCCGGTGGACGAGGAGGAGGCGCCGCAGCCGGCCGGCGTACAGCAGCCCGCACAGCGTCCGGACCACCGAGACGCAGGCCCGCTGCGAGGTGAGGCCGAAGATGAACGCCAGCATCCGGCCGCTGCCTCTCGCCTGGTTCATGTACCCGCGCCGCAGCAGGACCTCAAGCGCGGGACTCATCGCCCGCAGACCATCCTCCACCGTCACCACGAGCCCGGACTCCTCCAGCCTCCCGCCCAGCGCGCGGGCCGCCGCATCGTGCCCCCCGCCGACCGAGGCGCTGAGCACGAGCACCCTTCCGGGGAGAGGCACGAAGTCCTCTGCGGTGGCCGCCCTCCGGAGCCTCGCCGCGGTGAGAAGCCAGGCGAAGAGGGCCGCGAGCGGGATGACGTACCAGATCATCCCTTTCCTCCCGCCGCCGACTGTCGCTCATCGTACATCAAAACATGAAGAATATAGCGGTTTTGTTTGAGATTCTTTTAAGAGCTTTCTCAGCCGCTTCTCATAGAGACGGGCGAGAATTTAATATTGCTTTAACGGAACCCGGCTGTAAGGAGAGAGGCTTGGACTACAGGATAGAGCGTCTGATCAACGCTCCGGCCGGAAGCCATCCCCTGGTCGACGCGATCATGGTGCACGCCGCCGGATGGGCCGTGGCGATCTTCGTGGGGCTGATCGCGGTGTGGTTTTTGATCGGGTGGGTGGCGGGACTCGAGCGTGAGCGCCGCGGCGCGATAACCGCGCTCATCGGGGCCGGGGCTGCGCTGCTCGTGAACGTGATCATAAGCCACATATGGTACCGGCCGCGTCCGTTCGTCAGCCATCCGGACACCGTTCACCTTCTCACCCCCCACCCGGCGGACGCTTCTTTCCCCAGCGACCACGCCTCGGCGGCTTTCGCGATCTCGTTCGTGCTCCTCGCCTTCCATCGCCGCCTGGGCATCCTCGCGCTCCTCTACGCCGCCCTGATGAGCTACGCCCGGGTCTACGTGGGCGAGCACTACCCGGGGGACATCGCCGGCGGGTTCGTGGTGGGAACGGTCGTCGCCGCGGTGCTTATCCTCTGGCTCGAGCCCGCCATGCGGGCGCTGAGCCGCCTCGCCGACCGGGTGATACTCGCCCTGCACCTCCCGCTGCCTGGGGCCAAGAGGGACTCCGGAGGGCGGCGCATCTCGCTGCGCTAGGAATCCCCTCCGGGACGCCTTCTCCCGTCCTGCCCCGCTTCGCTTCCGGCTGCGGCTATAATGCCGGAGGACCGCTCCCCGGTGGGGATTCGAGAGAGAGGACGGAAGACGGGGGATGTACTAGTTGATCCGGGAGCTCTTCGAGTCGCTGAGAGAATCCCTCGACGATCTGCTGCCGGGTCGTTCCCGACGCCTGCTCGAAGAGAAGGAAGAGACGCTCGAAGCCATCCTCGAGAACATGAGCGAGGGCGTTCTCGCCACCGACCTCAAATGCCGGGTGATGTTCGCCAACCCGGCCGCCCGCGGCATCCTGGGGGTGGAGGGCGACGAGTTGCTCCAGCGGCCCGTGCCGAGCCCGTTCGAGGACTTCGACCTGAGGAGGGCCGTCGAGCGCTGTGCCCGCGTTCTCCAGTGTGAGGGAGGATACGCGCACGCCGGAGAGACGGCGGTGCAGGTCGGGCTCAAACACCTGCCCAAGTTCGACGACCACCGGGGCGGGGTGCTCGTTCTGCTGCGCGACCTCTCCGAGGAGCAGCGGCTCGAGGCGAACCAGCAGCGTTTCATAGCCAACGCCGCCCACGAGCTCAAGACGCCCATCACGGCCATCCTCGGCGCGACCGAACTCCTCCTCACCGGCGAGCAGGACCCCGGGCGCCAACGACGTCTGCTCGAGGACGTACGGACGGAGGCCGTGCGGATGCAGCGCCTCTCCGACACGCTGCTGCGCCTCGCCCGCGTCGGAGCCGAGAGAAGGGAGCCCCACGTTCGCCGGACCGACCCTGCCGGGGTTGCCGGGGAGGCGGTGGAGAGGATGGAGCCCATCGCTCAAGGCGCTTCGGTCGAGCTCCGCCTCGAGGTCCGTGACCGGAGGCCGGTCCTCGCGGACCCGGAGCACCTGGAGCAGGCGCTTCTCGTCCTGCTGAGCAACGCCGTAAAGCACTCCCCGGAGGGACGGCGGGTCCTGGTGTGGATCGACGGCGGGCGGATAGCCGTCGAGGACGAAGGGGAGGGGATAAGCCCCGAGGAGCTGCCGCGCATATTCGAGCGGTTTTACAAAGGTCCCGGCTCCGGTGGCTTCGGGCTCGGGCTCTCCATCTGCAGGGACCTGGTGGAGGGGATGGGGGGGACCGTGCGCGTCAGCTCCCGCGAAGGCGAGGGGTCCACCTTCGAGATAGAGCTCAAGGAGATGGATGAGGATGCCCAGGGTACTGGTCGTTGAAGACGACGCGGCGGTCAGGAGGGTCGTCGAGTACGCGCTCGGCGACGAGGGTATCGAGGTCGAGACGGCCTCCAGCGGCAGGGAGGCCACCGAGCTTCTGGAGGGCGAGGGGCCTTTCGACCTCGTGATCCTCGACTGGATGCTCCCGGACACCGATGGGATCGCGCTGTGCCGCAGGATACGCGCGAGCGGCTCCGGGATGGAGAACGTGCCGATCATCATGCTCAGCGTCCGGGATGACGAGACGAGCATCGTGGTTGGGCTCGAGGTCGGGGCGGACGACTACGTCACCAAGCCCTTCAGCCCGCGCGAGCTCGCGAGCCGGGTCCGGGCGCACCTGAGACGCCGGCGCTCCAGGGCTGCTCCCCAGAGCGAGACGCTGAAGTTCGACGGCCTCGAGATAGACCTCTCGCGCCGCAGGGTCTTCCGTGAGGGGGAGCCGGTCCGGCTGACCAACCGCGAGTTCGAGATACTCGCCTTCCTCGCCTCCCGCCCCGGTGAGGTGTGCGACCGGGAGCGCATCCTCAGGCACATCTGGGGAGGGTGCTTCTACGGAGAGCCGCGGGTGGTGGACGTGCACATCCAGCACATCCGGCACAAGATAGAACCCGACCCCGAGAACCCCCGCTACATACAGACGGTCTTCGGGGCCGGATACAGGTTCACCGAAGAGTGAAAGGAGAGGCCCCGCTCGAAGCGGGGCCTCTCCGACGGTGGGCCTGCCGGTACTACTGGCCTCGCTTCACGCCGGGCTCGCCGAACCCTGCGCTGAACTCGGCCTTCTCCCTCTCGCGTCGGCTCAGCCCCATCGGGAACATCGGCTTGCCCATCCCGGCGGCCATCAGCGCGCTCCCAGAGTACCAGGCGGCTATGGCCGAGAGGATCAGCAGATACCCGGCGATCACCACCCAGAAGTGGGTCGCGGTGAGGAGCCCCACGGCGAGCGCGCCGGCGCCGAGCCACAGCGTGTGCAGGACGAACGCGAGGGCGATGTTGTCGGTGCCGATGATTATGGCGCCCATGAAGGTCACCGCGGTCAGCCCGATGAACCAGTACCCGAGACCCAGGTCGAAGGCTCTGCCGGTACTGACCATGCCCCTCGCCACCATGTACCAGAGGATGCCGTAGCCGATCCAGAACGCACCCCACGTCGAGTGGATCCCGGCCGCCACCGCATCCCGCGCCTTGAAGGACCACATCCCGGCGGCGAACTGCGCTATCCCGCCGAAGGCGAACGCGAGCGGGAACAGGAACACCGGCTCGGAGGAGCTGCCGTACCACCCGGCCAGGTTCGCCGCGACCATGAAGGTCGAGACGGCGAAGCCGAAGAGCCCGACTATCGAAGGGGCGGCTATCGGCTGCAAAAACGTGCGGGCCGGGGAACGCCCGTTGGACGCGGCTTCTCCCCCTGCCCCTCTCCTTTCTGTCCTCACACTCTGATCACTCATCCTGACACCTCCTTGTGAGAGCTTCGGTTCTCGCCGGCCGGCTTCTCTTCTAAGCATAGCTCCATGCCTGTGAACCTCCAGTAAAGCTTTCGTAAAGAGGTGTTAAGCGGGCAAAGTCGGCGTTTTTGGCGGATCATGCATGGTTTTGTTAAGCGGTCCGGGGGAGAGTTTGAGAGTTCTTTACGGCTTTCTAACCGCTCTTTACTGAATCCTTGAAGACCGCGGGAATAAAACGTGGTGAGAAGAGGAACCCTCTTCGGGGACGAAATCCGAAGCGTCGAGAAGGGGAGTGATGAGTCTGATCGAGAACGTGGCGGAGCAGGAGATCGGTGCTCCCGGTCTACTCGAGGGCTACATGGAGCGGATCAGCCGCCTTCCGCTTCTGACCCACGAGGAGGAGGTCGCGCTCTCCCGGCGGGCGAGAGGCGGGGATACAGAGGCGCGCGCGGAGCTGATAGAGCGCAACCTCAGGCTTGTGGTCTCGGTGGCCAAGAGGTATCGGGGGATGGGGCTGCCGTTCGAGGATCTCATCCAGGAGGGCAACATCGGGCTGATGAAGGCGGTCGAGAGGTTCGACCCCGAGCGGGGCTACCGCTTCTCGACGTACGCCACCTGGTGGATCCGCCAGGCGGTCGGGCGGGCGATCTCGGACAAAGGCCGGGTCGTCAGGATCCCGGTGCAGATGGGGGAGAAGATCCGCAAGGCGATCCGGGCCCGCGAGGAACTCTCCTTCGAGCTCGGGCGCGACCCGCGGGAGGCGGAGATCGCCGAGAGGCTCGGGTGGAGCGTGGAGGAGGTCGTCTTCGCCCTGAGCGCCACCCCCGAGGTGACGAGCTTCGACCGGCCGATCTCGGAGGATGATCCGGGGGCCGTGGCCGGGGATTTCGTCGAGGACGGGGAGAGCTCAGACGTCGCCGGCATCGCCATGAGCAGGGTGGAGAGCGTCTGGCTCAGGGGGGCGCTGCGCCGGATGCCGGAGAACCTGCACTATGTTTTGGTCAGGAGGTACGGTATCGACGGCCGGGAGCCGGCGACGCTCACCGAGCTGGCCCGCGAGCTCGGCTGCTCCCGCGAGCGGGTGCGCCAGCTGCAGACCCAGGCGGAGCGGTCGTTGAGGGTGGCGAGCCGGCGGATGGCCCGGCGGCCTCTGGCCCCTGCATCCTGAAGGAGGTGGGCCTTGCAAGAGAAGTCCGGTGGTCTTTGGCGTTTTATGGCGCGAGGCTTGTTTGGGGTCGTGGTCTTCATCATGGACCTTGCCGTCTCCCTCGGTCGCAGGAGGACCCTGCGTCGCCTGCGCCGGGCTTCGGTGGGACGGATAGCCTCCGCCTCGCCGTACGAGGAGGCCCGGCCGGGCGTGGCCGAGACGAGCCGCAACGTGGCGGAGCGAGCCGCGGAGATGGTGAGGACCCTCCGCGGCTCGCCCTCGGAGATCGAGCTCGAGATGTGCGCCCTCGGCTACCAGCGCTGCACGGAGGACGTGCTGAGGCTCGCTCGGATGGTGGAGGAGCAGAGAGCCCGCTGCGGGGTCCTGCGCCGCCTGCTGCTCGAGCTGTATATGATCCGTGCCTCAGCCGCCCTCTGCCGGGTGCGTGAAGCCTTCCCGGAGAGCGCCGAGCGCATCAACCACTAGCGCGAGGGCTACTCTATGCGGGCGATCACCTCTCCCTGACGGACCACTTCTCCCTCGGAGACCACGAGCCGGATGGTGCCCGCCCCTTCTGCGTGGACGTCCTCGGAGGACTTCTCCACCTGGACCTCGCACAGAAGCTGACCCTCCCCGACCTCCTCGCCGTCGCCGACGAACCAGGTGGCGAGCACCCCCTCGGCGTCGGGCTCGCTCTCGTTGAGTAGAGGGAAGCGGACCTCGATCAAGCGCCCACCAGCCCGCGCGCTGCCTCCTCTATCCGCTCGGGGGTGGGCAGGACCGCCCGTTCGAGCGGCCTCGCGTACGGGATGGGCACATCCGGTACCGCCACCCGCGAGAGCGGGGCCTTGAGCAGCGTGGGGTCCTCCTCGGCGATCGTCGCGGCGATCTCGCCGGAGAGACCGAAGGATCGGTAGTCCTCGTCGACGACGAGCACCCTGCCGGTCTTGCCGACCGACTCCAGGATCGCCTCCCGGTCGAGCGGGACCAGGCTCCTCAGGTCGAGGACCTCCAGCTCTATGCCCTCTCCCGAGAGCCGCTCGGCCACGTCGAGCGCGTGGTGGACCGAGAGCGAGAGGGTCACGACGGTGGCGTCTGTGCCCTCGCGGGCCACGCTCGCCTTGCCTATCGGGACCTCGTACTCCTCTTCGGGTACCGGGCCGACCGAGCGGGCGTTCTTGGCCATCCAGGCCAGGCCCATGATGCCCTTGTGGGTCATGTAGACGACGGGGTTGTCGTCCCGGATCGCGGAGATCATGAGCCCCTTGGCGTCGCGCGGGTTGGAGGGGACGACGATCTTCATCCCCGGCAGGTGGGCGAAGGTGGCCCACAGGCATTGCGAGTGCTGGGCCCCGTCGGAGTAGCCACCGCCGACCGAGGTCATCAGGACCATCGGCACCTTGACGTTGCCGCCGGACTCGTAGTGGATCTTGGCCATGTGGTTGTAGATCTGGTCCATGCACACGCCGAAGAAGTCGACGAACATCAGCTCGACGATGGGGCGCATCCCTTCGATGGCGGCCCCGACCCCGGCGCCGATGAACCCGGTCTCGCTGATCGGGGTGTCCATCACCCGCTCGGGACCGAACTCATCGAGGAGCCCGGTGGTGGTGCCGAAGATGCCACCGTAGGCGCCGACGTCTTCGCCCATGACGAAGACCTCTTCGTTGCGGCGCATCTCCTGCGCGATGCCCTCGACCATCGCCCGCGCGGTGGTTAACCGCCTCTCGCGGGTCCTCTCTGCGGTCGTCATCTTCCTTCCTCCTTTCCCTCAGGCGAAGACGTGTTCCAGCGCCTCATCGGGCGCGGGCTCGGGGCTCTCTTTGGCGAACCGGATCGCCGCCTCGACCTCCTCTTCGGCCTCGGCCCGGATCCTCTGGGCCTCTTCCTCGTCGAGCAAGCCCTCTTCGATGAGCGTCCTCCGGTAGGTCGGGATCGGGTCGCGCCCCGGCACGTCTTCGAGCTCACTCTCGCGGTAGCCCTGCGCGTCGCCCTCGAAGTGGCCCCAGAGCCGCAGGGTGTGCACCTCGATCAGCGACGGTCCCTCGCCCCGGCGTGCCCTCTGTACGGCGCGTCCGCACGCCTCGTAGACGCCTTCCACCGAGTTGTCCTCGACACGCTCGCCGGGGATGCCGTAGGCCTGGCCCCGGTCGGTGGCCGAGAAGTTGCTCGTCGAGGCCGAGCGGGGCACCGAGATACCCCAGTCGTTGTCCTCGACGACGAAGATCACCGGGAGCTTCCACAGCGCGGCGAGGTTCAGCGACTCGTGGAAGCCGCCCTGGTTTACGGCCCCCTCCCCGACGACGGCGGCCGCTACCTGATCTGTACCGCGTTTCTTGAACGCGAGCGCCTGCCCGCAGGCGGTCGGCATGCCCTCCGCGATTATCCCCGAGCACCCGAAGTGGACTTCCGGGGCGAAGAGGTGCATGTGACCGCCCTTGCCGTGGCACAGGCCGCTCTCGCGCCCGAAGATCTCAGCGGTCATCCGCTTCATGTCCACCCCGTGGGCGAGCGCGATGTGGTGCGGGCGGTGGGGACCCGTGAGGGCGTCGTCGGACCTCAGGTGGGCGCACAACCCGGCGGCCACCGGCTCCTGGCCCGCCGCGAGGTGCATCTCGCCCGGTACCGGGCCGGCCCCGATGTCGAAGACGGGCTGCTTGCCCACGTAGTACTCCCGTCTTATCGCCTCTTCGAAGGCCCGGATGCGGACCATCGTCCTGTATAGCGAGAGGCGTGTGCTCGTATCCATCACTCCTCCTTTCCTGTAGTACACGAATTGTCGCACAAACAGCCAGATCCGGGAAGGGAGCGGTGGGTAGCTCGAGGCCTTCGCCGCGAACGTCCGGCAGGAGGACGTGGCGCGGATGATCCCCTGCGGGCCGGACTCACGGGGGATCGTCGAGGGCGTGAGGGAGATCGCCGGGGTCGGCTTCAGACGGGTGACGCTCATCCAGATGGGCGAGCGCCAGAAAGAGTTCTGCTCCTTCTACGAGCGCGAGCTGGCGGGGGCGCTGAAGGGGCTCTAGGGGCCGGTGTCTGCGGGCTCTACGCCTCCGCGGCGGCGAGACCGGGAGGCGTAGGACTCGACCGCCCGCTCCAGGTCCGCGGCGGTGAGCTCCGGCCACGGGCGGCCGGCGGCGTAGAATTCGGCGTAGGCCATCTCCCAGAGCAGGAGGTCCGAGAAGCGCGGGCGGTCTCCGGCGTAGACGATCAGGTCCAGATCGCAGGCGGCGGGAGCGGCGAGACGTCCGGAGATGGCGGCCTCGTCGATCTTCTCGGGTGGGACGCCCTCCGCGGCGAGGGACTTCACCGCCGCGACGATCTCCGCCCGGCCGCCGTAGTATCCCGGGGTTATGCACACCTCCAGGCCGCGGGCGCGGGCCGTCAGGCTCTCCGCCCGCGCGGCTTCGCGCCGCAGCTCCTCCGGGAGCTCCTCCGGGAGGCCGCAGAACCGCAGGCGTACCCCGAGCCGGAGCGCCTCCTCCGCACCGACTTCGGAGATGACGCCGCCCTCGCCGCCGGGCGGCGGACAGATCATGAGCGTCCTCATCCCGAGTTCTCCGGCGGCTTCCAGCAGGGGGACGAGGGGTGGGGCCTCCCGCGGGCCGCTGCGTTCGGCCACCAGCGCCACGTGGGCCGGCGAGGCCTTGGGTCTCCTGCGCTTGCTTCGTGTGGGCTTTCTCCGGATCAGCTTCAAGAAGGGCTCACTCCTTTTCGCGCTCTTCCGCCAAGCCCTTTGATACCAGCATGATCGTGCGGCTACCTTAAGTTTTCTTGAGAATCGGGTAACAGATCGGTAACCTCCGGTGGAGACTCCGGCTTTGCTAGAATCGGCTCCTGGCTACGAGTAAGGAGGGAGCTCTCTGCCACCGGCCAGGTTCTTCTACAGAAACCCCGGCGCTCCGCGCCCCAACCGCCCGATAATGGTCGGGGTGATGGCGCTCATCGAGCGCGAGGGGCGTCTGCTCCTGGAGCGGCGCAGCGACTGCGGACGGTGGGGGATGGTGGGCGGGGCCGTGGAGGTCGACGAGCCGCTCGGGGAGGCGCTCCGGCGCGAGGTGCGCGAGGAGACCGGGCTCTCGGTGAGCTCTTCGGAGCTCTTCTGCGTCTTCTCCGATCCGTCGAAGATCGTCGCCTACCCCGACGGGAACGTCGTGCGGGTGATCTCGTTCGCCTACCGGGTCTCGGTGGAGGACTTCTCGGATCTCCGGCGCAGCCCGGAGTCGCTCGATCTCGCGTTCTTCAGTCGGGAGGAGATCGAGGAGCTCGACGTCATAGAGACCGGAAGACCGGTGCTCGCGGCGTACTTCTCCGGGGCTCGGGGGCCGGTGGTGCTCGAGTAGAGCCCCGGTGGTAAACTCCGCCACCGTGTCGGATGGCTCAGAGTGAGAAGGGGGCTTCCTTGAACTGGCTCATCACCGGGGGTTGCGGTTTCATAGGCTCCGCGCTCGTGAGGGCGCTCGTCTCGGAGGGGGGACACTCGATCAGGGTCCTCGACGACCTCTCGGTGGGAAGCCGGGAGGATCTCGCCGGGGTGTGCGGGTTCTCGGAGACCCCGGCAGAAGAGGTCGGGGAGATGGCGGGGGAGGGGGTGGAGCTCGTCGTCGGGGACATCCTCGACGATGAGCTCGCGCTGCGAGCGGCGCGGGGCGCTGAGGTGGTGGTGCATCTGGCGGCGAACACCGGCGTCGCCCCTTCGGTCGAGAACCCGCGCAAGGACTGCCTCGCCAACGTCGTGGGGACGCTCAACTACCTGGAAGCCGCCCGTCACGCGGGGGCGGGGAGGTTCGTCTTCGCCTCGAGCGGGGCCGCGGTCGGGGAGGTCGAGCCCCCGATACACGAGAACCTCGCCCCGCACCCGGCGAGCCCCTACGGGGCGAGCAAGCTCGCCGGGGAGGGCTACTGCTCGGCCTACTTCCTCGCCTACGGGCTCGAGACCGTCGCGCTGCGCTTCGGCAACGTCTACGGCCCGGGCTCGGGGCACAAGGTCCTGAACGCGGTCCCGCGCTTCATCAGCCGGGCGATGCGGGGCGAGCCGCTCGAGATCTACGGCGACGGCACCCAGACCCGGGACTTCATCTACATAGAAGATCTCGTGCGCGCGGTGCGGCTCGCGGCCGAGAGGCCGGGCGTGGGTGGTGAGATCTTCCAGATCGCGACCAGCTCGGAGACGACTGTGCTGGAGCTCGTCGAGAAGCTCATCCCGGTGCTCTCCGACTTCGGGATAGAGGACGTGGAGATCCAACACGCCGCGCCCAGACCGGGCGACGTGAAGCGCAACTACTCGGACACCTCTAAGGCCCGCCGGATGCTCGGATGGCAGGCCGAGGTGAGCCTGGAGGAGGGCCTGAGGCGCACGGCGGAGTGGTTCATTCGCGGGAGCCGCTGAGCAGGTAGAAGGCGACCTGGAAGAGCGAGACGGCGACCATCCCGGCGAGCAGCGCGAGAGCGACCCGGCTCATCACCCCGGCGCCCGAGAGCGCGAGGGACGCGCCCGCGACGGGCAGCCCGAGCACCCAGGCGAGCGCGGCGAGCCTGGTCAACCCGCGGGCGAAGAGCGCCTGGTTCAACATGTCGCAGATCAGGTAGAAGGCGGCCAGGGCGGCCAGCATGACCAGCAGCCCTCTGCTGGCGTGGAAGTCCGAACCGGCGAAGAGCCGCACCGCCCACTGCCCGAGCGGCCAGGTCCCGGCGACCATGAGCAGCCCGACGAGCGCCACGAGGCCGAGCGCCCTCCCGACGAAGCGCTCGAAGGCGGCGCGGCCCTCGGAGGCGAGGATACGGCTCGCGTGCGGCAGCAGGCTCTCGACGGCCGGGCTCAGCACGTACTGCGGGATGCGGGTCAGGATCAGGGCCGCGGCGAAGACGCTGACCTGCGGGAGGGTGCCGCCGAGCAGGCTCACCAGGATCACGCCGCCGTTGGCGAAGGCCTGCGCGACGGCCATGCAGACGAGCACGGGCGCTGCGAAGCGCGCCGCCCGCCCGGCGGAGAAGGGCTCGCCCTCCCTCTGCGGCGGGTCGGCCAGGGTGGGTCTCACGGCGAGCACCCCGATGATCGGGGCGAGTACGATCGCGACCGCCGCCCCGAAGACGCCCATCCCCGCGGCGAGCAGCACCACGGCTATGACGAGCCTGCCGGTCTGCTCGGAGACGAGCTGGGCCCCGAGACGGGAGAACTGGCGGTGGCCGTTGAAGATGCCGCGCCGGAAATACTCCGGCGCGTAGGCGACCACGGCCGCTATGAAGGCCCAGCTCAGCCAGGCGTGCCCCTGGAAGACGCGTTCGGTGAGGATCGGACTAGCGGCGGCCGCCAGGATGACGAAGGCGGCGGCGAGCCCCGCCTGCCAGCGGCGCACCGAGGCGACCACGGGACGCCAGTCCTCGCCCCGGGCGGCCCGCTCGGAGACGTAGCGCCCGAGGGTCTGGGTGCCGGCGATCCAGAGCACCTGCACCGTGAGGAAGGTCGCGGACCAGAGCAGCGCGAGCGGCCCGTAGCCGCTCTTGCCCAGGGTGTGGGCCGCGAAGCTCTGAAAGGCGTAGGTCAGGACGCCGGAGATGCCCAGGGAGACGATCATGTAGGCGCTGCCCGCGCCCACACCCTGCTGACGGGTCTTGAGCACGCTCCGTAGGGAGGAGAACATCACGCAGATGAGGGTAGCACGCCGGGGGACGGACGGCGTGCTACCGCAGCCAGGTCTGTATGATCACCCGGAAGACGCCGAGCGGGTAGCGCAGCTTCGGGGGCTTCTTGCTCACGCCTTCGGCACGCTTGAGCATCGTCACCGGCACCTCCTTGAAGCGCAGCCCCTTCTTGAGCGCCTCGAGGATGAGCTCGGTGGCGTTGAAGCGGTCCTCCCTGAGGTCGAGCTTCGGGAGCATCGAGCCCCTTATCGCGCGGAAGCCGTTCGTCGAGTCGGTTATCTTCTTGCCGGTCAGGAGCGAGATCATCTTCGAGAAGAACACGACGCCGATGTGCCGGACGCTCCCGGCCTCCTCGTAGAAGCCCATGAAGCGCGAGCCGAGGACGAAGTCCGCCTCGTCCTCGATTATCGGGACGATCAGACGCTCCATCTCCTCCGGCAGATACTGGCCGTCGGCGTCGAGGTTTATGACCATGTCGGCCCGCTCGAGCCGGGAGATGGCGAAGCCGGTCCTCAGCGCGTCGCCCTGCCCGCGGTTGACCACGTGCGAGACGACCGGGTAGCCGAGGTTGCGGGCGATCTCCTCGGTGGCGTCGGATGAGCCGTCGTCGACGACGACGGTCCTGACCTCGTAACCCATGAGCTCTTTGGGTACCCGCGAGAGGACCTGGGCGATGCCCCCGGCCTCGTTGTAGGCGGGGACGACGATGAGGATCCTGCCGCGCGCCCCCTCGGGCAGCGGCTGCGGCGGGTCGTAGCGCTCCTTGTACTGCCTCACGGCGAGCGCGGTCACGACCTGACCGTTTCTGCGGCTCACGTCCTGCACCTTGCCGATCAGGTAGACCACGAGCGCGAACAGAACCAGCACCGCGGCGACCAGAATGGCGAAGCCCCGGTTCTGGAGCTGGAAGACGTAGAGCAGTACGTTGCCGACCTTCGGGAAGACCGAGAAGACCGCGACCCCCGCGGCCACGACGAGGGCGAGCAGCAGGTCGAACCGGCGCCACCTGCCTCCTCTGTAGGCCAGGATGCTCGCCGCCGCGATTACCGCGGCGACGAGTATCCCGGCGAACCTGATGTGGTCGAACGCCATCATACCGCCGAAGGCGCCTTTCTCTCCTTACGCTGGCCCTCCCGCCAGGAGACCTTGGGATCTATGGCGTCGGGCTCGACCCTCTCCTTGTAGCGCATCGCTATGTTCAAAAGGGAGTCGAGCAGGCTCTCCTTGAGGTAGTGCGGCTCCAGACCGAGGTCCAGAAGCTTGGTGTGCTTGGCGTTGTAGTAGTGCTCCTCGGCCTCGACCCTGGGGTTCGGGAGGTTCTCGATCTTCGCCTCTATCCCCAGCTTGGAGGCGGCCTCCTTGACCATCTTCGCCAAATCGAGGATGCTGAACTCCTCGGTGAACTGGTTGAACACCCGGAACTCCCCGGGCTCGGCCGGATGCTCTATGGCGAGCTCTATGCACCTGACCGTGTCGCGGATGTCGAGGAAGCCCCTCGTCTGTCCGCCCTTGCCGTAGACCGTCATCGGATGGCCTATCGCCGCCTGGATGCAGAAGCGGTTCAGGGCCGTGCCGTAGATCTCGTCGTAGTCGAAGCGGTTTATCAGCCGCTCGTCACGCTCGGTCTGCTCGGTGACCGTCCCGTAGACGACCCCCTGGTTGAGGTCGGTGGCTTTCAGATCCCAGATCTTGCACGCGAAGGCTATGTTGTGCGAGTCGTGCACCTTGCTGAGGTGGTACCAGCTGCCGGGCTGCTTGGGAAACGGCAGAATGTCCTTCCTGCCGTTGTGCTCTATCTCTATGTAGCCCTCTTCTATGTCTATGTTGGGCGTGCCGTACTCGCCCATGGTCCCCAGCTTGACCAGATGGCACTCCGGCGCATGCTCCTTTATCGCGAAGAGCAGGTTCAGCGTGCCTATCACGTTGTTGTGCTGGGTGTAGACCGCGTGCGCCCGGTCGATCATCGAGTAGGGCGCCGCCCGCTGCTCGGCGAAGTGGACCACCGCGTCGGGACGGTAGCTCTTTATCACCCCGGAGACGAACTCCCAGTCCAGAAGATCCCCTACCTCGACGGCTATCTCCTGGCCGCTCACCTCCTTCCAGGCCCTGACCCTCTGCTTGAGGGTGGCTATCGGGGTGAGGCTCTGCACGCCGAGCTCATGGTCTATCTGCCGGCGCACGAAGTTGTCTACGATCACCACCTCGTGCCCGCAGTCGGAGAGGTGTAGCGAAGTGGGCCAGCCACAGTAGCCGTCCCCGCCCAGAACCATCACTCTCATCTTCTCTTTTCGCCCCCTTTTCTCTCTCTTCTTTCTGGGATGTGTGAGGCCAGTCGCAAATTGTATCCGCTATGATCGCATAATGAAAGATCAAAAAATTTCCGTCAACGGGCAATAATTTAATTTTTTTTAAAAAAGAGTCTCCGTGAGGCGGGACTCGACGGGTGGCACCGTTCCCGGCGCCTGATATGCTAACGCCATGCACCGCTCCCACGAGAACGGAGGCTTCGCGGGGTGATCTCGGATCTCGTCCGCGTGGTACCCGTTGCTCTGGCGCTCGTGCTGGTTCCCGGATGGTTCTGGGCGCGGTGGCTGACCCGGAGCACGGACCTCGCGGAGCAGGTGATCCACGCCGTCGCTTTCTCGATGGTGCTGGTCTCCGCGGCGGCTCTGGTCGAGGTACGCCTGACCGGAGGGGGGCTGACGCTGCCTCTGGCGGTGATCGCGCCGGCCGCCGTATTTTTGGCCGGGGCCGGGCTCTTCGTGTGGTCCGGGGCGGCGGGGAAGCCCGAGAAGAGGCCGGTGGCTGGATTCCCCGTGCCGCTCACCGCGCCTTCTCTGGTCCCGCTCGCGCTGGCGGCGGCGCTGGTGCTGGCCGGGGACTTCCTCTACCAGGGGCTCTTCTGGGCTGCGGGCTCGTGCTGGGGCTGGCCCTCCCCGGCCTGCACGGCGAGCGGCGAGGCGCAGAGGTTCATGCTCCCGGTCGCGGCGCTCGTCGTGCTCGCCGGGGCCGTGCAGGTGTTGAGTTCCCGCCGGCTTTCCTGGGCCGGATCGGGTGAGGAAGCCGCGGGAGAGCGAAGCGTGGACTCCGGCGGCCGGACGAAGAAGGTGTTGCTCGGGCTGGTCCTGCTCGCGGTGCTCGTGCGCGGTTACTCGGGACCGGTGCTGCACGACTGGCCGTTCATCCGCGGGGTGGACAACTACTCGCACGCGGTGATGGCCAACCTGATGCTCTCCACGGGCAACGACTCCTCCTACCTGATCTACCCGCCGGGATTCCATCTGCTGACCGCGGAGATCTCGCGCCTGAGCGGGGTCGAGCCGCTCGACACCTTCCCCGTCGTGGCCCCGCTGATGATGCTCGGCCCCACCCTCGCCCTCTACACGCTCGGGCGCAGGATGTGGGGGTGGGAGGTAGGGGTCGCCGCGGCGTTCTTCGGCGGTTTCCTCGCCGGGGGCATCTACTACTACTTCGACGACGCGATGTACCCGAACCTCACCGCCGCTCAGATCCTGCTGGTCATGACCATCGGCGCGCTGGTCTCGCTCTACTCCCGTCCCGGCTGGCGCAGCGGGCTCGCGTTCGCCGTCCTCGGCTCCGGGGTCGTCCTCTACCATCAGGTCACGTCCCTGTATCTGGTCGTGCTGCTCGCACCCGTAGCGGTCTTCGCCCTGGTCTACCTACTCCTCACCAGCCAGAGGAGGGCAGCCGCGACGCTCTTCTTCAGCCTCGTCCTGCTGGCGGTTCTCTCGGTGGCCTACGCCTGGGACACCTACCACATCCCGCGTCTCATCGCCCACCTCATGGACGGGGCCTTCGGCACCGGCAAGACGGCGAGCGCGGTCGAGATGGCGATAGGCACCCAGCCCACTTACGGCTACGCGGTGATGGTCGGTACCACCATCTCCCAGCCGATAGCCTGGCTCGGGCTCCTCGGGCTGGTGGTGAGCACGGGTTCCCTGTTCGTCGCCCGCAGACGCGAGGGTGCGGCGGTGCTCTCGAAGGTGACGCTGCTCGTATGGTTCCTGGTGATGCTGGCGGGTAGCAGTACTTCGCTCTCCGGATTCCCCCAGCGCTTCGGGCGCGACATAAGCGTCCCGCTCGCGCTGTTCGCCGCCTTCGCGCTCGTCATGCTGCTGAGATCCCTGCTGTGGCTGCGCGGGCCGCTCCCCGTCTACGCCGCCTCCGTGGCGGTGTTGCTCGTCGGTGGGCTCGTCGGGCTGCGCGCGGTGCAGAGCATAGAGCAGGCCGCCGGCCCCAGCCCGGAGGTCACCATGACCCCGCAGATAGCCGCCGCGGGCGAGTGGCTCAAGGAGCACAACACCGGCGGCAACATCATGGTCAGCCCGCAGTCCAACCAGGTCCCGAGCCGCATGATGCTCGCGATGGGCCACTACAGCGCGCTGCAGTCGTTCACCGCCGGGCAGGTCGCCCATCCGAGAGACCTCCCGCCCCACCCACCGCAGCGCTACTGGAACGTGCTGTGGGTGATGACCCATCCGCAGGGCCAGAAGACGCAGCAGATATTGAAGGAGTACGACGTGCGCTACATCGTGCTCTACAAGCGGGAGCCCGACCGGCCGGTGGTGCCCTACTGGACGCTCTTCAAGCAGTACCCGAACCTCTACCGGACGGTCTTCGAGAACCAGGACGTCCTGATCGTCGCGCCGCGCCGCTTCTCCGGTACGGGATAGGATGGGCCACAGGGAGGCCGCCGGGCGCACGCTCCCCTTCGTCCTCGGCGTCTACGCCGCAAGCCGCCTCCTCTACTTCGCCGCCGGGGCGATCATGGCCCGCACCCTTCCCATAAGCTCCTTCCAGAGGCGGACCTCGGACGTCCCCTACGGCCGACTGAACACGTGGTCGCACTGGGACGGCGAACACTACATCCACCTCGCCGCCTCCGGCTACCTGAACCCACCCTACGACGAGTCACCGGCCTTCTTCCCCCTCTACCCGCTGCTGGTGCGCGCCCTCGACTCCCTCTTCGGCGGTCCCGTCTCCCTGCCCGCCCTCGGGGTGTGGGGCGTTATCGTCTCTCTCGCCGCGCTGCCGTTCGCACTCTACTTCGTCTACCGCCTGGCGGAGGACGCAGGAGGTCCGCGGACGGCGCGGGCCTCCGTGCTCGTGCTCGCGTTCTTCCCGACCGCGTTCTTCCTGAACGCCGTCTACACCGAGAGCCTCTTCCTCGCGCTCTCGGCGGGCGCGCTGTGGGCCGTGAGGGTGAGGAAGAACCTCCTGCTCGCCTGCGTTCTGGCCAGTCTCGCCTGCGCCACCCGCAACGTGGGCATCTTCCTCCTCGTGCCTCTGGCCCTGGAGTGGCTGCGCCGCCGCCGTGAGTACGGCCTGCGGGGTGCCGCCTGTCTCGCTCTCGCCCCCTCCGGACTTCTCCTTTACGCCGCCTACCTCTGGTGGCGCTTCGGTAACCCGCTCCTCTTCTACACAGGACAGAGGCGTTGGGGAAGGGAACCCACCGGACCTCTCCACGCCCTCGTAACGGCGTTCGAGCAGGCCGGCCGGGGGCTCGCGCAACTCTCCGGGATGCGCCCCGGAGCCGGCTCCGGGAGCCTCATGGACCACCTGGCCGCTACCAACGAGACCTACAACCTGCTCTTCCTGCTGCTCGCCCTGACGCTCCTCGTGGCGGGGGCGCGGAGCCTCCCGCCGGGGATGAGCGCCTACGCCTTCCTGCTCGTCGCCGTCCCCGCGCTCTTCGGTACCCCGCAGGACCCGCTCATGGGGATGCCGCGCTTCGTCCTCGTGGCCTTCCCGATCTTCATCACGCTCGGTGCCCTCGTCGGGAAGAGAAAGGTGGCATTGCGCCTCTGGCTCGCCGTCAACATCGCTTTCTCGCTCTTCCTGTGCGCTCTGTTCGTCAGCTGGCGGTTCGTCGCCTGATGTTCCCCCACGGAACCCGTTCGTGAAGCCCCCTTAAAAAGTGACAGACAAAAAGATTGCCCCGTTCATCCTTGGATCCAACCCCATTCAACATCCAACAAGCTTTCTCACATCTCCTGTCGATGACAAATGTTGATATTGACCCGTAACGTGCCGGGAGATAACATAAATGAAACGAGTTATTCTGGCCTGTGAATGAAGTGGGCCGGGTTGGAGTGTGGGGGTGAGCTTTGGCGGTCAGCAGGGGGGCGCGCAACCTCCGGCGGCACAACAGGAGCCTGGTGCTCAAGGTGATCAGGACACACGGCCCGATCTCGCGGTCCGGGATCGTCGAGGCGAGTGGGTTGAGCATGGCGGCGGTGGTGGAGATCTGTGAGGAGCTCATGGAGCGGGGGCTCGTGCGGGAGGCGGGGGTTGGGGTCTCCACGGGTGGGAGGCCGCCGGTGTTGCTGGAGCTCGTCCCGCGGGCGTACAGCGCGGTGGGGCTCGAGGTGGGGCCCCGCCGGCTCACGGCGGTGGTCACGGATCTCAACGCCGGGATCCTCGTACGTTCTGCGGCTCCTTCGGGGATGGAGCGGGGGCCTGAGGAGCTCTGGCGGAGGGTACGGTCCGTACTGGAGAAGGTGCTCGGGGAGGCCGAGGGGCTAAAGAGCGGAAAAGTGGCCGGGATAGGGCTCGCGCTGCCGGCCCCGGTTTTCTCCTCCGATGCGGCGGGGTTCAGCCCGCCGAGTTATCCCGGCTGGGGCCGCTTCGAGATCGTGGAGAAAGTCCGGCAGGAGTACGGGCTGCCGGTGGTCGCGGACAACGACGCCAACGCCTCCGCGCTCGGGGAGCACCTCTTCGGGGCGGGCCGGGGAGTAAGGCAGATGCTCTACGTCATCGTCCATCGGGGTGTGGGCGGGGCGGTGGTCGTAGACGGGGCGCTCTACCGGGGGGCGAACGGCGGGGCGGGGGAGCTCGGACACACGCTCGTGGACATCGATGGGCCCAGGTGCGGTTGTGGCCGGTACGGGTGTCTGGAGGCTCTGGTGGGGAGGGCCGCGATAGCCCGGCGGGCCGCACGGGCGCTCAAGCTGGCGGGAGGGAGAGAGCTGGCGGGAAAAGAACCCGAGCAGGTGACGGCCGGCGACGTGATAGAGGCCGCCCGCGCGGGCGACGGGCTGGCGCGCGGGGTGCTCGAGGAGGCCGGCAGGTATCTCGGGATCGGCATCGCCAACGCGGTCAACCTGCTCGACCCCGAGCTCGTCGTCGTGGGTGGGGCTACGATGAAGGCCGGGTCCCTCATACTGGAGCCCGCCCGCAGGACCTTCGAGCGTCGGGTGCTCTCTGAGATGGCGCGCAGGGTACGCATCGTCGAGGGGGAGCTCGGGGACGACGCCGGGGCCATAGGCGCCGCCTCTCTTGTGCTCAGCCGGCTCTTTCGCGGCGGTGCCCCGGAGGAACTACGGGAGGTGATCGGAGGAAGAGCCGTGTAGTCGTTGACAGATTCCTGGCGTGGGTTGATCATGCAGGTCGAAGGAACCTTGGTGGGTAAGGAGGAGAAAAGCAGATGAGCACCGGCAATCCGGAAGGACAGGGGATCTCGCGGCGCAAGTTCCTCGGTGGTGGTGCCGCG